>NZ_RWIN01000086.1 GCF_009761815.1 Pseudomonas sp. PB120
GGCCCTGAAAATTTGGGGCCGCTGCGCAGCCCAGCGGGAGCAAGCTCCCTCGCCACAAATGCACGCTCCATCACAAAACGCCCCGCCATCTTCGGATGACGGGGCGTTTTGCTGTCTACGATTCAACTTGCCCCACGCCGGGCCGACAAACTGCCAATATCAAATTACCTGTAGGAGCGAGCCTGCTCGCGATGGTCGCGTGAACGCCGCGGGGTGTCAGGCTTCCAGCGCTATCGTTAACGACTATCGCAAGCAAGCTTGCTCCTACAGATCAAGACATTCAAAGTCGGAGATAACGGACATGTCCCTACGCACCCTGCTCACCACGTTGATGCTGACCTGCAGTTTTTCGGTCATGGCAGCCACCGAGATCGTGCCGCTGAACTACCACACCAGCGCCGACATGCTGCCGATGGCGCAGGATTTCATCGGCAAGGAGGGCCAGGTCAGCGCCTACGGTAATCAGCTGATCGTCAACGCCGATCAACGCAAGATCGACGAACTTAAAGCGCTTATCTCGCAACTCGACACTCAACCAAAACGCTTGCTGATCACCGTCGACACCAGCGAAAACAACTTCCAGGGCGATCAGGGTTATTCGGTCAACGGGGCGAAACCGAACCAGACACGGATCATCAATCGCAGCACCGACAGTCGCGACGGCGGCATCCAGCAGGTTCAGGCCAGCGAAGGCGCGCCCGCGCTGATTCAGGTCGGTCAAAGCGTGCCACTGACCAGCTCGCAGACCGACTCCTACGGCGATCTGCGCAGCCAGACCGAATACCGCAATGTCACCCAGGGTTTCTACGTCACCGCCAGCATCACCGGCGAGATCGTTCACTTGTCGATCAGTACCAACCGTGACCGGATGAGCCAGGAACGTCCCGATGTAGTGAACGTGCAAAGCACCGACACAACTGTCACAGGCCGGGTGGGCGAGTGGATCACCCTGGCGGGCGTGAACCGCCAGACCCAGGCCGACAAACAGAGCCAGACCCGCAGCTACGCGACTCAGGGCCGGGACGACATGACGCTGCGGGTCAAAGTCGACACTTTGGACTAAACCACCAAATACTGACTGATTAGTCGTATTAGACCAAAGATGTAGTGCTCGAAAAAAAGCACTACAAAACGTTTGACGATCGAAAAAAGCAAAGGCATGATGGCCTCGCTCCCGCTAATCAGGGGCCCTGGCAAGGGCCTTCGAGGCGATGTTCGCACCTACCCCGCGAACCGCTTCGTGTCTGTACCGCCCACAAGGTGTGTTTGACGAGGTTGCCGACTGGAACGAAGTTGTCCCGAGGGACGGAAGCGTATTTAGGTAAACACGGCATCACACTGAAGTGTTCATGAAGGCCCACGACGCCCGAATGTGCTCGCCAGTTCGCCCTTACCTGCTCACTTCCCCTCGAGCCCATCGTTCATCCCGTCGCCACCCCCGCCGAATCCGACTTGACCGCCTAAGCTTCTGGTCTGCGAGCGCACGAATTGTCCACCGCATCACAACTTTCCGTATAAGACGCGACGAGGTTTATCTCCATGGCACTGACACGCGAACAGCAAATTGCAGCCCTCGAAAAAGACTGGGCTGAAAACCCACGCTGGAAAGGCGTGACACGCGCTTACTCCGCTGCTGACGTCGTCCGCCTGCGTGGCTCGGTTCAACCTGAGCACACCTTTGCAAAACTCGGCGCCGAGAAGCTGTGGAACCTGGTCACCCAGGGCGCCAAGCCATCCTTCCGTCCTGACAAAGATTTCGTCAACTGCATGGGCGCCCTGACTGGCGGCCAGGCTGTACAGCAAGTTAAAGCGGGCATCCAGGCCATCTACCTGTCGGGCTGGCAAGTAGCTGCGGATAACAACTCCGCCGAATCGATGTACCCGGACCAGTCGCTGTACCCGGTGGACTCGGTTCCAACCGTGGTCAAGCGCATCAACAACTCGTTCCGTCGTGCTGACCAGATCCAGTGGAAAGCCGGCAAAGGCCCGGGCGACGAAGGCTATATCGACTACTTCGCGCCAATCGTGGCTGACGCTGAAGCTGGTTTCGGCGGCGTACTGAACGCTTACGAGCTGATGAAGAGCATGATCGAAGCAGGCGCCGCCGGCGTTCACTTCGAAGACCAACTGGCTTCCGTGAAAAAATGCGGCCACATGGGCGGCAAGGTACTGGTTCCAACCCAGGAAGCCGTACAGAAGCTGACCGCTGCCCGCCTGGCAGCTGACGTTGCCGGCACGCCGACCATCATCCTGGCACGTACTGACGCGAACGCCGCTGACCTGCTGACGTCTGACTGCGACCCGTACGACCAGCCGTTCGTGACTGGCGAACGTACTCAGGAAGGCTTTTACAAAGTGCGCGCTGGCCTGGACCAGGCAATCGCCCGCGGCCTGGCTTACGCTCCGTACGCCGACCTGATCTGGTGCGAAACCGCCAAGCCAGACCTGGACGAGGCTCGTCGCTTCGCTGAAGCGATCAAAAAGGAATACCCGGACCAACTGCTGTCGTACAACTGCTCGCCTTCCTTCAACTGGAAGAAAAACCTGGACGACGCGACCATCGCCAAGTTCCAGCGCGAACTGTCCGCCATGGGTTACAAGCACCAGTTCATCACCCTGGCCGGCATTCACAACATGTGGCACAGCATGTTCAACCTGGCGCACGACTACGCCCGCAACGACATGACTGCCTACGTGAAGCTGCAAGAGCAGGAATTCGCTGACGCCTCCAAGGGTTACACCTTCGTGGCTCACCAACAGGAAGTGGGCACCGGCTACTTCGACGACATGACCACCGTGATTCAGGGCGGCTCGTCTTCGGTAACCGCGCTGACCGGTTCGACTGAAGAAGAACAGTTCCACTGATCTGCTTCACCTGAGCAAACGGCCGTTGCGGACCGGATAGAAAGCTAACCGCAACGTCGCACATCTGACGCCCCGACTGGTTCGGGGCGTTTTTTTGCGCGCGATTCAACAAACACCACCAAACCCTTGTAGGAGCGAGCCTGCTCGCGATGCACCTGAGGGCGCCGCGGGGTGTCAGAACCCAAGCGCCATCGTTGACCACCATCGCGAGCAAGCTCGCTCCTACAGGGGGTGATGACGATCCGGAAAAACATTGATCCGGAGCGACATCAGCGACAGGAAAATTCGGTAAAAACTCTTCGTCCGCTACTTGCTTTAATCGCTATATAAGACAACTTCCTGCGCGCCCACCCGTTAAACAGTTTAAAAACCACCTCAAACAATATTGATTATCATTTAGCGAAAACTATGTTCGTTACATTCCCTACAAAACATATTTCCCAAAAAGCCGGCTAATGCCCGCAACGCAAGGCCTGCGGCGCTTTTGACGCTCGCTATGTCCTTATTCCATTAAATAATTTCGCTATCTGAATTTTACTTGCAGGGTGTTGTGCCATAAAATCAGCGGGATTGATTGCTGCGACATATCGTCACTGCTTTGTTTCTTTTTCAAGCTCAGAGACCTTTGCTCTCTGTTAAGGATTACCAGCATGCCCGAAGCGACAGGACTCATGGCCCACAACTGGGGCTTTGCCATTTTCCTTCTGGGCGTTGTCGGCCTCTGTGCCTTCATGCTCGGTGTATCCAGCCTCCTCGGGTCAAAAGCCTGGGGCCGCAGCAAAAACGAACCGTTCGAGTCGGGCATGCTACCTACAGGTGGCGCCCGCTTGCGGCTCTCAGCCAAATTCTATCTGGTCGCGATGCTCTTCGTGATCTTCGATATCGAAGCCCTCTTTCTCTTTGCATGGTCTGTGTCCGTCCGCGAAAGCGGCTGGACCGGATTCGTCGAAGCTCTCGTTTTCATAGCAATTCTGTTGGCAGGTCTTGTCTACCTGTTCCGAGTGGGCGCCCTTGACTGGGCTCCGGAAGCTCGTCGCAAGCGGCAGGCGAAGCTGAAACAATGAGGCTTTGGCAATGCAATACAATCTCACCAGGATCGACCCCGATGCTCCTAACGAGCAGTATCCGATTGGCGAACGGGAAACCGTTTCCGATCCGTTAGAAGATCAAGTCCACAAAAACATCTTCATGGGCAAGCTCGAAGACGTGCTTAACGGCACGATCAACTGGGGGCGCAAGAACTCCCTGTGGCCGTATAACTTCGGTCTTTCGTGCTGCTACGTGGAAATGACCACCGCCTTCACGGCGCCCCACGACATCGCGCGCTTTGGCGCCGAGGTTATCCGGGCATCGCCGCGCCAGGCGGATTTCATGGTTATCGCCGGTACCTGCTTCATCAAGATGGCGCCGATCATTCAGCGTCTCTACGAGCAAATGCTCGAGCCTAAATGGGTTATCTCCATGGGTTCGTGCGCCAACTCCGGTGGCATGTACGACATCTACTCTGTCGTTCAAGGGGTGGACAAGTTCCTGCCCGTGGACGTCTACGTGCCTGGCTGCCCGCCCCGTCCCGAAGCTTTTCTGCAAGGCTTGATGCTGTTGCAGGAGTCGATTGGACAGGAGCGTCGTCCGCTTTCCTGGGTCGTTGGTGATCAAGGCGTTTATCGCGCCGAGATGCCTTCCGAAAAGGAAAAGCGCCGCGAACAGCGAATCGCAGTCACCAACCTGCGCAGCCCCGACGAAGTCTGATCCAGATCTGCTTCTTTAATAGAACGAGACACTGGCTTCATTCTTTACGTTGACCGAAAGCGATAAATAACCATGACTACAGGCAGTGCTCTGTACATCCCGCCTTACAAGGCAGACGACCAGGATGTGGTCGTCGAACTGAACAACCGTTTTGGCCCCGAGGCGTTCACCGCCCAGCCTACCCGCACCGGCATGCCGGTGCTTTGGGTTGCCCGTGCCAAACTCGTCGAAGTCCTGACCTTCCTGCGCAACCTGCCCAAGCCGTACGTCATGCTCTATGACCTGCACGGCGTGGACGAGCGCCTGCGTACCAAGCGTCAAGGGCTGCCAAGCGGCGCCGACTTCACCGTGTTCTATCACTTGATGTCGATCGAACGTAACAGTGACGTGATGATCAAGGTCGCCCTGTCCGAGAGCGACCTCAGCGTACCGACCGTCACCGGTCTCTGGCCGAACGCCAACTGGTACGAGCGTGAAGTGTGGGACATGTACGGCATCGACTTTGCCGGCCACCCGCACCTGACCCGCATCATGATGCCGCCGACCTGGGAAGGTCACCCGCTGCGCAAGGACTTCCCGGCCCGTGCCACCGAGTTCGACCCGTTCACCCTGAACCTGGCCAAGCAACAGCTTGAGGAAGAAGCCGCGCGCTTCAAACCTGAAGACTGGGGCATGAAGCGTTCCGGTGCGAACGAGGACTACATGTTCCTCAACCTCGGTCCCAACCACCCTTCCGCGCACGGTGCGTTCCGCATCATCCTGCAGCTGGACGGTGAAGAGATCGTCGACTGCGTGCCCGACGTCGGTTACCACCACCGTGGTGCCGAGAAGATGGCCGAGCGTCAGTCCTGGCACAGCTTCATCCCGTACACCGACCGTATCGATTACCTCGGCGGCGTGATGAACAACCTGCCGTACGTGCTCTCGGTCGAGAAGCTGGCCGGCATCAAGGTGCCCGAAAAGGTCGACGTCATCCGCATCATGATGGCCGAGTTCTTCCGGATCACCAGCCACCTGCTGTTCCTGGGGACTTACATCCAGGACGTCGGTGCCATGACCCCGGTGTTCTTCACGTTCACCGACCGTCAGAAGGCGTACACGGTGATCGAAGCCATTACCGGTTTCCGACTGCACCCGGCCTGGTACCGCATCGGCGGCGTCGCGCACGACCTGCCACGCGGCTGGGAAAAACTGGTGAAAGACTTCGTCGAGTGGATGCCAAAGCGTCTGGACGAGTACCAGAAAGCCGCACTGGACAACAGCATCCTGCGTGGCCGGACCATCGGCGTCGCCGCCTACAACACCAAAGAGGCCTTCGAATGGGGGGTCACCGGTGCAGGCCTGCGTTCGACCGGTTGCGATTTCGACCTGCGCAAAGCCCGCCCTTACTCCGGTTACGAGAACTTCGAATTCGAAGTGCCGCTGGCCGCCAATGGCGATGCCTATGACCGTTGCATCGTGCGCGTCGAAGAAATGCGCCAGAGCATCAAGATCATCGACCAGTGCATGCGCAACATGCCGGAAGGCCCGTACAAGGCGGATCACCCGCTGACCACGCCGCCGCCGAAAGAGCGCACGCTGCAGCACATCGAGACCCTGATCACGCACTTCCTGCAAGTTTCGTGGGGCCCGGTCATGCCGGCCAACGAATCCTTCCAGATGATCGAAGCGACCAAGGGCATCAACAGTTATTACCTGACGAGCGATGGCGGCACCATGAGCTACCGCACCCGGATTCGTACCCCAAGCTTCCCGCACCTGCAGCAGATCCCTTCGGTGATCAAAGGCAGCATGGTCGCGGACTTGATTGCGTACCTGGGTAGTATCGATTTCGTTATGGCCGACGTGGACCGCTAAGCATGAACAGCACGCTTATCCAGACAGACCGTTTCACCTTGAGTGAAACCGAGCGCTCGGCCATCGAGCACGAGTTGCATCACTACGAAGACCCGCGCGCGGCGTCTATCGAAGCCCTGAAGATCGTCCAGAAGGAACGTGGCTGGGTGCCTGATGGCGCGCTCTACGCCATCGGCGAGATCCTCGGCATCCCGGCGAGCGACGTTGAAGGTGTGGCGACATTCTATAGCCAGATCTTCCGTCAACCGGTCGGCCGTCACATCATTCGCGTCTGCGACAGCATGGTCTGCTTCATCGGCGGCCATGAATCGGTTGTCAGTGAAATCCAGAGCAATCTGGGGATCGGCCTGGGCCAGACCACCGCCGACGGTCGTTTCACCCTGCTGCCGGTTTGCTGCCTCGGCAACTGCGACAAGGCGCCGGCGCTGATGATCGACGACGACACTTTCGGTGATGTGCAGCCTGCCGGCGTTGCCAAATTGCTCGAGGGCTACGTATGACCCTGACTTCCTTCGGTCCTGCCAACCGCATCAAGCGTTCGGCCGAGACTCACCCGCTGACCTGGCGCCTGCGTGACGACGGCGAAGCTGTCTGGCTCGACGAGTACCAGGCCAAGAACGGTTACGCGGCGGCGCGCAAAGCTTTCGCCGACATGGCGCAGGACGACATCGTCCAGACCGTGAAAGACGCCGGCCTCAAGGGTCGCGGCGGTGCAGGCTTCCCCACGGGCGTGAAGTGGGGCCTGATGCCCAAGGACGAATCCATCAACATCCGCTACCTGCTGTGCAACGCGGATGAAATGGAGCCGAACACCTGGAAAGACCGCATGCTGATGGAGCAACTGCCCCATCTGCTGATCGAAGGCATGCTGATCAGTGCTCGCGCGCTGAAAACCTACCGTGGCTACATCTTCCTGCGTGGCGAATACACCACCGCTGCCAAGCACCTGAACCGTGCCGTGGAAGAAGCCAAGGCAGCGGGCCTGCTGGGCAAGAACATCCTGGGCAGCGGCTTCGATTTCGAGCTGTTCGTCCACACCGGTGCCGGGCGTTACATCTGCGGTGAAGAAACCGCACTGATCAACTCCCTCGAAGGCCGCCGCGCCAACCCGCGCTCCAAGCCGCCCTTCCCTGCCGCCGTTGGCGTGTGGGGCAAGCCGACGTGCGTAAACAACGTCGAAACCCTGTGCAACGTGCCGGCGATCATTGCCGACGGCGTGGACTGGTACAAATCGTTGTCGCGCGAAGGCAGTGAAGACATGGGCACCAAGCTCATGGGCTTCTCCGGCAAGGTCAAGAACCCGGGCCTGTGGGAATTGCCATTCGGCATCACCGGTCGCGAGCTGTTCGAAGACTACGCCGGCGGCATGCGCGACGGCTTCAAGCTCAAGGCCTGGCAGCCAGGCGGCGCCGGTACCGGTTTCCTGTTGCCGGAACACCTCGACGCACAAATGTACGCCGGCGGCATCGCCAAAGTGGGCACCCGCATGGGTACCGGCCTGGCCATGGCTGTGGATGACAGCGTCAACATGGTGTCCCTGCTGCGCAACATGGAAGAGTTCTTCTCCCGCGAATCCTGCGGCTTCTGCACCCCGTGCCGTGACGGTCTGCCATGGAGCGTCAAGCTTCTGCGCGCGATCGAGAACGGTGAAGGGCAAGCCGGCGATATCGAGACCCTGCTGGGTCTGGTCGGTTTCCTCGGCCCAGGCAAGACCTTCTGTGCTCACGCACCGGGCGCCGTGGAGCCGTTGGGCAGCGCAATCAAATACTTCCGCCATGAGTTCGAAGCCGGCATCGCGCCTACCAGCGCCGTCGTCCCGCCTCTGGCACGGCCGATCGTAGTCGGCGCGTAAACGCTTAAAAAGGCGAAGGGTCCGTGCCCTTCGCCTTCTCGTGTGATGACGCCTTGAACGGCTGTGTTGATTCACGCGAGCAACAAGATTCCATTAGCCACGCCCGCTGACACCGGGCCAACGAAGAACTTTGAACCATGGCCACTATCCACGTAGACGGCAAAGAGCTCGAAGTCGATGGGGCAGACAACCTGTTACAGGCATGTCTGTCGCTAGGCCTCGATATCCCGTATTTCTGCTGGCACCCAGCCCTAGGCAGCGTTGGCGCTTGCCGCCAGTGCGCGGTCAAGCAGTACACCGACGAGAACGACAAGCGTGGTCGGATCGTCATGTCCTGCATGACCCCCGCCACCGACGGCAGCTGGATCTCCATCGACGACGAAGAAGCGAAAGTGTTTCGCGCCAGCGTCGTTGAATGGTTGATGACCAACCACCCTCACGACTGCCCGGTCTGTGAAGAAGGCGGTCACTGCCACCTGCAAGACATGACGGTGATGACCGGCCACAACGAGCGCCGTTATCGCTTCACCAAGCGTACTCACCAGAACCAGCAACTGGGCCCGTTCATTTCCCACGAAATGAACCGCTGCATCGCTTGCTATCGCTGCGTGCGCTTCTATAAGGACTACGCCGGCGGCACCGACCTCGGCGTGTTCGGCGCCCACGACAACGTGTACTTCGGTCGCGTTGAAGACGGCACCCTGGAAAGCGAGTTCTCCGGCAACCTCACCGAGGTCTGCCCGACCGGTGTGTTCACCGACAAGACTCACTCCGAGCGCTACAACCGCAAGTGGGACATGCAGTTCTCGCCGAGCATCTGCCATGGCTGCTCCAGCGGTTGCAACATCTCCCCTGGCGAACGCTACGGTGAACTGCGCCGGATCGAAAACCGCTTCAACGGTTCGGTCAACCAGTACTTCCTGTGCGACCGTGGCCGTTTCGGCTATGGCTACGTCAACCGCGAAGACCGCCCGCGTCAGCCATTGCTGGCCAACGGCACCAAGCTGAGCCTCGACGAAGCACTGGACAAAGCTGCTGACCTGCTGCGCGGTCGCAACATTGTCGGTATCGGTTCGCCTCGCGCCAGCCTCGAAAGCAACTACGCGTTGCGCGAACTGGTGGGTGCCGAGCACTTCTACTCCGGTATCGAAGCGGCCGAGCTGGAACGCATTCGCCTGGTCATGCAGGTGTTGAAAGACAGCCCGCTGCCAATCCCGAACATGCGCGACATCGAAGACCACGATGCGATCTTCGTCCTCGGCGAAGACCTGACCCAGACCGCCGCCCGTATGGCGCTGTCCCTGCGTCAATCGGTCAAGGGCAAAGCCGAAGACATGGCCGACGCCATGCGCGTCCAGCCTTGGCTCGACGCCGCGGTTAAGAACATCGGTCAGCACGAGCTAAACCCGCTGTTCATCGCCAGCCTGGCTGAAACCAAGCTCGACGACATCGCCGAAGAGTGCGTTCACGCCGCTCCTGACGACCTGGCCCGCATCGGTTTCGCCGTGGCTCACGCCCTCGACGCCAGCGCTCCAGCCGTTGAAGGCCTCGATGCCGAAGCCCTCGAACTGGCCAAGCGCATTGCCGACGCCCTGCTCGCCGCCAAGCGTCCGCTGATCATCGCCGGTACGTCCCTGGGCTCCAAAGCCCTGATCGAAGCGGCCGCGAACATCGCCAAAGCCCTGAAGCTGCGCGAGAAGAACGGTTCCATCAGCCTGATCGTGCCAGAGGCCAACAGCCTCGGCCTGGCCATGCTCGGTGGTGAATCGATCGACGCCGCGCTGCAAGCGGTGATCGATGGCAAGGCCGACGCCATCGTCGTGCTGGAAAACGATCTGTACACCCGTACCGACAAGGCCAAGGTCGATGCTGCCCTGACCGCCGCGAAAGTGGTGATCGTGGCAGACCATCAGAAGACCGCCACCAGCGATCGCGCGCACCTGGTTCTGCCAGCCGCCAGCTTCGCCGAAGGCGACGGTACCCTGGTCAGCCAGGAAGGCCGCGCCCAGCGCTTCTTCCAGGTGTTCGATCCGAAGTACATGGACGCGAGCATCCTGGTTCACGAAGGCTGGCGCTGGCTGCATGCCCTGCGCGCAACCCTGCTGAACCAGCCGATCGACTGGACCCAACTGGACCACGTCACCGCTGCCGTGGCTGCCAGCACGCCGCAACTGAACCGCATCGTTGACGCCGCACCGTCCGCAGCGTTCCGCATCAAGGGCATGAAACTGGCCCGTGAACCGCTGCGTTACTCCGGTCGTACCGCCATGCGCGCCGACATCAGCGTGCACGAACCGCGTACCCCGCAGGACAAGGACACCGCGTTCGCCTTCTCCATGGAAGGTTACTCGGGTTCGGCCGAACCGCGTCAGCAAGTGCCATTCGCCTGGTCTCCGGGCTGGAACTCGCCGCAAGCCTGGAACAAGTTCCAGGACGAAGTCGGTGGTCACATCCGCGCTGGCGACCCGGGCACCCGCCTGATCGAAAGCAATGGTGATGCGCTGAACTGGTTCGCCGCTGTACCGCGCGCGTTCAACCCGGCACCGGGTACCTGGCAGGTCGTGCCGTTCTTCCACCTGCTCGGCAGCGAAGAGAACTCCTCGAAAGCCGCACCGGTGCAGGAACGCATCCCGGCTGCCTACGTCGCCTTGGCCAAGTCCGAAGCCGACCGCCTGGGCGTCAACGACGGTGCCCTGCTCAGCTTGAACGTTGCCGGCCAGACCCTGCGTCTGCCGCTGCGCATCAACGAAGAGCTGGGTGCTGGCCTGGTCGCATTGCCAGCCGGTATCGCAGGCATTCCGCCGGCGATCTTTGGCAAATCCGTTGACGGTCTGCAGGAGGCAGCTCAATGACCTGGTTCACGCCTGAAGTGATTGACGTGATCATCGCGGTCCTCAAGGCCATCGTGATTCTGCTCGCCGTGGTGGTGTGCGGCGCGCTGCTGAGCTGGGTCGAGCGTCGTCTGCTCGCCCTCTGGCAGGACCGTTACGGTCCTAACCGCGTCGGCCCGTTCGGCGCGTTCCAGATCGCGGCCGACATGATCAAGATGTTCTTCAAGGAAGACTGGACCCCGCCGTTCGCCGACAAGATGATCTTCACCCTGGCACCGGTCGTGGCCATGAGCGCCCTGCTGATTGCCTTCGCGATCATCCCGATCACCCCGACCTGGGGCGTCGCGGACATCAACATCGGCATCCTGTTCTTCTTCGCCATGGCCGGTCTGTCGGTCTACGCGGTGTTGTTCGCCGGCTGGTCGAGTAACAACAAGTTCGCCCTGCTGGGCAGCTTGCGGGCCTCGGCACAGACCGTGTCGTACGAAGTGTTCATGGGCCTGTCGCTGATGGGCATCGTGATCCAGGTCGGCTCGTTCAACATGCGCGACATCGTTGAATACCAAGCGCAGAACCTGTGGTTCATCATTCCGCAGATCTTCGGTTTCCTGACCTTCTTCATCGCCGGCGTCGCCGTGACTCACCGTCACCCGTTCGACCAGCCGGAAGCGGAGCAGGAACTGGCCGACGGTTACCACATTGAATACGCCGGCATGAAATGGGGCATGTTCTTCGTCGGCGAGTACATCGGCATCGTGTTGATTTCGGCGCTGCTGGTGACCTTGTTCTTCGGTGGCTGGCACGGTCCGTTCGATATTCTGCCGCAGATCCCGTTCATCTGGTTCGCGCTGAAAACCGCGTTCTTCATCATGATCTTCATCCTGCTGCGCGCCTCGATCCCGCGCCCACGGTATGACCAAGTGATGGATTTCAGCTGGAAGTTCTGCCTGCCGCTGACCCTCGTCAACATGCTGGTGACCGCTGCGATCGTGTTGCTCAACACGCCCGCCGTCGCGGCTCAGTGAGGATAGAGAATCATGAAGTACATTTTTGACATCGTGCATGGCTTCTTCACCCAGCTTCGCAGCCTGGTGATGATCTTCGGCCATGCCTTCCGCAAGCGTGACACGCTGCAGTACCCGGAAGAAGCCGTGTACCTGCCGCCGCGCTACCGTGGCCGTATCGTCCTGACCCGCGACCCTGATGGCGAAGAGCGTTGCGTAGCCTGCAACCTGTGCGCCGTGGCTTGCCCGGTCGGCTGCATCTCGCTGCAGAAAGCTGAAACCGAAGACGGTCGCTGGTACCCGGACTTCTTCCGCATCAACTTCTCGCGCTGCATTTTCTGCGGCCTCTGCGAGGAAGCCTGCCCGACTACCGCGATCCAGCTGACACCGGATTTCGAGATGGCCGAGTTCAAACGTCAGGACCTGGTTTACGAGAAAGAAGATCTGTTGATCTCCGGCCCCGGCAAAAACCCTGATTACAACTTCTATCGTGTTGCAGGTATGGCGATTGCCGGGAAGCCGAAAGGCTCCGCGCAGAACGAAGCCGAACCGATCAACGTGAAGAGCTTGCTGCCTTAAGGAAGAAAGATGGAATTCGCTTTCTATTTCGCATCGGGTATCGCAGTGGTGTCCACGCTTCGCGTGATCACTCACACCAACCCTGTGCACGCCCTGCTCTACCTGATCATTTCGTTGATCGCCGTCGCGATGACGTTCTTTGCCCTCGGCGCACCGTTCGCCGGTGTACTGGAAGTGATCGCCTACGCTGGCGCCATCATGGTGCTGTTCGTGTTCGTGGTGATGATGCTGAACCTGGGCCCGGCCTCGGTTCAGCAAGAGCGCGTCTGGCTCAAGCCCGGCATCTGGCTCGGCCCGGTCATTCTCGGCGCCCTGCTGCTGGTTGAACTGCTGTACGTGCTGTTCTCCCACCAGAGCGGCCAGGCCGTTGGCCACACCACCGTAGACGCCAAGGCCGTGGGCATCAGCCTGTTCGGTCCTTACCTGCTGGTGGTCGAACTCGCCTCGATGTT
The DNA here is from genome assembly GCF_009761815.1 of Pseudomonas sp. PB120. GTDB lineage: Bacteria > Pseudomonadota > Gammaproteobacteria > Pseudomonadales > Pseudomonadaceae > Aquipseudomonas. The sequence goes on from NZ_RWIN01000086.1 coordinate 13,190, forward strand.
GCTGCTCGCTGCAGCCGTCACGGCGTTCCACCTGGGCCGCAACGAAGCCAAGGAGCAATGACGATGCCTGCTATCCCTATGGAGCATGGTCTGGCGGTCGCCGGCATCCTGTTCTGCCTCGGTCTGGTCGGTCTGATGGTCCGCCGCAACATTCTTTTCGTGCTGATGAGCCTGGAGGTCATGATGAATGCCTCCGCTTTGGCGTTCATCGTAGCCGGTAGCCGCTGGGCGCAGCCGGATGGACAGATCATGTTCATCCTGGTGATCAGCCTGGCAGCCGCCGAGGCCAGTATTGGCCTGGCGATCCTGTTGCAGCTGTACCGCCGCTTCCACACTCTCGATATCGACGCTGCCAGCGAGATGCGCGGATGAATCTTCTCTATCTGACTTTCGTATTCCCTCTCATAGGTTTCCTGCTGCTGTCGTTTTCGCGCGGCCGCTTCTCGGAAAACCTGTCGGCGCTGATTGGCGTCGGTTCCATCGGCCTGTCTGCCATCGTCGCGGCTTACGTGATCTGGCAATTCAACGTCGCGCCACCTGAAGGCGGCCACTACACCCAGGTGTTGTGGCAGTGGATGGCGGTGGAAGGCTTCACGCCGAACTTCGCGCTGTACCTGGATGGCCTGTCGGTCACCATGCTCGGTGTGGTGGTCGGCGTCGGCTTCCTGATCCACCTGTTCGCGTCCTGGTACATGCGCGGTGAAGACGGTTACTCGCGCTTCTTCGCCTACACCAACCTGTTTATCGCCAGCATGCTGTTCCTGGTCCTGGGCGATAACCTGTTGTTCCTGTACTTCGGCTGGGAAGGCGTGGGCCTGTGCTCGTACCTGTTGATCGGTTTCTACTACAGCAACCGCAACAACGGTAACGCCGCACTCAAAGCCTTCATCGTGACCCGCATCGGCGACGTGTTCATGGCCATCGGCCTGTTCATCCTGTTCGCCCAACTGGGCACGCTGAACGTCCAGGAACTGCTGGTGAAAGCGCCTGAGCACTTCAAGGTCGGCGACTTCTGGATCGTTCTGGCGACCCTGATGCTGCTGGGCGGCGCTGTCGGTAAATCCGCGCAACTGCCGCTGCAAACCTGGCTGGCGGATGCGATGGCCGGTCCTACCCCGGTTTCGGCACTGATCCACGCCGCGACCATGGTGACCGCCGGTGTCTACCTGATCGCCCGTACCCACGGCCTGTTTGCGTTGGCGCCGGACATCCTGCACCTCGTCGGCGTCGTCGGTGGCGTGACCCTGGTGCTGGCCGGTTTCGCCGCACTGGTGCAGACCGACATCAAACGTATCCTCGCCTACTCGACCATGAGCCAGATCGGCTACATGTTCCTGGCGCTGGGCGTGGGTGCCTGGGATGGCGCGATCTTCCACCTGATGACCCACGCGTTCTTCAAGGCGCTGTTGTTCCTTGCGTCCGGTTCGGTGATCGTTGCCTGCCACCACGAGCAGAACATCTTCAAGATGGGCGGCCTGTGGAAGAAACTGCCGCTGGCCTACGCCAGCTTCATCGTCGGCGGCGCGGCTCTTTCGGCCTTGCCACTGGTCACCGCAGGCTTCTATTCCAAGGACGAAATCCTCTGGGAAGCGTTCGCCAGCGGCAACCACGGTCTGCTCTACGCCGGTCTGGTCGGTGCGTTCATGACCTCGCTGTACACCTTCCGCCTGATCTTCATCGCGTTCCACGGTGAAGCGAAGACCGAAGCGCACGCCGGTCACGGTATTGCTCACTGGCTTCCACTGTCGGTGCTGATCGTGCTGTCGACCTTCGTCGGCGCCATGATCGTTCCGCCGCTGCACGGCGTGCTGCCAGAGAGCGTCGGCCATGCCGGCGGCGAAGCCAAGCACAGTCTGGAAATCGCGTCGGGCGCCATCGCCCTGGCCGGTATCCTGCTGGCCGCGCTGCTGTTCCTCGGCAAGCGTCGTTTCGTCACTGCAATCGCCAACAGCGGCATCGGCCGCTTCCTTTCGGCCTGGTGGTTCGCTGCCTGGGGCTTTGACTGGATCTACGACAAACTGTTCGTCAAGCCATACCTTGCGATCAGCCACGTACTGCGCAAAGACCCGCTCGACCAGACCATCGGTCTGATCCCGCGTATGGCCAAAGGCGGTCACACCGCCCTGAGCCGTACCGAAACCGGTCAACTGCGTTGGTACGCGGCATCGATGGCAGCCGGCTCCGTGCTGGTCATCGGCGCCATCGTGCTGGTAGCGGTCTGAATATGAACCTTGCGAATTTGCGAAAGGAATTGAGCCCGTCATGATTCTGCCTTGGCTAATCCTGATCCCCTTCATCGGCGGCCTGCTGTGCTGGATGGGTGAGCGCTTCGGCGCCACCCTCCCCCGCTGGATTGCGCTGTTGACCATGACCCTGGAACTCGCACTCGGCCTCTGGCTGTGGGCCCACGGTAATTACTCATTTGCACCGGCGCCTGGCGCCGAGCCGACCTGGGCGCTTGAGTTCAAGCACATCTGGATCGAGCGTTTCGGCATCAGCGTGCACCTGGCCCTAGACGGCCTGTCGCTGCTGATGATCCTGCTGACCGGTTTGCTGGGTATCCTGTCGGTACTCTGCTCGTGGAAAGAGATCCAGCGTCACGTTGGCTTCTTCCACTTGAACCTGATGTGGATCCTGGGCGGTGTCGTCGGCGTGTTCCTCGCCCTCGACCTGTTCATGTTCTTCTTCTTCTGGGAAATGATGCTGGTGCCGATGTACTTCCTCATCGCGCTCTGGGGTCACAGTTCTTCGGACGGCAAGAAAACCCGGATCTACGCGGCGACCAAGTTCTTCATCTTCACTCAGGCTTCCGGCCTGATCATGCTGGTGGCGATCCTGGGCCTGGTGCTGGTCAACTTCAACAGCACCGGCGTGATCACGTTCAACTACGCCGACCTGCTGAAAACCAAGATGTCGCTCACCACCGAGTACATCCTGATGCTCGGCTTCTTCATCGCCTTCGCGGTGAAGCTGCCGGTGGTGCCGTTTCACTCCTGGCTGCCTGATGCTCACGCCCAGGCGCCAACAGCGGGTTCGGTCGACCTGGCCGGTATCTTGTTGAAAACCGCTGCTTACGGTCTGCTGCGTTTCGCCCTGCCGCTGTTCCCGAATGCCTCGGCCGAGTTCGCGCCGTTCGCCATGACCCTGGGTCTGATCGGGATCTTCTACGGTGCCTTCCTCGCGTTCGCACAAACCGACATCAAGCGTCTGATCGCCTACTCCTCCGTTTCCCACATGGGCTTCGTGTTGATCGGCATCTACTCCGGCAGCCAACTGGCGCTGCAGGGCGCAGTGATGCAGATGCTGGCTCACGGTCTGTCGGCCGCGGCACTCTTTATCCTCAGCGGCCAGTTGTACGAACGCACTCACACCCGTGACATGCGTGAAATGGGCGGCCTGTGGTCGAAGATCGCTTACCTGCCGGCCATCAGCCTGTTCTTCGCTGCGGCATCGCTGGGCTTGCCGGGTACCGGTAACTTTGTCGGCGAGTTCCTGATCCTGATCGGCACGTTCTCCGCGGCGCCGTGGATCACCGCGATCGCGACGTCCGGCCTGGTGTTCGGTTCGGTCTACTCGCTGATCATGATTCACCGTGCCTACTTCGGCCCGTCCAAATCGGACGCGGTGCTGCATGGCATGGATGGTCGCGAGCTGATCATGGTGGTCGGTCTGGCAGCGCTGCTGATTTACATCGGCGTGTACCCGCAGCCGTTCCTCGACACCTCTGCCGCGACGATGCATGGCGTGCAGCAGTGGCTCGGCTCCGCCTTCACTCAACTCGCTTCGGCCCGGTAAGAGCGCTATGGAATTCACGACTCAACACTTTATCGCGCTAGCGCCGTTGTTGATCACCAGCGCCACGATCATCGTGGTGATGCTGGCGATTGCCTGGCGCCGCAACCACTCGCAGACCTTCCTGATTTCCGTGGCGGGCCTGAACCTGGCGCTGCTGTCGATCCTGCCAGCCTTGAAGGTCGCGCCTCTGGCCGTGACCCCGCTGCTGCAAATCGATAGCTTCGCGTGTCTGTACATGGCGCTGATCCTGGTCGCCACCCTGGCGTGTGTGACCCTTGCCCACGCCTACCTCGGCGATGGCGGCTCGGGTTACCCGGGCAACCGCGAAGAACTGTACCTGCTGATCCTGATGGCCGCCGCCGGTGGCCTGGTCCTGGTCAGCGCGCAGCACCTGGCCGGGTTGTTCATCGGTCTGGAACTGTTGTCGGTGCCGGTCTACGGTCTGGTGGCGTATGCCTTCTTCAACAAGCGTTCGCTGGAAGCCGGTATCAAGTACATGGTGCTGTCGGCCGCCGGTTCTGCGTTCCTGTTGTTCGGTATGGCCCTGCTCTACGCTGACTCCGGTAGCCTGAGCTTCGTCGGTATCGGCCAGGCCCTCGCGGCCACCGGCCTGCCAAGCTCCCTGGCGCAGCTGGGCCTGGGCATGATGCTGATCGGTCTGGCGTTCAAACTGTCGCTGGTACCGTTCCACCTCTGGACCCCGGACGTTTACGAAGGTGCTCCGGCACCGGTGGCAGCGTTCCTGGCGACCGCATCGAAAGTCGCGGTGTTCGCGGTGATGGTGCGTCTGTTCCAGATCTCGCCAGCGGCGAGCAGCGGTGTACTGAGCGACGTGCTGACCATCATTGCCATCGCGTCGATCCTGTTCGGTAACCTGCTGGCACTGACCCAAAGCAACCTCAAGCGTCTGCTCGGTTACTCGTCCATCGCTCACTTCGGCTACCTGTTGATCGCCCTGGTGGCGAGCAAGGGCCTGGCCGTGGAAGCTATCGGCGTGTACCTGGTCACCTACGTGATCACCAGCCTCGGCGCGTTCGGCGTGATCACCCTGATGTCCTCGCCGTACAACGGCCGTGACGCGGATGCCCTGTACGAATACCGCGGCCTGTTCTGGCGCCGTCCGTACCTGACCGCCGTACTGACCGTGATGATGCTGTCCCTGGCCGGTATTCCGCTGACCGCGGGCTTCATCGGCAAGTTCTACATCATCGCCACCGGTGTCGAATCCCATCAATGGTGGCTGGTCGGCTCCCTGGTGCTGGGCAGCGCCATCGGCGTTTTCTACTACCTGCGTGTGATGGTCACCCTGTACCTGATCGAACCGAACCTGCGTCGCCACGATGCGCAACTGCACTGGGAACAACGTGCAGGCGGCGTGATGCTGCTGGCCATCGCCGTACTGGCGTTCTTCCTCGGCCTGTATCCACAGCCGTTGCTGGTCCTGGTGCAACAGGCAGGGTTGGCGGGTTGATCGCTTAGCGATACTCGGCAGTAAACAGAAACGGCACCTTCGGGTGCCGTTTTTGCGTTTGTGGGATTTGTTACCTCCGAGATCAACGCCTTTCACAATCCCCGAAAGCTCCCGCTGAATTACCCGCCCTGTCCTACATCCAGCGATGAGCGCTTGGCGCTACCTTGGATGACTGTTGGATGGAGAAATAGAAAGAGGTGCGAATGATGAAACGGGATATTTTTAGTGAACTGAAGGGCGGCCTCGAAGCCCTGGCCGAAGAGCGCCAAGGCACGGTGACGCTGCGGACGCACAAAGTCGAACTGCCTAAACTGGAACCTGAGACGGTCGAACGATTGGCAGTGTTGGAGCTGAATCCTGCGATAGCGGAAGAGCAGCTAAATCATCAACGTTTAGGAACAATGAAAGCCAAACTGGTGCTTCCCGAAGACTTTGATGCGCCATTGCCTGATGACATGCTTGATGATTTCGAAGGCGCCCAAAAATGAGGTTTCTGCTTCACAACCAGTTACCCACCACAGAGATCAGCGCGTGGTGAGATGTTTTTCGGCTTGAAAAATTGGGTGTAAGGGATGGCCTCATCGCGAGCAGGCTCGCTCCTACAGGGGTCGTGGGTGACCACAAATTTTGTGTACGGCACATAACCTGTGGGAGTGAGCCTGCTCGCGATGAGGCCAACCCAGACACCAACAAAAACGGCACCTTCCGGTGCCGTTCGCCTTTCACACTCCAGCCTTTACTTACGCGCGTCTGCCCACGACTTCAGCAGTTCGTTGTAGCTCACGGTTTCGCCTTTAGGCTTTTCGTTGGCCAGTTTCGGTTTTGGTGCGCCCGGCTGGTCGAACCAGTATTGCGCATCGCGCTCGGGGTTCATTTTTGGCGCGCAGACGGCTTGCGCCTTCGAGCGCTCCAGGCGGGACATGATTGCGTCCTGGTCCTTGGCCAAACCATCGAGTGCCTGTTGCGGGGTTTTGTCGCCGCTGGCGGCTTCGGCGATGTGGCTCCACCACAGTTGCGCCAGACGCGGGTAGTCCGGCACGTTGGTCCCGGTAGGGGTCCATTGCACGCGGGCCGGGCTGCGGTAGAACTCCACCAGGCCACCGAGTTTCGGTGCCAGGTCGGTCATCGCTTGCGAGTTGATGTCCGACTCACGGATCGGCGTCAGGCCGACGATGGTTTTCTTCAGCGACACGGTTTTCGAGGTCACGAACTGCGCATAGAGCCACGCAGCCAGTTTCTGTTTCTCAGGCGTGGACTTCATGAACGTCCAGGAACCCACGTCCTGATACCCGAGCTTCATGCCCTCCTCCCAATACGGTCCGCGCGGCGAAGGTGCCATGCGCCACTTCGGCGTGCCATCGGCGTTCACCACCGGCAAGCCTGGTTTGGTCATGTCAGCCGTGAACGCGGTGTACCAGAAAATCTGCTGGGCGATGTTGCCTTGGGACGGTACCGGGCCGGACTCGGAGAAGGTCATGCCCGCCGCTTCCGGCGGTGCGTAGGCCTTGAGCCAGTCGACGTATTTGGTGGTGGCAAATACCGCCGCCGGGCCGTTGGTGTCGCCGCCGCGTGTCACGCTGGAACCGACCGGGTGGCAGTCCTCGACACGGATGCCCCACTCGTCCACCGGCAAGCCGTTAGGCAAACCCTTGTCGCCACCACCCGCCATGGAGAACCAGGCATCGGTGAAACGCCAGCCCAAGGACGGGTCTTTCTTGCCGTAGTCCATGTGCCCGTAAACCCGCTTGCCGTCGATTTCCTTGACGTCTTCACTGAAGAATTTGGCGATGTCTTCATAGGCGGACCAGTTCACCGGCACGCCCAGCTCGTAACCGTACTTTTCCTTGAACTTGGCTTTCAGCTCCGGACGCTCGAACCAGTCGGCGCGGAACCAGTACAGGTTGGCGAACTGTTGGTCGGGCAATTGATAGAGCTTGCCGTCGGGCGCGGTGGTGAACGAAGTGCCGATGAAATCCTTGAGGTCCAGGGTTGGCGAGGTGAAGTTTTTACCTTCATTGGCCATCAGGTCGGTGATGGCTTCAGTCTTGCCGTAACGGAAGTGCGTACCGATCAAGTCCGAGTCGTTGACCCAGCCGTCATAGATGCTCTTGTCCGACTGCATCACGGTCTGCAGTTTTTCCACCACGTCGCCTTCTTGCAGCAGGTCGTGGGTAACCTTGATCCCGGTGATCTCGGTGAAGGCCTTGGCCAACACCTTGGACTCGTATTCGTGCGTGGTCAGGGTTTCCGAGACGACCTTGATGTCCATCCCGCGAAACGGCTCAGCCGCCTTGATGAACCACTTCAGTTCCTCGAGCTGCTGATCCGCCGTCAGCGTGGACGGCTTGAACTCACTGCCGATCCACTTCTTCGCAGCTTCTTCATAGGCATCGGCCCAGGCCGTTGCGCTCAAACCGCTGAGTGCCAGCATGGCTGCCAATGAAATGCTATGTCGCAGCTTATTGTTTTTGTCGAACATAGAGACCTCCTTATTGAGTTTCGGAGCAACATTGCCGAGCGATTCGACTAGCCCCAACGCATCACAGCCAACAGCCACACCAGGGACAACGCGGACGCTATCCAGATGCTCCAGTCGGTAGCGCCGATGACCAGCAAATGCAGGTAGGCGCTGCCGAGAAGACCGATAAACAGCCGATCGCCACGGGTGGTGGCAATCGGCAACAAACCACGCCGAAGAATGCTCGGCGAACGCAGTTCCCAGGTCGTCATGCCCACCAGGATCAGGGCAATGACGATAAAGAACGCCGCGGTGGGGACCGTCCAACTCATCCATTCCATCATCTGCTCCTCAGACCCGACCCAGGGCAAAGCCCTTGGCCACGTGGTTGCGTACAAACCAGATCACCAGCATGCCCGGCAGGATGGTCAACACCCCCGCCGCCGCCAGGACGCCCCAATCGATACCCGACGCCGACACCGTGCGGGTCATCACCGCCGCAATCGGCTTGGCGTTGACCGAGGTCAGCGTCCGCGCCAGCAGCAATTCGACCCAGGAGAACATGAAGCAGAAAAACGCCGTCACGCCGATCCCGGAGCCAATCAGCGGCACGAAAATCTTCACGAAAAACTTGGGAAAACTGTAGCCGTCGATGTAGGCGGTTTCGTCGATTTCCTTCGGAACCCCGGACATGAAGCCTTCAAGAATCCACACCGCCAGCGGCACGTTGAACAAGCAATGCGCCAATGCCACCGCGATGTGCGTGTCAAACAGCCCGATCGAGGAATACAGCTGGAAGAACGGCAACAGGAACACCGCCGGTGGTGCCATACGGTTCGTCAGCAGCCAGAAGAACAGGTGCTTGTCGCCCAGAAAGCGGTAACGCGAGAAGGCGTACGCCGCCGGCAACGCCACGCTCAGGGAAATCACCGTGTTCAGGCTCACGTAATACAGCGAGTTGAGATAACCGGTGTACCAGGCCGGATCGGTGAATATCACTTTGTAGTTGTGGAAGGTGAAATCCTGGGGAAACAGCGTCAGGCCGCTGAGGATTTCAGTGTTGCTCTTGAACGACATGTTCAGCAGCCAGTAGATCGGCACCAGCAGGAACAGGATGTAGATCAGCAATGGAATCAGCTTTCTCTTGCTCATGGTGGGCCTCAGCGGTTGGCGTCAGAGTGAGTCATGGCGGTGTAAAACAGCCAGGACACCAACAGGATGATCAGGAAGTACACCAGCGAGAAAGCCGCCGCCGGACCGAGGTCGAATTGCCCGATGGCCATTTGCGTCAGGGTCTGGCTGAGGAAGGTCGTGGCGTTCCCCGGCCCGCCGCCCGTGAGCACGAACGGCTCGGTGTAGATCATGAAACTGTCCATGAACCGCAGCATCACCGCGATCAGCAGCACACTCTTGAGCTTGGGCAGCTGGATGTGCCGGAACACCGCCCAGGCCGAGGCCCGATCAATCCGCGCCGCCTGGTAGTACACGTCGGGAATGGCCCGCAGCCCGGAAAAACACAACAGCGCCACCAACGAGGTCCAATGCCAGACGTCCATCACCAGCACGGTGACCCAGGCGTCCATGGTGTTCGCCGCATAGTTATAGTTGATGCCCATCGCATTGAGGCTCGACCCGAGCAGCCCGATATCGGCGCGGCCGAAGATCTGCCAGATCGTCCCGACCACGTTCCATGGAATGAGCAGCGGTATCGCCAGGATGATCAGCACCAACGAAGACCAGCGCCCCTTGGTCGGCATGGTCAGGGCGATGGCGATGCCCAGCGGGATTTCGATCAGCAGCACGCAGCCGGAGTAGATGAACTGACGCAGCAGCGAGTCGTGCAGCCGTGGATCAAGCAGCACCTGCCGGTACCAGTCGGCCCCGACGAAGTAGCGGCTGGACTGGTCGAAAATGTCCTGCACCGAATAGTTGACCACGGTCATCATCGGGATCACCGCACTGAAGGCCACCAGCAAAAACACCGGAAGGACCAGCCACCAGGCCTTGTTGTTCTGCACCTTGTTCATGGCTGCACTCCATTATTGGCTTGCGCTTCCAGCAAATAATCGTCGGCATAGACCATCAACCACTGCGCCGGAAAGCTGATGTACGCGATCCCCTCAGGCACCGGTTTGTCTTCCGCCAGGCGTACTTTCAACGGTGCACCGTCGAGGTTCAGGGTCATGATCTTGTAGGTGCCCAGGTCTTCGACGTGTACGACTTGTGCCTTCATGGCGTCGTCAAACGGCTCGTCCCACACATGAACAAATTCCGGACGGATGCCGACCTTCAGGGTTTTCCACTCGGATTCGGCGATGCGTTTCTGCTGTGCGTCGGACAATGGCAAATGGGTCGAGGCGAATCCGACGCCACCCGGTTGCGGCTGCACCTCGATCAGGTTCATGCCCGGGCTGCCGATGAAATAGCCGACGAAGGTATGGCTCGGCCGTTCGAACAATTCCCGTGGCGTGCCGAACTGCACGATCTGTCCGCCGTACATCACTGCGATCTTGTCGGCGAAGGTCGAGGCCTCCAGCTGATCGTGGGTGACGTAGACCATGGTGATGTTGAACTGCTCGTGGATCTGCTTGAGCTTGCGCCGCAGCTTCCACTTCAAGTGCGGGTCGATCACCGTCAGCGGTTCGTCGAACAGGATCGCCGACACGTCATCGCGCACCAGCCCACGGCCCATGGAGACTTTCTGTTTTTCATCGGCTGTGAGGTTGCGCGCCTTTTTGCTCAGCAGCGCCTGGAGGTCCAGCACCTCGGCAATTTCCTGCACCTTGCTGTGAATTTTCGCCTCGGCCATGCCCTGATTTCGCAGCGGAAACGCCAGGTTGTCGAACACCGTCATGGTGTCGTAGACCACCGGAAACTGGAAAACCTGGGCGATGTTGCGCCTCTCCGGGGTCAGGTCGTTGACCGCTTTGCCATCGAACAGCACATGGCCCTGAGACGGGCTGAGCAACCCGGAAATGATATTGAGCAACGTCGACTTGCCGCAGCCCGAAGGCCCGAGCAAGGCATAGGCACCGCCCTGCTCCCAGATGTGGTCCATCTCGCGGATAGCGTAATCCTCCGGACCGCTCGGTGTGCGGGTGTAGCTGTGGGCGAGGTTCTGCAAACGGATTTCGGCCATCAGGCAACCCTCGCGATACGGCGACCGGGCGCCTGGACGAGCCGTCCCTGCGCATCGAACACAAAGAGTTTATGGGTCGGGATGTAGATGCGAATCGGGGCATCGACGTCGTATTCGTGCACGCCGGGCAAGTGCAGCACCAACAGGAAATGTTCGTTGCGCACGTGCAGGAAGGTTTCCGATCCGCTGATTTCGGCGACTTCGACGGTCACCGCCAGTTCGAGGTCATCGTCGTTGCTCGGCACCAGCGAGATATGGCTGGGGCGCACACCGAAACGGAAGTCGCCCTCACCCACCGGGCGCAAATCGACGTTCAACGGGAAGTGCACGAAGTTGGCGAAACTGACCTCGTTGCCGGCAATTCGTCCCGGCATCAGGTTGATCGGCGGCTCGGAGAACAGTTCGGCGGCCAGCACGGTTTGCGGCTGGTGATAGACCTCGGCCGACTTGCCGCTCTGGATCACCCGGCCTTCGTGCAGGATGGTGGTGGTGCCGCCCAGTGCCAGCGCTTCGTTGGGTTCGGTGGTGGCGTAGATCGCAATGGTGTGCCGCGCCTTGAACAGCTCGCGCATTTCCTGGCGCAGTTCTTCGCGCAGTTTGTAGTCGAGGTTGACCAGCGGCTCGTCGAACAGGATCAGTTCGGCGTCCTTCACCAGCGCCCGGGCCATGGCCGTGCGCTGTTGCTGGCCACCGGAGAGTTCGAGGGGATAGCGCTTGAGGAACTTCTCGATGCGCAGCATCTTCGCGGTTTCCAGCACTTTGCTCTGGATCAGCTCGTTGGACACGCCGGCCTGGCGCAACGGCGAGGCGATGTTCTCGAAGACGGTCATGGTCGGGTAGTTGATGAACTGCTGATAGACCATCGACACGTTGCGCAACCGCACCGGGCGCTGGGTGACGTCGACGCCGTTCATCAGGATGCGACCGCTGTCGGGCTTGTCCAGACCGGCCATCAGGCGCATGAGACTGGTTTTGCCGGACAGCGTGCGCCCGAGCAAAACGTTGAAGGAACCGGGTTCGAAACTTAGGCACGCATCGTCGATCCAGGTCTGGCCCTCGACGGTACGGCTGACATGCTCCAGGGTGAGTGACATGGCTCGGCCTTTTTATTATTGGAGTCAAGCGACCGGAGCTACAGAGCGACTTTCGTGCCAGAAATTGCAAGCTGTTGATTTAGCGTTAAATCCTCGAAAGTGACTACAGAGTCGCGTTCGTTGCTGAACACAAATGAACAATCGGAAATGAACAACTGAACAGTTCACCGATTGACAATGAACAATAGTGAACAACACTCTACCAACCGTTTTATAGAGTTGCCCAGGCTCAAAAAATTACACATAACAAAAACAATAAAAGCTCAGAGATTGACTGCCATGGCCGCACCCGCCTCGCCGCTCTCCCACGAAGCCATCATCCAGGACTCCTGGTCCCGTTGTCGCGCGTTCGGCCTCGACCATCAAAGCACCCCGGCCTTCGATCAACTGCCGGCCGAGGGCATCGCACAGTTGCTGGAGAGCCAACACTCGCTGGTGCAGACCACCCATCAGGAAGTTCTGCCGTACTACGAGAACATCCTCAGCAATTCCAATTGCCTGATCATGCTCGCCGACAATCAGGGCCAGGTGCTGACCTCGTGGGGCACTCAACGCTTCATCGAACCAAAACTGACCCGTGGTTTCAGCGCCGGCGCCAGCTGGATGGAGCGTTGCAGCGGCACCAATGCCATCGGCACCGCGCTGGCCTGCGAGCAGGCGGTGCACATCGAGCACGATGAACATTTCCTCAAGGCCAACCGTTTCATGACCGGTTCCGCCGCGCCGATCTTCGATGCCGAACGCAAGGTCATCGCGGTGCTGGATGTGTCCAGCGACAGCTACCTGCCGCCGTCCCACACCCTGGGCATGGTCAAGATGATGAGCCAGACCGTGGAGAACCGGCTGATTCTCAACCTGTTCCACGGCCAGCATTTTCAACTGACCTTCAACACCGGGCTGAACAACCTCGACAGCCAATGGGCCGGGTTGTTGATTTTCGATGAAAGCGGCCAGGTGCTGTCGGCCAATCGCCGGGCCGACAATCTGCTGGGCATCAGCCTGTCGCGGGTCAGTGTCGAGAGCCTGTTCAAGGTCTCGCTGCTGGAACTGCTGAATCAACCGGATGGCCTGCCCTTCTCCCTGCAGGCCTCCGGGCGCAACCGCTTCCAGTGCCTGTTGAAGCGACCCAAACAGGCGCCGATTCAGGCACGGGTGTTCGCTGAGCCCACGGTGGCAGCGCCCGCCCCGGCTGCCATCAGCCTCAACACCCTGCACTTTGGCGACAGCCGCGTGGAAAAAGCCGTGCGGCAGGCCGAGCGGCTGCTGGAGAAAGACATTCCGTTGCTGATCCATGGAGAAACCGGGGTCGGCAAGGAAGTCTTTGTCAAAGCACTGCATCAGGCCAGTTCGCGAAGCAAACAACCATTCATTGCCGTCAATTGCGCGGCGATCCCCGCCGAACTGGTGGAGTCCGAACTTTTTGGCTATGAAAAAGGCGCGTTTACCGGTGCCAATCAAAAAGGCAGCATCGGGCTGATCCGCAAGGCGGACAAAGGCACACTTTTTCTCGATGAAATCGGCGACATGCCGTTGCCCACCCAGGCGCGACTGTTGCGGGTGTTGCAGGAACGCTGCGTACAACCGGTGGGGAGCAGCGAGCTGTTCCCGGTGGATATCCGCATCATCTCGGCGACCAACCGCTCGTTGCGCGAACAGGTCCAGCTCGGGCGGTTTCGCGAGGACCTGTATTACCGGATCGGCGGTCTGACCCTGGAACTGCCGCCATTGCGCGAACGCAGTGACAAGCAGGCGCTGTTCAAGCGGTTGTGGGAGCAGCACCGTGAGCCGAGCCAGTGGGCTGGATTGAGCCGCGAGGTGATGGAGTTGTTTGGCCGCCATCCGTGGCCGGGGAATTTGCGCCAGGTCAGCAGCGTGATGCAGGTGGCGCTGGCCATGGCCGAGGAACAACCGGTGCGGCCGGAGCATTTGCCGGATGATTTTTTTGTCGATCTGGAGATGGAGCCGGTCGAAGTGGATGAACCCTTGGCGGTTGATTTGAATGATGTGGAGGATTTGAATCGGCAGTTGCAGGCGGCAGGGGGGAATATTTCGTATCTGGCGCGGCGGTTGGGGGTTAGTCGTAATACCCTTTACAAGCGGTTGCGCCAGGCGGAGTGACACGTGTGCCGCAGCATTGGTGTTGGACTTGAGACCATTCGCGGGCAAGCCCGCTCCCACAGGGTTTTGTGCCGTTCGCAAAATCCGGAC
>NZ_RWIN01000087.1 GCF_009761815.1 Pseudomonas sp. PB120
ATGGAGTGTCAGTTGACATCGTTGTCGCTGACACACCATCGCGAGCAAGCTCGCTCCTACAGGGGGTTTGTGTTGGGGCGCTTACTCTTCTTCTTTCTCTTTGGTCGGTGCAGGCGGCGGGCGCAAGCCGATTTCGGCGGTCAGCTTCAGCTCCTTGCCGTTGCGCATCACCTGAATCGTCACCTTGTCGGTCGGTTTGATCCGCGCGACCTGGTTCATCGAGCGACGACCATCACCGGCCGGTTCGCCGTCGATGGCAAGAATCACATCACCCAATTGCAGGCCGGCTTTCTGTGCCGGACCGTCGCGGAAAATTCCCGCCACCACAATCCCCGGACGCCCTGACAGGCCGAAGGATTCCGCCAGTTCCTGAGTCAACGGCTGCACTTCGATGCCGAGCCAGCCGCGGATCACTTGACCGTGCTCGATGATCGACTTCATTACTTCCATGGCCAGTTTGATCGGGATCGCGAAGCCGATGCCTTGGGAACCGCCGGACTTGGAGAAAATCGCGGTGTTGATCCCGGTCAGGTTGCCGTTGGCATCCACCAGTGCGCCACCGGAGTTGCCGGGGTTGATCGCGGCGTCGGTCTGGATGAAGTCCTCGTAGTTGTTCAAGCCCAACTGATTGCGCCCGGTGGCACTGATGATGCCCATGGTCACGGTCTGGCCGACGCCGAACGGGTTGCCGATGGCCAGTGCCACGTCGCCGATGCGGATGTTGTCGGAGCGGCCGACGGTGATCGACGGCAGGTTTTTCAGGTCGATCTTCAGCACCGCGAGGTCGGTTTCCGGGTCGCTGCCGATGACGCGGGCCAGGGTTTCACGGCCATCCTTGAGCGCGACCACAATCTGGTCGGCGCCGCTGGTGACGTGGTTATTCGTCAGTAAATAACCTTCCGGGCTCATGATCACGCCGGAGCCGAGGCTCGATTCCATGCGTTTCTGCTTGGGCGAGTTGTCGCCGAAGAAACGACGGAATTGCGGGTCTTCGAACAGCGGATGGTTCGGCTTGTTGATGACTTTGGTGGTGTACAGGTTGACCACCGCCGGTGCGGCCGTGGTGACGGCGTCGGCGTACGACACCGGCCCCTGTTGCACGCTGGTGGTTTGCGGTGCTTGCTGCAGGTTGACGTCGAGGCTTGGAAGCCCGACCCACTGCGGGTAACGCTGAATTATCAAAAGAGCGATAAGCACGCCGGCCAACAACGGCCAGCCGGAAAAACGCAGCGCCTTGAGCATTAAGCACGTCCTGAAAGGTTGCAGGCGGTTTGAGAGCGCCCATAATGTTGCGCATTATACGAGGCCGCGCGCGCCTCTGAACGGGATATTTAGGAGTCTTTTATGGCCGTCGCCCTGAGCACCCTGGTCGAAGAAGCCGACCGTTACCTGAACAGCGCCAGGATTGCCGATTATTGCCCCAACGGGTTGCAGGTTGAAGGCCGGCCGCAGGTGATGCGCATCGTCAGCGGCGTCACTGCCAGCCAGGCGTTGCTGGATGCTGCCGTCAAAGCCCAGGCCGATCTGGTGCTGGTGCATCACGGCTACTTCTGGAAAGGCGAGAACCCGTGCATCACCGGCATGAAGCAGCGCCGGTTGAAAACCCTGCTCAAACACGACATCAGCCTGCTGTCGTATCACCTGCCGCTGGACCTGCACCCTGAAGTCGGCAACAACGTGCAGCTGGCGCGTCAGCTGGACATCACCGTCGAAGGCCCACTGGACCCGGATAACCTCAAGATCGTCGGTCTGGTCGGTTCATTGAACGAACCTGTGACACCTCGGGATTTCGCCCGTCGCGTGCAGGAAGTCATGGGCCGCGAGCCGTTGCTGGTCGAAGGCAGCGCCATGATTCGCCGGGTTGGCTGGTGCACCGGTGGCGGCCAGGGTTACATCGATCAGGCCGTGCTGGCCGGGGTCGATCTGTACCTCAGTGGCGAAGCTTCCGAGCAGACCTTTCACAGCGCCCGTGAAAACGACATCAGCTTCATCGCCGCCGGCCACCACGCCACCGAGCGCTACGGCGTGCAAGCGCTGGGCGATTACCTGGCGCGACGTTTTGCGCTGGAGCACATCTTCATCGATTGCCCGAACCCGATCTGAAACGCGCCCAATAACTGTAGGAGCGAGCTTGCTCGCGATAAACCTGAGAACACCACGGGGTGTCAGATCCCCAGCGTTATCGTTTGCGACCATCGCGAGCAGGCTCGCTCCTACAGGGGCGCGTTTCGCCCAAACAGGCAGGCATATTCATATACCCTTTCGATCTAGTTGGCGTCCTGATTAGAAGGGAGCGCTGTGCTAGGATTCCCCGCTCGAACACGGCCCGCTGGCCGTTCATAAGAAAGATTTCGTGAGTAGCCATGGTCGACAAACTGACGCATCTGAAACAGCTGGAGGCGGAAAGCATCCACATCATCCGCGAGGTGGCCGCCGAGTTCGATAACCCGGTGATGCTGTACTCCATCGGTAAAGACTCCGCCGTGATGCTGCACCTGGCACGCAAGGCGTTCTTCCCCGGCAAGCTGCCATTTCCGGTGATGCACGTCGACACCCGGTGGAAATTCCAGGAAATGTACAAGTTCCGCGACAAGATGGTCGCTGAGCTGGGCCTGGACCTGATCACCCACGTCAACCCAGACGGCGTTGCGCAGGGCATCAACCCGTTCACCCACGGCAGTGCCAAACACACCGACATCATGAAGACCGAGGGCCTGAAGCAGGCACTCGACAAGTATGGTTTCGACGCAGCGTTTGGCGGTGCCCGTCGCGATGAAGAGAAATCCCGCGCCAAAGAGCGCGTGTATTCGTTCCGCGACAGCAAGCACCGCTGGGACCCGAAAAACCAGCGTCCCGAGTTGTGGAACGTCTACAACGGCAAGGTCAACAAGGGCGAATCCATTCGCGTATTCCCGTTGTCGAACTGGACCGAGCTGGACATCTGGCAGTACATCTATCTGGAAGGCATCCCGATTGTCCCGCTGTACTTCGCCGCCGAGCGTGAAGTCATCGAGAAGAACGGCACCCTGATCATGATCGACGACGAGCGCATCCTCGAACACCTGAGCGATGAAGACAAAGCGCGTATCGTCAAAAAGAAAGTGCGTTTCCGTACCCTTGGCTGCTACCCGTTGACGGGCGCGGTGGAGTCCGAGGCCGAAAGCCTCACGGACATCATTCAGGAAATGCTCCTGACGCGAACTTCCGAGCGCCAGGGCCGTGTCATCGACCACGATGGCGCAGGCTCGATGGAAGATAAAAAACGTCAAGGTTATTTCTAAGGGGCTGTCATGTCGCATCAATCTGATTTGATCAGCGAGGACATCCTCGCCTACCTGGGCCAGCACGAACGTAAAGAGCTGCTGCGCTTTCTGACCTGCGGTAACGTCGACGACGGCAAGAGCACCCTGATCGGGCGCCTGCTGCACGACTCCAAGATGATCTACGAAGATCACCTGGAAGCGATCACCCGGGACTCGAAAAAAGTCGGCACCACCGGTGAAGACATCGACCTGGCACTGCTGGTTGACGGTCTGCAGGCCGAGCGCGAGCAAGGCATCACCATCGATGTCGCGTACCGCTATTTCTCCACCGCCAAGCGCAAATTCATCATCGCCGACACCCCCGGCCATGAGCAGTACACCCGCAACATGGCCACCGGTGCGTCCACCTGTGACCTGGCGATCATCCTGGTCGACGCCCGTTACGGCGTGCAGACCCAGACCCGTCGCCACAGCTTCATCGCCTCGTTGTTGGGCATCAAGCACATCGTCGTCGCCATCAACAAGATGGACCTCAAGGGCTTCGACCAGGGCGTGTTCGAGTCGATCAAGGCCGACTACCTGAAGTTCGCCGAAGGCTTGAAGCTGAAGCCGACCAGCATGCACTTCGTGCCGATGTCTGCCTTGAAGGGCGACAACGTGGTGAACAAATCCGAGCGCTCGCCGTGGTACACCGGCCAGTCGCTGATGGAAATCCTCGAGACCGTGGAAGTGGCGGGCGACCGCAATTTCACCGACCTGCGTTTCCCGGTGCAATACGTCAACCGTCCGAACCTGAACTTCCGAGGTTTCGCCGGCACCCTGGCCAGCGGCATCGTCAAGAAGGGCGATGAAGTCGTGGTACTGCCGTCGGGCAAGAGCAGCCGTGTGAAATCCATCGTCACCTTCGAAGGTGAACTGGAACACGCCGGTCCAGGTCAGGCGGTAACGCTGACCATGGAAGACGAAATCGACATCTCCCGTGGCGACCTGCTGGTGCATGCCGACAACGTGCCGCCGGTCACCGACAGCTTCGAAGCGATGCTGGTGTGGATGGCTGAAGAGCCGATGCTGCCGGGCAAGAAATACGACATCAAGCGCGCCACCAGTTACGTGCCGGGCTCCATCGCCAGCATCGTCAACAAGGTCGACGTGAACACCCTGGAAGAAGGTCCGGCCAGCGCGTTGCAACTGAACGAAATCGGCAAGGTCAAGATCGCGCTCGACGCGCCGATTGCCCTCGACGGTTACGACAGCAACCGCACCACCGGCGCGTTCATCATCATCGACCGTTTGACCAATGGCACCGTTGGCGCGGGCATGATCGTTGCCCAGCCGTTGGCGCATGGCAGCAGCACGCACCACGGCAAACTGGCGCACGTTGCCACCGAAGAACGCGCCCAGCGTTTCGGCCAGCAACCGGCTACCGTGCTGTTCAGCGGTTTGTCGGGCGCGGGCAAAAGCACCCTGGCCTATGCGGTTGAACGCAAGTTGTTCGACCTGGGTCGCGCGGTGTTTGTGCTCGATGGCCAGAACCTGCGTCACGACCTGAACAAAGGTCTGCCACAGGACCGCGCCGGGCGTACCGAGAACTGGCGTCGTGCGGCACACGTTGCACGTCAGTTCAACGAAGCCGGTCTGCTCACTTTGGCAGCCTTCGTGGCGCCGAGTGCCGAAGGTCGTGAACAGGCCAAGGACCTGATCGGCAAGGAGCGTCTGCTGACGGTCTACGTCCAGGCCTCGCCGACCGTCTGTGCCGAGCGTGACCCACAAGGCCTGTACGCGGCGGCCGGGGATAACATCCCGGGCGAGTCGTTCCCGTACGACGTGCCGCTGGATGCCGATCTGGTGATCGACACCCAGTCCGTTTCGTTGGAAGAAGGCGTCAAGCAAGTGCTGGATCTGTTGCGCAAGCGTGGCGCGATCTAAGCGTTAGCCGCTCATAAAAAACCCGCCGATGAGCAATCATCGGCGGGTTTTTTATTTTGTGGCCAACCCAGTCAACTGTGGGAGCCAGCCTGCTGGC
>NZ_RWIN01000010.1 GCF_009761815.1 Pseudomonas sp. PB120
GCTGCACCTGGGTGAACACGCATTTCATGCTGGTCAGCGAAATGCCCCATGGCGGTCAGAAATTGTCCGGTTACGGGAAAGACATGTCGATGTACGGATTGGAGGACTACACCGTGGTTCGGCATGTGATGTTCAAGCATTAAAAAAGCATCGCAGGCAGGCTCAGCGCAATTCCTGTGGGAGCAAGCCTGCTCGCGATGGAGTCACCTCGGTTTCAAGGCAGAAACCGTCAATACGCACCACCAGGCCTCACACCAAAGAAGCTAAAACAATAACCACCGATCCGGGCAGCACCGCCAAGGTCCTGCCACGGTTTCGGACATCCGAAATCTGCCGATTTTCCGGAGCTTACACACCATGAATGCATCACCCGAACTCTCCGCTATCGCTGCCGACAGCGATGCCGAACAGCTACGCAAACTGGGTTACACCTCGAACTTCAATCGAAGCATGAGCCTGTGGGAAAACTTCGCCCTGGGCTTCACTTACCTGTCTCCGGTCGTAGGGGTCTATACCCTGTTCGGCCTGTGCCTGGCCGCTGGCGGCCCCCCGATGTTCTGGGCCTATCTGCTGGTGGGTTGCGGCCAGTTGCTGGTGTGCCTGATCTTCGGTGAAGTGGTTTCACAGTTCCCTATTTCCGGCGGTGTCTACCCGTGGGCTCGTCGCTTGGTGGGCAAACGCTGGGCGTGGATGGTCGGCTGGATCTACTCCATTGCGCTGTGCGTGACCATCGCTGCCGTGGCTGTCGGTGCCGGTCCTTACCTGGCCGCCATGTTGGGCTTCGAACCGAACAACAACACCAACATCGTCATCGCCCTGGTGCTGACCCTGTTCGCTACCCTGGTCAACCTCAGCGGCACCAAGGTGCTGGCACGCATCGCCATGTTCGGCTTCCTGTGCGAACTGGTCGGCGCGGTGATCGTCGGCGTTTACCTGCTGATTTTCGAACGCCATCAACCGCTCAGCGTGCTGTTCAACACCTTCGACATCAGCGTCGACGGCTCTTATCTACCGGCGTTCCTGACCGCTTCGTTGGCGGGGATGTTCCTGTATTACGGCTTCGAGGCCTGCGGCGACGTCGCCGAAGAAACCCCGAACCCGAGCAAGCAGATCCCGGTGGCCATGCGCATGACCATCTACATCGGCGGCATTGCAGCGATGTTCGCCTGCCTCGCGCTGATCCTTGCCGTACCGGACATGCAAGCCGTGATCAATGGCACCGACAAGGACCCGGTCACCACCATCCTCAACAACGCCTTCGGCCCGGTCGGTTCGAAAGTGGTGATGGGCGTGGTGATGATTTCCTTCATCTCCTGTGTCATTAGCCTACAGGCAGCGGCGAGTCGCCTGCTCTACTCTTACGCCCGGGATGAAATGGTCATCGGCAGTTCCCTGCTGAAGAAGATTTCTCCTACGACTCAGGTTCCGGTTGCGGCGCTGTTCGTGTCCGGCGTCCTGCCAGCGTTGATCATCATTCTGGGTTTCTTCCTGCAAGACGCCGTGGCAACGATCGTCAGCTTCGCGGCCATCGGCATCTACCTGGCGTTCCAGATGATCGTGCTCGCGGCGCTGTATGCGCGCATGAAAGGCTGGAAACCGAGCGGCAAATTCACCCTGGGCGCATGGGGTTGGGCAGTCAATATCGGCGCGCTGGTCTACGGTGTCAGTGCCATCATCAACATGGCCTGGCCCCGCACGCCGGATGCGGCGTGGTACATCAACTACGCCATGGTATTGAGCACGGCCATCGTCATCGGCCTGGGCCTGCTGTACATGTGGCTGGCCAAACCTTACGACCACGGCACTGCGCCTGCGGGCGATGCCTGGAAGGTCAGCCGGTAACGGCTTTCGCCCCGGCATCCGTGCGGATGCCGGGGCGACTTATGAAAACTTCTAGGATTGAATATGGATATCACCCGCCGCGACTTTCTCAACGGCGTTGCAGTCACCCTCGCAGCCGGCATGACGCCACTGCAGATTCTCCAGGCAGCGCCCGATGGGCGCTACTACCCTCCGGCCCTCAACGGCCTGCGCGGCAACCACGTCGGCTCCTTCGAAATTGCGCACCAGTTGGGCGGGGAGAAAAAAGTCTTCGATACCGACAAGCTGCCCATCACCGAGGACTATGACCTGGTGGTGGTAGGCGGCGGCCTCAGCGGCCTGTCTGCCGCATGGTTCTACCGTGAGAAACATCCGAAAGCACGCATCCTGATTCTGGAAAACCACGATGACTTTGGCGGCCACGCCAAGCGCAACGAATTCTCGGCCGGCGGTCGCATGATCATCGGTTACGGCGGCAGTGAGTCCCTCCAGTCGCCCAATCACCTGTACAGCAAGGAAGTGAATGGCCTGCTGAAAAAACTCGGCGTCGACATCCAGCGCTTCGAGACCGCGTTCCACCGCCAGTTCTACCCTGACCGGGGCTTGTCCCGCGGCGTATTCTTCGACAAGGAAAACTTCGGCGAAGACAAACTGGTCAGCGGCGATCCAACGCAGATGGTCGCCGACGATATCTCCCCGGACCAGCTCCACGCACGTCCCATCACCGATTTCATCAACGACTTCCCGCTGCCGCAAGCCGACCGCGAGGCGCTGATTGCGCTGCACACGACGCCGAAGGACTACCTCGCCGGCAAGACCACCGAGGAAAAAACCGCGCACCTGGAAGTGACCAGTTACCAGGATTTCCTGCTCAAGGACGCAGGACTTTCAACCCAGGCGGTGAAGTATTTCCAGAGTCGCACCAACGACTACATGGCGCTGAGCATCGACGCCGTCGCCGCGTTCGATGCTTACTCGCTGGGTTTCCCAGGCTTCAGTGCGATGAGTCTGGAGCCCGTCAGCGAAGACGCCCGGGCGGAAATGGAAGTGCCCTACATCTATCACTTCCCCGACGGCAATGCTTCGCTCGCACGGTTACTGGTGCGCAGCCTGATCCCGTCAGTGGCGCCAGGACACACGATGGACGATGTGGTGCTGGCCTCGTTCGATTACGCGAGGCTCGACCAATCCAGGGCCCCGGTGCGCATTCGCCTGAACAGCACAGCAGTCAGCGTGCGCAACGTCGACAACAGCGTGCACGTTGGCTACAGCCGTGGCGGGCAGCTCCGCCAGGTGCGGGGCAAACACTGCATCATGGCCTGTTACAACATGATTATCCCGTACCTGCTGCGGGACCTGCCCGTCGAGCAGTCACACGCGCTGAGCCAGAACGTGAAGTTCCCGCTGGTCTACACCAAGGTAGTGATCCGCAACTGGGAGTCGTTTCAGACATCAGGCGTGCACGAAATCTATGCCGCGACCCAACCCTACAGCCGCATCAAGCTCGACTACCCGGTGAGCATGGGCGGCTATGACCACCCACACGATCCGAAACAGCCCATCGGTTTGCACATGGTCTACGTCCCCACCAGTCCCGACAGCGGCATGAATGCGCGCGATCAGGCGCGTGCCGGCCGTAATCGGCTGTACGGACAATCTTTCGAACAACTGGAAGCGCAACTTCGCGATCAATTGCAACGCATGCTCGGCCCTGGCGGCTTCAACCACGAGACCGACATCCTGGCGATCACGGTCAACCGCTGGTCACACGGCTACGCGTATTTTTCCAACAGCCTGTATGACGATTTCGATGAAAGCGAAAGGCTGATGAACCTGGCGCGTCAGCCGGTCGGCCGAGTCAGCATCGCCAACTCGGACGCCGCCTGGAGCGCGAATGCGCACGCGGCGATTGATCAGGCTTATCGAGCGGTGGAAGAAGTCGGGTAAGTGCCAAAGATTCGGCCGTGACTACGCGCTACGGCCGGTCCCCCCACTGGCTCGTCAAAACCGCGACACAGTCCGCATCGCGTCGACCAGGTAGCGCATCGCAATCCGGTCACTCTCCGACAGGTCGCGATACTGCTCCACCAATTTCATTTCATCCGGGCTCAATCGACGCCTTCGTCGACTGACATTGAAGCAAGGGAAGATTCCCAATATTTCGGTGATGCCTTGTACTTTCGTCATGGACGATGTCCTTTTATAAGCCACAGAAAATTTCGAAAAACGCATCGCCCCATCCTTTTTATCAGTCGCCGGCCTGAAGGGCAGAAACCGGTCATGACCACAGAATAGAAACTATCCGCGCGCTGAAAAGAGGTTTTTAGAGTAATTAGTCGAAAAAAGCAGAAATGCCCTATAAATCAGAAAGTCCTGTCAGAAAAATTAACCGACACTTCTTGTTTCATTGCCGCGCTATCGCTGTGCCATCAATCATTTTTGCTCTGCAACCGAACGGTTTAAGCTATTTGGCATCTGTTTAAAGTCCGTTGCGTTTGGCCGAAGGCATGTCCGAACCGTTATTCCAGATCCAGCACGTGCCAGGAACGGCCCGGGATTGTTCACGACAGGTTGTACTTATGAACCGCAGGAATTTGCTCAAAGCTTCCATGGCCATTGCGGCTTACACCGGCTTGTCGGCCACCGGCCTGCTGGCCTCGCGCGCCTGGGCCGGGAATGGCGCGGCGGATGGCGAGGCGCAGGCGTTCGACTTCGAAGCCTTGAAGATCCAGGCCAAGCAACTCGCCGGCAATCGCTACCAGGACACCAAGCAGGTGCTGCCGCCGACATTGGCGACCATGACGCCGCAGAACTTCAATGCGATCCAGTACGACGGCAATCATTCGTTGTGGAATGAGCTGAACGGTCAGCTGGATGTGCAGTTCTTCCACGTCGGCATGGGGTTCAAGCAGCCGGTGCGCATGTACAGCGTCGACCCGAAGACGCGCCAGGCTCGTGAAGTGCATTTCCGCCCGTCCCTGTTCAACTATGAAAAAACCACGGTCGACACCCAGCAGCTCACGGGCGACCTGGGGTTTTCCGGGTTCAAGCTGTTCAAGGCGCCGGAACTGGACCGGCATGACGTGCTGTCCTTCCTCGGCGCCAGCTATTTCCGTGCGGTAGATGCCACCGGCCAGTACGGTCTGTCGGCACGCGGCCTGGCGATCGACACCTACGCCAAGAAGCGTGAGGAGTTCCCGGACTTCACCAAGTTCTGGTTCGAGACGCCGGACAAGGACAGCACCCGCTTCGTGGTCTATGCCCTGCTGGACTCGCCGAGCGCAACCGGCGCGTACCGATTCGATATCGACTGCCAGGCCAGCCAGGTCGTCATGGGCGTCGATGCCCACGTCAATGCGCGCACCGCCATCGAACAACTCGGCATTGCGCCGATGACCAGCATGTTCAGTTGCGGCACCCACGAACGCCGTATGTGCGACACGATTCACCCGCAAATCCACGATTCGGATCGCCTGGCGATGTGGCGTGGCAATGGCGAGTGGATCTGCCGCCCACTGAACAACCCGGCCACCCTGCAATTCAACGCCTTCGCCGACACCGACCCTAAGGGTTTCGGCCTGGTGCAGACCGATCACGAGTTTGCCAGTTATCAGGACACCGTCGACTGGTACGGCAAGCGCCCGAGCCTGTGGGTAGAACCTACAACTGCATGGGGCGAAGGCTCTATCGACCTGTTGGAAATTCCTACAACCGGCGAAACCCTGGATAACATCGTCGCGTTCTGGACCCCGAAAAAACCGGTCGCGGCCGGTGATTCCCTGAACTACGGCTACAAGCTTTACTGGAGCGCCTTGCCGCCGGTCGGCACGCCGTTGGCGCGAGTCGCGGCCACCCGCTCTGGCATGGGCGGTTTCGTCGAAGGCTGGGCGCCGGGCGAGCATTACCCGGAGGTCTGGGCCCGTCGATTTGCCGTGGACTTCACCGGTGGCGGCCTGGACCGCTTGCCGGAAGGCGCGGGGATCGAGCCGGTGGTTACGTGCTCGAATGGGCAGGTGAAGGACTTCAACGTGCTGGTGCTCGATGACATCAAGGGTTACCGCATCACGTTCGACTGGTTCCCGACCAACGACAGCGTCGAGCCGGTGGAGCTGCGGTTGTTTATTCGCACCCATGACCGGACGTTGAGTGAAACCTGGTTGTACCAGTATTTCCCGCCGGCGCCGGATAAGCGTAAGTACACCTGAGGGTGATGGGGTGCCTGAACGGGCGTCTTCGCGAGCAAGCCCGGCTCCTACAGGGTTATGTGAGCACCACACATACAATGTGGAAGCGAGCCTGCTCGCGATGACGGCCTGAAAAACCACAAAAATGCTCGCCCAGACACACAAAAGCCCCGGTCAACTCGACCGGGGCTTTTTGTTTTTGCAGCCTCACTCAATCTCGCAAATCCGACTCATGAATCGGCTGATCACGATGGGTCGCGCGCTGATATTGGGCCGGCCAGATGGCCTTGCGTCCACCCAGATCATCGTCGGCATGCAACGGCCAATACGGATCGCGCAGCAGTTCCCGGGCGAGGAAGATGATGTCGGCCTGACAGGTCCTCAGGATGTGCTCGGCCTGTGCCGGCTCGGTGATCATTCCTACAGTGCCAGTGGCAATGCCTGACTCCTTGCGCACACGTTCGGCGAAACGGGTCTGGTAACCGGGGCCAGTAGGAATCTCGGCGTTGGCCGCCGTGCCGCCCGACGACACATCGATCAGGTCCACCCCCAGGTCTTTCAGGCGTCGGGCAAGCTCCACGGTTTCGTCCGGATTCCAGCCGTCCTCTACCCAGTCGGTGGCCGACAACCGCACGAACAACGGCAACTCGTCAGGCCACACCGCACGCACCGCTTCGGTGACTTGCAGCACCAGCCGGATTCGGTTCTCGAACGAACCGCCATATTGATCTCGCCGCTGATTGCTCAGGGGCGAAAGAAACTGGTGCAGCAGATAGCCGTGTGCGGCATGAATTTCGACCACCTTGAAACCGGCGGTCAGGGCGCGTTTTGCCGCCTCGACAAACGCCTGAATGACGTCAGCAATCTGCCCCTCGTCAAGCTGTTTGGGCGGCGTGTGCTGTGGGTCGAAGGCAATAGGTGAAGGGCCGACCGGGGTCCAGCCGCCGTCATCCGGTTTGACGCTGCCATGCTTGCCGATCCATGGCCGATGGGTGCTGGCCTTGCGCCCGGCGTGGGCCAGTTGAATGCCAGCCACCGCACCCTGGGCCGCGATAAAACGGGTAATGCGTTGCAGCGGCTCGATCTGTTCGTCATTCCACAGGCCGAGGTCCTCGGCGGTGATGCGGCCATCGGCGGTGATCGCCGTGGCTTCGGTAAACACCAGGCCAGCGCCACCGACAGCACGGCTGCCGAGGTGCACCAGGTGCCAGTCGTTGGCCAGGCCATCGACGCTCGAATATTGGCACATCGGCGATACCGCGATGCGGTTGAGCAGGGTTAATTGGCGAAGGGTATAGGGTTCAAGCAGCAGACTCATGGGGCACCTCTCGAATCAGTGGGCAGGCTCCAGGGTTCTGTTTGAAAAGTCGACGAGTGACAGGAAAAAGGTGCAGCACCCGCCCCCGCGGGCAAAAAATGAGACAAGACGTCACAAGGATAATCAAGCAGTGCTTAGAGCCTAGTCGACATCGGGGGATGAGGGAGGGTTCCGGGGATATTTGGCGTCTGGGGGATCGCTTTCGCGGGCAAGCCTTGCTCCTACTGGAGCACCAAGACCTGTAGGAGCAAGGCTTGCCCGCGAAAGGGTCAACGCGGTTCGATATGAGCAATCATCAACTGCACAGTCTCGTTCCCACGAAACTCGTTGAGGTCGAGTTTGTAGGCCAATTCCACCCACTTGATCGTCGGATTCGGCCAGATATCACGGTCGATACCAAAAGCGATGCCGTCGAGTTTGACCGAGCCACATTCACTTTTCAGCACCACTTTAAGGTGCCGCTCGCCCACCACGCGTTGCTCCACCAGCTGAAACACGCCATGGAACAACGGCTCAGGGAAATGCTGCCCCCACGGCCCGGCGTGGCGCAACGCGCGGGCCAGTTCCAGGTGAAATTCCTCGACCGCCAGCGTCCCATCCGACAGCAAGCGCCCGGTCAGGTCCTCTTCGCGCAATTGCCTGCGCACTTCTGCGTCAAAGGCTTCGGCGAACAGCGGAAAATTCGCTTCCGGCAACGTCAACCCCGCCGCCATGGCGTGGCCGCCATATTTGCTGATCAGCGTGGGATGCTGCGCCGCCACTACGCTCAAGGCGTCGCGAATGTGGAAGCCCTGGACCGAGCGGCCCGAACCCTTGAGCATGCCATCGCCCGCATCGGCAAAGGCAATGGTGGGGCGGAAATAGCGCTCTTTCATACGCGAGGCGAGGATGCCGATGACACCCTGGTGCCATTCAGGATCGAACAGGCACAGGCCAAACGGCATCGACTCCACCGGCAAATCCTTGAGCTGGGCCAGCGCTTCACGCTGCATGCCCTGCTCGATGGATTTGCGGTCCTGGTTCATGCTGTCGAGCTGGACCGCCATTTCCCGAGCCAGTCCCGCGTCATCCGTGAGCAGGCATTCGATGCCCAGGCTCATGTCATCCAGGCGCCCCGCCGCGTTCAGGCGCGGGCCGACAATGAACCCCAGGTCGGTGGAAGTGATGCGCGCAGGCTCGCGCTTGGCCACGTCGAGAATCGCCTTGATCCCCGGCCGTGCACGCCCGGCGCGAATCCGCTCCAGGCCTTGGTGCACCAGAATCCGGTTGTTGGCATCCAGCGGCACCACGTCGGCGACGCTGCCCAAGGCCACAAGGTCCAGCAACTCGCCGATGTTCGGCTGCGGCGTGCTCTCGTACCACCCAAGGCTGCGCAGACGCGCGCGAAGCGCCATCAGCACATAGAAAATCACCCCGACGCCCGCCAGTGCCTTGCTTGGGAAATCACAGCCGGGCTGGTTCGGGTTAACAATGGCATCGGCCAGCGGCAACTCGTCGCCGGGCAAGTGGTGGTCGGTGACCAGCACCTGCAGCCCTGCCTGTTTTGCCGCCGCTACCCCTTCGACGCTGGAGATGCCATTGTCCACGGTGATCAGCAATTGGGGCTGACGTTCAAGCGCCACCGCGACGATTTCCGGGGTCAGACCGTAGCCGTACTCGAATCGGTTCGGCACCAGGTAATCGACGTGCGCGGCGCCCAGCAGGCGCAAGCCCAGCACCCCCACCGTACTGGCCGTCGCGCCATCGGCGTCGAAGTCACCCACGATTAGAATCCGCTGGCGTTGTTCCAGCGCCGTCACCAGCAAATCCACGGCGGAATCGATGCCTTTGAGCTGCTGGAACGGAATCAGCCGCGCCAGGCTCTTGTCCAGTTCCGCCTCGGATTGCACGCCCCGCGCCGCGTACAAACGGGTCAGCAGCGGCGGCAGGTCACCGAGGAATGGCAGGGTATCGGGCAGCAGGCGAGGTTCGATGCGCATGAGGTGACAGGGGCTTCTCTTGAATACGTAGGATTAAACCGGATGACGTGGCAAAAAATCAGCCGCGTTCGCCGCTCAGCCACTGCAACTGGACTTCGTGCTGACCACGGTCGTCGGTGACGAAAATCGTCCCCTCGCTGATCATCACGTCCCACTTGATAACGCGGGGCATGTCCTTGGCCAGGGTTTCCAGGACTTCTTGCGGCACGGCAGCGATGTGCACGTTTTTCAGGTTCTTGATCGCCGGGATCACCTTGGTTTCCCAGACACGCAGGCTGCCGTAGGCCAACAGGCTGGTGCGTTCGGTGCGACGCGAGCACCAGGTCAGGCGATCGGCATCGGGCTGGCCGACTTCGATCCAGTGCAGGACCCGATCATCCAGGCTCTTTTCCCACAGCGCCGGTTCATCCACGTCTGACAGACCGCGACCAAATGACAGCTGCTCGTTGTACCAGAAGGCGTAGGCCAGCAGCCGCACGGTCATGCGCTCTTCGGTTTCCGAAGGGTGACGGGCGATGGTCTGCTTCACGGTCTCGTAAACGCTGCGGTCGAGGTCGGTGAGGTTCAATTCAAACTTGTAGGTCGTGGACGGCTGGGCCATGAACGGGCTTCTTGATACGAGGAAAGGCGGCAAGTCTAACCGATGCGGCAGGCAATCAACGAATTGAAGGCGATCAACCTTGGTCGTCTGACGTTCGGCTATGTTAAAACGCTGTATTCACCACGCCTTGTCCTACAGGATCCAGCATGCCGCTCACCGGAAAACCGCTCTCAGGTCTGAAAGTCATTGAATTGGGTACGTTGATTGCCGGCCCGTTTGCCTCACGCATTTGCGGCGAGTTCGGTGCCGAAGTGATCAAGATCGAATCCCCCGACGGCGGTGATCCGTTGCGCAAGTGGCGCAAATTGTATGAGGGCACTTCGCTGTGGTGGTTCGTCCAGGCACGCAACAAGAAGTCCCTGACCCTGAACCTGAAACACCCGGACGGTCTGGCGATCCTGAAAAAACTGCTCAGTGAAGCCGACATCCTGATCGAGAATTTTCGCCCCGGCGTGCTCGAAAAACTCGGGTTGGGCTGGGAAGTCTTGCACGCGCTGAACCCGAAACTGGTGATGGTGCGCCTCTCGGGCTTCGGCCAGACCGGGCCGATGAAGGATCAACCCGGTTTTGGTGCGGTCGGTGAGTCCATGGGCGGCTTGCGTTACATCACCGGGTTCGAAGACCGGCCGCCGGTGCGCACCGGGATTTCCATCGGTGACTCGATCGCCGCGCTTTGGGGCGTGATCGGCGCGCTGATGGCCCTGCGTCATCGCGAGGTCAACGGTGGCCTGGGGCAAGTGGTGGATGTGGCGCTGTATGAAGCGATCTTCGCCATGATGGAAAGCATGGTGCCGGAGTTCGACGTCCTCGGTTTCATCCGTGAACGCACCGGCAACATCATGCCGGGCATTACCCCTTCGTCGATCCATACCAGTGCAGATGGCAAACATGTGCAGATCGGCGCGAATGGCGATGCGATCTTCAAACGTTTCATGCTGGTCATCGGTCGCGAAGACCTGGCCAATGACCCGGGGCTGGTCAGCAACGATGGACGCGACAGCCGTCGCGACGAGATTTACGGGGTGATCGATCGCTGGGTCAATTCGCTGCCGCTGGACACCGTCATCGAGCAGTTGAATCAGGCCGACGTCCCTGCCAGTCGAATCTTCAGCGCCGAAGACATGTTCAACGATCCGCAGTACCTGGCGCGGGAAATGTTCCTGAAGGCCAAGTTGCCGGACGGCAAAGATTTCAAGATGCCGGGAATCGTGCCGAAACTCTCAGAGACACCTGGCACTTCGGAATGGGTCGGACCGCAATTGGGTGAACACAATGCGCAGGTACTTCACGATCTTGGCTACGACAAGGAACAGATCGCAAAGCTGCGTGAAGACGGGGCCATCTAAGCTGAAGCGCCTGCCTTCATCCGCCATTCAATATGCCCGCGCCTGGCGCGCAGTGGCGGCGTTGGCGCTGTTGGCGGGATTGCCACCGACCGTTTCGGCGCACCCGAAGGAAACCCTGATCTGGTTGCTGCGCGACCTGCCGCCGACGATGATTTTCCAGGGACCGAAGAAAGGTCAGGGGATCATTGATCAAATGTTGCCACTGCTGATCGCCGGCCTGCCGCAATACAACCACACCCTGATGCGGGTTAACCGCGCCCGTGGCATGCAAATGCTCCACGAAGCGTCGCTGACCTGTGATCCTTCGCTGATCTGGACCAAGGAGCGGGAGCAGTGGATCGCCTTCTCTGACCCGGCGTTTCGTGCCGTCAGCAATGGTCTAGTGATCCGGCAGGAAGACCTGCCGGTTCTGGAACCCTTCCTGGTCGGCGGCGAAGTGGACCTGGCGGCGTTGCTGGCCAGCGGCGACAAGAAAGTCGGCGTGGTTGCCGAACGCAGCTACGGTCAGTTGGTCGACGCCCTGTTGCGCCAGTCACCGCCCGGCGCATTGACGCCGCACTACGGCAACGACGCCCTTGGCAGTCTGCTACAGATGCAGCGCCTGGGTCGTTTGCAGGTGGTCTTGGGTTATTGGCCAGAGATTCGCTATCAGGCCGAGCTGAAGAACATCACCGATGAGCAACTGGTGTTTTATCCGATCAAGGGCACGGGCCCTTACCTGTCCGGGCATATCGGCTGCTCCAATACCCCCCAGGGTCGACAGGCGATCAGCGAGATCAACCGGCTATTGCGTACCCTGCCCCACGATCGCCTGGATCGGCTGTACGGCGACTGGCTCGATCCACAAAGGCGCAGCGATTACCTGGAAGCCACCAAGGCGTTTTTTGAGCAACAGGCCCAACGCTGACAAATCGCGGACAAAAGAAACCCCGAGAAGTGGGGAGACGACTCGGGGTTAAACGTGGCCTACATAAAGACCAGTAGCAACAAGCTACAAGCATCGGAGCACAATGCTTGATCCTGCTGTTACATCCTCTGACTGACTTCGGAGCGGGAAGGTTCCCACAGAAAAAAATTCAATTTCGGCTGGCGAGGATCTTGTCCTGTGCCGCATTGCGCAATGCCGCGATAACACAGGGCTCCAGCCGACCTTCGGCGATCAGCACATCCCGGTGCAAACCGTCGACCACATCCGTCAACAAGCGCTTATCGGTCAACTGGGCGTGATTGAACTCACGCTCGACGACGATTGCGCCGGTTGCACTTTTCAATGTCACCAGGCATTCGCCATGGGTTCCCGATGGGGTCAATGTCACCTGATACGGGCTCAGAGCCTCACCGAGCAATAGACTGATACTTTCCATCTCGATCACCACTCAATAGTCCGAAAACAATGTGCCTGGGGCATGTCTACTTAAATGACCACTGGCCGGAGAAGAAAGTTCTGATTACCGAGTGCGGGGGAACCGGCGTCTCTGGTTGGATGAGCATGCACGGGAAAGATGACAGGGAAAAAACAGTTGCGCTTTGTGGGCTGCTGTTTTGAGGTGGAGTGCGTACATATCCGTTTCTTCGGTCACGGCGGATATTGGTTTCGCCCTTACGGCGAGTCACTTGGAAAAGCCCCAAGTAACCAAGGGCTCTTGCCCCTTTCGTTCGGTGCCTCGCTAAGGCTCGGCATGCCCTCGCTCCGGTCCTGCTCCGTGGGCCCGCCGCCATCGGCCATCCCTGGCCCAGCGCGGCTAAACCGGCATCCATGCCGGGTTGCCCACTGCGCAGAACCTCCACTCGGCCTCTCGAGGCGGCAAGAAAGTCAAAAGCCAAATCAAAAGCGAGGCGGCCTTAAAGCCGACCTGATTCTGCTGGCGTACGCATTCCCCCTGTGGGAGCCAGCCTGCTGGCGATGGACACCCAGACACCGCGATCATCCAGACAGGGCGCGTTATCGTTGACGTCCATCGCCAGCAGGCTGG
>NZ_RWIN01000088.1 GCF_009761815.1 Pseudomonas sp. PB120
CCCTGTAGGAGCGAGCTTGCTCGCGATGGCGGTAAAACATTCAACACAGAAGTCGACTGGCCTACCGTCATCGCGAGCAAGCTCGCTCCTACAAGGGATTGTGTCAGGCTTGGCTGATACGCAACTCCTCGATACTGATCTCGCGCATCCGGAATTTCTGGATCTTGCCGGTCACCGTCATCGGAAACTCATCCACGAACTTGAAGTAACGCGGTGTCTTGAAGTGCGCGATGCGCTCCTTGCACCAGGCTTGCAATTCCTGTTCGGTGGCGCTGTGACCCGGGTGGAACTTGATCCAGGCGACGATCTCCTCGCCATAGCGCGAACACGGAATGCCGATCACTTGCACATCCGCCACGGCCGGGTGGGTGAAGAAGAACTCTTCCAGCTCCCGCGGGTAAATATTCTCGCCACCGCGGATGATCATGTCCTTGTTGCGTCCGGCAATGCACACGTAGCCTTCGTCATTCATGCTCGCCAGATCACCGGTGTGCATCCAGCCCGCCTGATCGATGGCTTCGGCGGTACCTTGCGGGTTTTTCCAGTAACCGAGCATCACGCTGTACCCGCGAGTGCAGAGTTCGCCGATGGTGCCGCGCGGCACCAGATTGCCTGCCTCGTCGATGATTTTGCTTTCCAGCTGCGGCTGGGTCCGGCCCACCGTGGTCACTCGCAATTCCAGCTCATCTGACGGACCGGTCTGCAACGACACAGGGCTGGTTTCCGTCATGCCGTAGGCAATCTGCACTTCGCTCATGTGCATTTCGCTGATAACCCGGCGCATCACTTCAATCGGGCAGGTCGCCCCGGCCATGATCCCAGTGCGCAGGCTCGACAGATCGAACTCCGCCAGTTTTGGCTGATCGAGCATGGCGATGAACATGGTCGGCACGCCGTAGAGCGCGGTGGCTTTTTCTTCGGCGACCGTCGTCAGGGTGAGCAATGGATCGAAGGCATCGTTGGGGTAAATCATGGTGCTGCCGTGAGTGATGCAACCCAGGTTGCCCATGACCATGCCGAAGCAGTGATACAGCGGGACCGGAATCACCAGACGATCATTGGCCGTCAGCCCGAGGCTTTCGCCCACCATGTAGCCGTTGTTGAGAATATTGTAGTGACTGAGGGTCGCGCCCTTGGGGAACCCCGTGGTGCCGGAGGTGTACTGGATGTTGACCGGCTGATCGAAGTGCAGGCTGTCCTCGCGCTCACGCAATTGCCCGGCTGTGACGCTGGCGGCCAGGTCGGTCAGTTGCGACCACGGCAGAAAACCCGATGGCGGCTGCGCATCAAGGCTGATGACGCCGCGCAATTCCGGCAGGCGCTCACTCTGCAGCTGCCCGATGGATTGCTCCGCCAGTTCCGGCAACAGGCCTTGCACCATGGCGTGATAGTTGGACGTCTTGAATGCACCCGCGCAGACCAGCCATTGGCAACCGGATTGCTTCAACGCGTACTCAAGCTCGGAGCTGCGATAAGCCGGATTGATGTTGACCAGGATCACGCCGATCTTCGCACTGGCGAACTGGCTGATGCACCACTGGGCGCAATTTGGAGCCCAGACACCCAGCCTGTCGCCTGTCTGCAAGCCCAATGCGAGCAGCGCTCTGGCATGCAGATCCACCGCCTCGGACAGTTGCTGCCACGTGTAGCGCAGCTGTTGATGACGCACGACCAGCGCCTCGCCGTTCGGGTATTGCGCCGCCGTGTTGTTGAATGCCTGACCGATGGTCATCGCCAACAAGGCTTTGTCCTGAGTACCACGGGTATAGCTGCGCTGCGTGCTTGCACTGGGTTGATCCATGACGACCCCTATTGTCTTTATTGATGGGCTGCCGACGCTCATTGTAGGAGCCGAGCTTGCTCGCGAAGGGGCCAGTACATTCAACATCAATGTCGACAGTTCAGGCGCAATCGCGAGCAAGCTCGCTCCCACAGGTGACCGTCGCAAGTCTGTAAGAGCTGCCTCTACTCTCGCTCAAGTTGACGTTAACGTAAAGGGTGATTGACAGCCATTCGTCACAGGCTTACGTTAACGTAAAGGTGAGAGCCGAATCACTGCCCTCCCCGCCCTACAAAAAAGCCAAAAGGTGACCCATGAGCTACCCATCCCTGAACTTTGCCCTCGGTGAAACCATCGACATGCTGCGCGATCAGGTTCAGTCCTTCGTCGCCAAGGAGATCGCTCCCCGCGCCGCTCAGATCGACATCGACAACCTGTTCCCGGCCGACCTGTGGCGCAAATTCGGCGACATGGGCCTGCTCGGCGTAACCGTTCCGGAAGAGTACGGCGGTGCGGGCCTGGGTTACCTGGCGCACGTGGTGGTCATGGAAGAAATCAGCCGTGGCTCGGCGTCGGTGGCACTGTCCTACGGCGCCCACTCCAACCTTTGCGTCAACCAGATCAACCGCAACGGCAATCACGAACAGAA
Organism: Pseudomonas sp. PB120; assembly: GCF_009761815.1. Classification (GTDB taxonomy): domain Bacteria; phylum Pseudomonadota; class Gammaproteobacteria; order Pseudomonadales; family Pseudomonadaceae; genus Aquipseudomonas. The sequence goes on from NZ_RWIN01000088.1 coordinate 2,430, forward strand.
AACCAAGTACCTGCCGAAGCTGATCAGCGGCGAGCACATCGGCGCCCTGGCCATGAGCGAACCGAATGCCGGTTCCGACGTGGTGTCGATGAAACTACGTGCCGACAAACGCGGCGATCACTACGTCCTCAACGGCAGCAAAACCTGGATCACCAACGGCCCTGACGCCAACACCTACGTGATCTACGCCAAGACCGACCTGGAAAAAGGCCCGCACGGCATCACCGCCTTCATCGTCGAGCGCGACTGGAAAGGCTTCAGCCGCAGCAACAAGTTCGACAAGCTCGGCATGCGCGGCTCCAACACCTGCGAGCTGTTCTTCGATGACGTCGAAGTGCCGGAGGAAAATATCCTCGGCGCACTCAACGGCGGTGTGAAAGTGTTGATGAGCGGCCTCGATTACGAGCGCGTTGTCCTGTCCGGCGGCCCGACCGGCATCATGCAGGCCTGCATGGACCTGATCGTGCCGTACATTCACGACCGCAAGCAATTCGGCCAAAGCATCGGCGAATTCCAGCTGATCCAGGGCAAAGTCGCCGACATGTACACCCAGCTCAACGCCAGCCGCGCCTACCTGTATGCGGTGGCCCAGGCCTGCGAACGCGGCGAAACCACGCGCAAGGACGCGGCCGGCGTGATCCTCTACAGCGCTGAACGTGCCACGCAAATGGCCCTGGATGCGATCCAGATCCTCGGCGGTAACGGCTACATCAACGAATTCCCGGCGGGTCGTCTGCTGCGTGACGCCAAGCTGTACGAAATCGGTGCCGGCACCAGTGAGATCCGTCGCATGCTGATCGGTCGCGAACTGTTCAACGAAACCCGCTAAACGGAGCTGTCCATGGCTATCCTGCATACCCAGCTCAACCCCCGTTCAGCGGAGTTCGCGGCTAATAGCGCGGCGATGCTCAAACAGGTCGACGCCCTGCACACCCTGCTCGCCCAAGTGGCGCAAGGTGGCGGTCCGAAGGCGCAAGAACGCCACACTTCGCGGGGTAAATTGTTGCCTCGCGAGCGGATCAATCGGCTGCTCGATCCAGGTTCGCCATTTCTGGAAATCAGCCAGCTGGCGGCCTACGCGGTCTACGGTGAAGACGTTCCCGCTGCGGGCGTCATTGCCGGGATCGGCCGCGTGGAGGGCGTCGAGTGCATGATCGTTGCCAACGACGCCACCGTTAAAGGCGGCTCGTATTACCCGCTGACCGTGAAGAAACACCTGCGCGCCCAGACCATCGCCCAGCAGAATCGCCTGCCGTGCATTTACCTGGTGGACTCCGGCGGCGCCAACCTGCCGCGTCAGGACGAAGTGTTTCCGGACCGCGAGCATTTCGGCCGGATCTTCTTCAACCAGGCCAACATGAGCGCCATGGGCATCCCGCAGATCGCGGTGGTGATGGGTTCCTGCACCGCTGGTGGCGCTTACGTACCCGCGATGGCCGACGAAGCGATCATGGTTCGCCAGCAAGCCACGATTTTTCTCGCCGGCCCACCGCTGGTGAAAGCCGCGACCGGTGAAGTGGTCAGCGCCGAAGACCTTGGCGGGGCCGATGTGCACTGCAAGATTTCCGGCGTTGCCGACCATTACGCCGAAAGCGACGAACACGCGCTGGCCATTGCCCGACGCAGCGTCGCCAACCTCAACTGGCGCAAATTGGGCGAACTGCAACAACGCGCGCCGATCGCTCCGCTGTACGCCAGCGATGAGTTGTACGGCGTGGTGTCGGCCGACGCCAAGCAGCCGTTCGACGTGCGCGAAGTTATTTCCCGTCTGGTCGACGGCTCAGTGTTCGATGAATTCAAGGCGCTGTTCGGCACCACCCTGGTCTGCGGTTTCGCGCACTTGCACGGTTACCCGATTGCGATCCTCGCCAACAACGGCATCCTGTTCGCCGAGGCGGCGCAGAAAGGCGCGCACTTTATTGAGCTCGCTTGTCAGCGCGGCATTCCCTTGCTGTTTCTGCAGAACATCACCGGTTTCATGGTCGGCCAGAAGTACGAAGCCGGCGGCATCGCCAAGCACGGCGCGAAACTCGTCACCGCGGTGGCCTGCGCCAAGGTGCCGAAATTCACCGTGATCATCGGCGGCAGTTTCGGGGCCGGTAACTACGGCATGTGCGGGCGGGCTTACGATCCGCGTTTCCTGTGGATGTGGCCGAACGCACGCATCGGCGTGATGGGCGCCGAGCAAGCAGCGGGCGTGCTGGTGCAGGTCAAGCGCGAGCAGGCTGAACGCAGCGGCCAGGGGTTCAGCGCCGAGCAGGAAGCCGAGATCAAACAACCGATCCTCGATCAATACGAAGAACAGGGCCACCCTTACTACTCCAGCGCACGGCTGTGGGACGACGGCGTCATCGACCCGGCGCAGACCCGCGATGTGCTGGCCCTGGCCTTGTCCGCGTCGTTGAACGCGCCAATCGAACAGAGCCGCTTCGGCGTGTTCCGGATGTGATTTTGTAGGAGCGAGCTTGCTCGCGATGGACGTTAACGATGACGCGCGCTTTCCGGTTAAATGCGCCGCCCTTCAGTCCATCGCGCGCAAGCCTCGCTCCTACAAGTACCGTGGAGAACGGACGAAAATGAACGATTTCAACACCCTCGAACTGCTGACCGACCCACGGGGTTTTGCGACCCTGTGGCTCAGCCGTGAAGAAAAAAACAACGCGTTCAACGCCGAGATGATCCGCGAGCTGATCCTGGCACTGGACAAAGTGGCGGCCGATACCAGCCTGAGGTTTCTGTTGGTGCGCGGTCGCGGCAAGCATTTCAGCGCCGGTGCCGACCTGGCGTGGATGCAGCAATCAGCCGAACTCGACTACCAGACCAACCTCGACGACGCCCGGGAACTGGCGGAGTTGATGTACAACCTCTCCAAGCTGAAAATCCCGACCCTGGCCGTGGTGCAAGGCGCCGCGTTCGGCGGCGCGCTCGGCCTGATCAGTTGCTGCGACATGGCGATTGGTGCCGATGACGCGCAGTTCTGTCTGTCGGAAGTGCGTATCGGCCTGGCGCCGGCCGTGATCAGTCCGTTTGTGGTGCAAGCCATCGGCGAACGTGCGGCACGCCGTTATGCCCTGACTGCGGAGCGATTCGGTGGACAGCGGGCTCGCGAGATCGGCTTGTTGTCCGACAGTTATCCCGCCAGTGAGCTGGAGCAAAAAGTCGCGCAGTGGGTCGACAACCTGTTGCTCAACAGCCCGGCAGCCATGCGTGTCAGTAAAGACTTGCTGCGTGAAGTCGGCAACGGCGCGCTGACCCCGGCCCTGCGGCGCTACACCGAAAATGCCATCGCGCGAATCCGCGTCAGTCCCGAAGGTCAGGAAGGCTTGCGCGCCTTTCTGCAAAAACGTCCACCGAGCTGGCAAGCCGAAATCACCACCAAGGAGCCGCATTGATGAGCGCCCCTGTTATTACCTCCCTGCTGGTGGCCAACCGGGGCGAAATCGCTTGCCGGGTCATGCGCACCGCCAAGGCCCTGGGCCTGACCACCGTGGCCGTGCACAGTGCCACGGACCGTGAAGCCCGGCACAGCCGCGAAGCCGATATCCGCGTCGACCTCGGTGGCAGCAAAGCCGCCGACAGTTACCTGCAAATCGACAAACTGATCGCGGCGGCCAAGGCCAGCGGCGCTCAGGCGATTCACCCGGGTTATGGTTTTCTGTCGGAGAACGCCGGGTTCGCGCGCGCCATCGAAGCCGCCGGCCTGATCTTCCTCGGTCCGCCCGCCTCGGCCATCGACGCCATGGGCAGCAAGTCCGCGGCCAAGGCACTGATGGAAACCGCCGGCGTCCCATTGGTGCCCGGCTACCACGGCGAAGCTCAAGACCTCGACACCTTCCGTGATGCCTGCGAACGCATCGGCTACCCCGTGCTGCTCAAGGCCACAGCGGGTGGCGGCGGCAAAGGCATGAAAGTGGTCGAAGAAGTCAGCCAACTGGCCGAAGCCCTGGCGTCCGCCCAGCGCGAAGCAAAATCGTCGTTCGGCGATTCGCGGATGCTGGTGGAAAAATACCTGCTGAAACCGCGCCACGTCGAGATTCAGGTCTTCGCCGACCAGCATGGCAACTGCCTCTACCTGAATGAGCGTGATTGCTCGATCCAGCGTCGGCACCAGAAAGTCGTCGAAGAAGCACCCGCGCCAGGCTTGAGCCCGGAACTGCGTCGCGCCATGGGCGAGGCCGCTGTGCGTTCGGCGCAGGCCATCGGTTATGTCGGTGCCGGCACCGTGGAATTCTTGCTGGATGCGCGCGGCGAGTTCTTCTTCATGGAGATGAACACGCGCCTGCAAGTCGAACACCCGGTCACCGAAGCCATCACCGGTCTCGACCTGGTGGCCTGGCAGATTCGCGTGGCGCGCGGTGAGGCGCTGCCGATGACCCAGGCCGAGGTGCCGCTGATCGGTCATGCCATTGAAGTGCGGCTGTACGCCGAAGACCCGGCCAATGATTTCCTGCCGGCGACCGGGCGCTTGGAGCTATATCGCGAATCCGCCGAAGGGCCAGGGCGTCGTGTCGACAGCGGCGTGGAAGAAGGCGATGAGATCTCGCCCTTCTACGACCCGATGCTCGGCAAACTGATTGCCTGGGGCGAGGACCGTGAACAGGCGCGTTTGCGGCTGTTGAGCATGCTGGACGAATTTGCGATTGGCGGGCTCAAGACCAACATCAATTTCCTGCGCCGTATCATCGGCCATCCTGCCTTTGCAGCGGCAGAACTGGATACCGGATTTATTCCCCGTTATCAGGAGCAACTGCTTCCAGAGCCTTCGCCACTCAGTGACGAATTCTGGCAGTCCGCCGCGCAGGCGTTTGCCCAGAGCCAATCGGGATCGCCACGTGCCGACGACCTGAGTTCACCGTGGGGGATCAGCAACGGTTTCCGCGCCGGGCTGCCAAAGGAAATCACCCTGCACCTGAGTTGCGAAGGCCAGGATCGGGCACTGACCCTGGGCAACCTGCGCACCGCGCAACTCAAGGGCGAACAGCTGCTGACAGAACACAACGGCGTGCGCCGCCAGCATCGGGCAATCCGCCGTGACGGCGTTGTGTACCTGCAATGGGAAGGTGAGCTGCGCCGAATCGAATCCTACGATCCGATCAGCGCCGTTGAAGCCAGCCACAGCCATCAAGGCGGGCTGACTGCCCCCATGAACGGCAGCATCGTCCGGGTGCTGGTGGAGGCCGGGCAAACAGTCGAGTCAGGCGCGCAACTGGTGGTGCTGGAAGCGATGAAAATGGAACACAGCATCCGCGCGCCCCACGCCGGTGTGATCAAGGCGCTGTACTGCCAGGAAGGCGAGATGGTCAGCGAAGGCAGTGCGCTGGTCGAGTTGGAAGAAGCCTGAAATGAAGATCGGTCCTACGCGTTGCGAGGACCGATCTGATTAGAATTTGGCGGTTGCCTGAACCACTACACCGATGATTCGGCATACTTCGGTGTAAAGGACTTTCGGATATGTCGGATTGAGCGGGACCAGGTAACGCTGCCCGCCCTCTTCGATCAGTTTGCGAAACGTCGCTTCGGTGCTGTCCGGCCACTGGGCGATCACCAGCTTGCCGGGCACTGCTTCCACATCCGGGTCGACAAGGATCAACATGTCCTCGGCGATGCTCACGCCACTCGGCGCCGTCATCGCATCGCCCGCCACCACCAGCCAGAACGCCTTGCCCCGAGCGTGGTAATCGGTCAGCTCGAAACGGGGCTTGCCGTAGACCGGATGCTCGCCGTCACGCACCTCTGCGGGTTCTCGCCAGTCGCTGACCGGGTACCGAAAGTACGGGTTGTACTTTTCCGTCAGGGAAATCCCGTCGTCCTGCAGGAGTAGAGGTTCCCTGATCACCATGGCCACTTCCAGATAGTCCATGCCCAGCGCCTGCAACACACGATTCATGTCTTCGATGCTGGGTTGACGGCGTTTAGTCAGCCAGTGACCAATGCCGCCCTGGGACATCCCTACACGCTCGGCAAGTATCTCTTGAGTGACTTTGAGTTCACTCATCTTGGCCTTGACCAATTCAATCCATTTATCCATGTGCAGCACGATACGTGGGCGCCTCCGGCCTTTCAAAACACAACTTGTAGTATTTAAATTCTCGTCACAAATACAGTAAGTACTAGGATTGGTTCACGGATCTGAATCTCTCACGGAGCTTGCCATCGACATGAACATCCCCAGCAACGACCTGCCGGACATCCAAATCGACACCTCCCTCACCTCGCCTGCCGGCTCTGCGGCAGCCCAACGGGCATTGGACTATTACTTGAAACCGGCAGTGTCCGAAGTGGTGGTCGAAGAAGAACGTTTTTTTGCTGTGAATCGTAATATCAGCAGCGAGGAAGCGCTGGTCCACGCCACGGACCTGTTGCGCTGTGCGGCCGCCACGGCATTCGAATCGGCCAATCACCTGCAAGGTGCAAACAGGGACCTGGCGTTTTCGACCGTGCACATGATCGATATGGCGAAGGCGCTATTAGACCGATCCCTGGATGGCGATCGCAACAGCTGAAATGAGACAGGACGTTTGGGAGCGCGGGAAAGAATTTTCCAATCGCGCAGATAAAAACGTTTGACTTGCAAACGAGAATGATTATTATTGCATGCAGCTGGTCGCGAGATCAGTCGATTGTCCGAGTGACCTTAGGTCGGTCTCCTGGACTCTCTCCTCATCAGGCTAATCACGGTTTTTGACCCGGCTTTTTGCCGGGTCTTTTTTTTGCCAGTTATTCTGGCTTTACCTTCAGGCTAATGAAGTCTTTGGGTGCTGCAAATTCGATGGCGCGGATAATATCAAAAGAATATCGGTTGGCAAGAGAAGCCCGCGGACCTTGGGTAAAACGAATGAAAAATAGCACTTGAGAATCAATCGCACAGTCTCTAAGCTGCGCCGGCGTCAAGGACGACGCCCCCCGCTACACCCCGCAATTTCCCTCGGTTTTCCCTCCTCAGCGTGTAAAGTAGCAGCCATAAAAATCATATTCAGGAATCGACTATGAGCGTGGCCAAATCTTCTTTCGACATCAGTGCAAACTTCGACAGCGGCAACATTGAAGTGCTGGACATCAGCAACCCGTTGCAAGCGCTGCTGGCCATCAAGCCGGACACTCGCAGCCCGCACTTTCAGTGGTTTCACTTCAAGGCCAGCGGTCTGCACGTCGGTCAGGAGCACTGGTTCCGGCTGAACAATGCCAGCAAGTCTTCCTACAACAAGGCCTGGGACGGCTATCAGGCCGTGGCGTCCTACGACCACGTCAACTGGTTCCGGGTGCCGACCATTTTCGAAGGCGATTGCCTGCGCTTCAGTCTTGAAGCCACTGCCACCCACGCCTGGTTTGCCTATTTCGAACCTTATAGCCGAGGCCGTCACGACTGGTTGATCGAGCAGGCACTGTCCAAGGCCGGCACCGAATTGCTGGCCACCGGCAAAAGCGTGGAAGGCCGAGACATCCAATTGTTGCGCAAAGGCACCGGCGCCGAAGGTCAGCGCAAGGTTTGGCTCATTGCCCAGCAGCACCCCGGCGAGCACATGGCCGAGTGGTTCATGGAAGGCGTCATCGAACGTCTGGAAAAGCACGATGATCCCGTACTGAACAAATTGCTGGCCAGTGCCGACCTGTACCTGGTGCCGAACATGAACCCGGACGGCGCCTTCCATGGTCACCTGCGCACCAACGCCATGGGCCAGGACCTCAATCGAGCCTGGCAGAGCGCCAGCCAGGAACTCACCCCGGAAGTCTTTTTCGTACAACAGCAGATGGAAAAGTACGGTGTCGATCTGTTCCTCGACATCCACGGCGATGAAGAAATCCCTTACGTGTTCACCGCCGGTTGCGAAGGCAACCCCGGCTACACGCCGCGGATCGAAAAACTCGAAGAGCATTTCCGCAGCCACTTGAAGCACCTGACCAAGGACTTCCAGACCAAGCACGGCTACACCCGCGACGAGCCGGGCAAGGCCAACATGACCCTGGCCTGCAACAGCATCGGCGAGAAATTCGACTGCCTGTCGCTGACGCTGGAGATGCCGTTCAAGGACAACAACGACGCCCCGAACGCGCTGACCGGCTGGTCGGGCAAGCGGTCGAAACAGTTGGGCAAGGACGTGCTGACCACTATTGCCGAGATGATCGACACCGTGCGCTGACTGCTCGGCCTTCCTAGCCGCTGGCGCAGCCTGCGCCAGCGGCAAAGGAGGATCAGCCGCGATCCTTGCCCCGAAGCATGCTGTCCAGTACGTCATCACGACGCACCCAGCCATGAAACAACGCCGCCGCCAGATGCAGCAATACCGTCAAAAACAGTAAATACGCCAAATACCCGTGAGCCTTGCGCAGGAACGCGAACACCTGCGCATTGGCCGGCAGGATCGACGGCAACTGCAACGAACTGCTGAGCATTACCGGGTCGCCCGCCGCCGAAATCATCGCCCAACCAATAATCGGCAACACAAACATCAACACGTACAGCAGCACATGCGAAGCCTTGGCCGCGAGCACTTGCCAACCCGGCAGGTCCGCCGGCAGCGGTGGCTGTTGCGTGGAAAAGCGCACGCCCAGGCGCACGATCACCAGCAACAGAATGGCGATGCCCAAGGGTTTGTGCAGATGGATCAGCCACTCATGACGCTCTGACACCGAGGCAACCATGCCCGCGCCAATGAACAACATGGCAATGATCATCAGCGCCATCAGCCAGTGCAGCAGTCGCGCCAAGGGCGCGAAGTGGTTCGGTTGAGTGCTCATTGTTGAGCCTCCTGTTTAGCGGCTGGCAACTGGCTGACTTCGCTGGTGCGGCGCAAGTAGGAACTGGCGTAACCCGCTGAGCGAGCGGCGAGCAACGGGTCGTCGGAACCTTCGATCCCACTCGGCAAAACCAGCGGATCGTAGTTGATGTCCCGGCATTCGCCATTGAGTTGCGGCTGCGTGCTTTCGAGGACCAGAGTGCCGGCATTCAACACTTTGCGCCCCTCGGGCCAGGCCTTGCTGGCGTCGTTGACCGGATCGCCCGGGTTGGCCAGCGTGATGTTCAGCTGCCAGCGCAGCGGTCCCGCAGAGATACGCTGCACCAGGTCTTTCTCAAGGAAGTCCGTACCCTCCGGCGCCGTGGCACCTGCCGCGTCCTGGGCCACCGGGGTCATGCTCCAGCGCACGGCCTGGCGTTGCCCGGCGGCATTGACCAGGTAGAACGCGTTGACGCTGTTGTAGGTTTCCGTCACATAGCTGGCCGATGGCTTGGCGGTCTTGATCCAGGCCAGGAACGGCGCGGCCTCAGGATGCGAGCCAAAGAACGCCGGCACGGCAGCCGGGTTTGGCTTGCCGGTGGCCGGGTCTGGCGACTGCGCTTGTTGCAACTGGTAGAACGCCTCGGGCGTACCTACCGGGAACACTGGCATGCTGTTCATCCCGGTGCGCCATTGCTGACCGTTGGCCTGGGTGAAACGCAACGCCAGGCTGCGAATCGGCACGGCGCTGTCCGGCGCATAAGGGTTACCGGCCGGCAAGGCGAACCGCCCCACCACCGGGGTCCGGGCTTCGTTGAACACCTGAGCCGTGGAGTAGCTGCGCGCCTCGCCACTGCTTTCGAAATGCCCGATCACACACACGCCCTTGGAGTGGTTACGGCGGAATCCGGGGTGCACGCCGTTATTGGTCTCCAGCACATTGATCAGCTTTTTAGGCGTCAGGCGCTGTGGGTCGAAGGTGCCATTGACGTAGGCAAAAGCCCCGGCCACGGCGGCGACCACCACGGCGATGCCGGCCAGGCGCAACGTCAGGCTCGCGGCACTCAAGGGGGGCCGGGTGGGCGGTGATGAGCGATCTACCATGAAAGACTCCAGGGCCATCGGCCACAAGTGAGAAGGATCAAGCAGACGAACCCCACGAGGGTTTATTCCATCGCGCGGTATTTATTTTTTCAGGTGTGGAATAACCTCGGATACCGGGCGTCTTCCTAGTCCCAGCGTAGTGACTAGCCAGAAATTCATGAATGATATCGACGAACAACTGAGTGAAATCATTCCCAGATTGCGCCGGTTTGCCGTGTCGTTGACGCGCAATCCCAGCAGCGCCGACGATCTGGTGCAGTCGTGCCTTGAGCGCGCGCTGTCGCGTTGGAACGATAAACGTCCCGAGGGCGACCTGCGCGCCTGGCTGTTCTCGATTCTGTATCGCCAGTTTCTCGATGCTCACCGGCGCTCGCGGCGTTACGCACGGATGCTCGAATTCTTCACCGGGCGCGACGATGCGCAGCCGTCGGTGGAACGCACCGTGATCGCCCAATCGACCCTCAAGGCTTTCGATCAACTCACCACCGAACAGCGCGCGTTGCTGCTGTGGGTGTCGGTGGAAGGCTTGAGTTATAAAGAAGTCGCCGAGATTCTCGGTGTCCCGACCGGTACCGTGATGTCGCGCCTGTCCCGCGCCCGCCAGGCCTTGCGCCAACTCAGCGACGGCGAAATCGTCAGCCCTTCCCTGCGGATACTCAAATGATCAGCATGCCCCCAAGCGAGCGTGACCTGCACGCCTACGTCGACCATCAACTGAGCGATGACGACCGACGTCTGGTGGACACTTATCTGGCCACCCATGCGCCCGTCGCCGCACAGGTGCGCGCCTGGCAGCAAGATGCCCAGCAACTGCGTGCGGCCCTGAGCGGCGCTTTGCAGCAACCGGCCAATCCCGACCTCGACCCGGCGCTGATTCGACAACGCCTGAAACGCCAGTCTCGCCGTCATCTGGCCAGTGCCGCGGTGTTGCTGATGGCCGTCAGCGTCGGCGGTTTCAGCGGTTGGCAGGCGCGGGAAATGACGTTCATCAGTGCCCAGCAGCCAATGGCCGACGCCCTGCAGGCGTACCGGTTGTTTGCCCAGCAGGGCATTCTGCCGGCTGACTACAAGGTCAGAGACGACGGCGATATGCAGGCCTGGCTCGACCGTTACTTCACCCAGGCCAACCGCTTGCCTGACCTCTCGGGCGCCGGTTTCAAACCGGCCAGCGGACGCCTGCTCAGCACTGAGCAAGGTCCGGCGGCGATGGTGGTGTATGAGGATCAGAGCGGGCACAAGATCAGCTTTTACGTGCGCCCGCCGGGGCCAAAGAACTTCATGCTGCCGAGGGGCAGTCGCAGCGACGGCGAATTGCAGGCCGAATACTGGTCGGGCGGCGGTTACAACTACGCGATGGTCAGCCCGACCGATACCCCGGCGGCGCAGATGCTCAAGCAAACCGCGCAGTTCTGATCCTCGCCAGCGCGGAGGGGATCACGGCAGCAGAATGACTTTGTCACCCGCGCCCTGATTCACTTCCGCATAACGCGCCAGCCCATCGGCCAGCGGCGATTCAAAGAGTCCCTGCGGCAACGGCAACAGATCCTGATCGAAAAACCGGCCGAACTGATCAAGCATCGCCGCACAGGCTTGAACGCCATACAGCAGCGAGTTGATGCCCACCACCGAACCACCCTTGCGATACAACGCGAGGGCCGGCAATTGCACGAGGCCATCCACCGGCGCGGCAATGATTGCGATACGGCCAAATGTCGCCAGCGCCGCGACCGAGGCGGGCAGCCAGAAACCGGTGGTGTCGAAAATCACGTCAGCGCCGCCCGTGTAAACGGCCTGCACTTGGGCCCCCAGGTCCTCGGGTTTATCCAGTTGCAGGGTTTGATAGCCCTGAGCTTCCAGCTCCTTGACCTGCTCTGGCCGCCGCGCCGCCGCCAGTACCTGCGCGCCGCGCACCTTGGCCAACGCCAGTGCCGCGCTGCCAACCGCCCCGCCGCCGATTACCAGCAACCGCGTGCCAGCCACCACCAGGCTGCGTTCCAATGCATCCCACGCCGTGGTGTAAGGCACGCCGAGGCTGGCCGCCTGGGCGAAGCTCAGATGAGTCGGCTTGAGCGCCACGCCATTGGCCGGCAGTTTGACGAACTGGGCATGGGAACCGTCAGCGAAAAAGCCCAGCTCACGGCCAGTGCCCCAGACTTCCTGGCCGATCAGCGCCTGCGGTCCTTCGATCACGACACCGGCAAAATCACGCCCGGGAATTCGCGGCAAGGTGGTGTAGGGAAAGCGCCCCAGCACGTTCTTCACATCGCTGGGGTTCAGGCCGGCGGCCTTGATCTGGACCAGAACTTCATCGGGGCCGGCAACGGGGGTGGGCACCTCGACGTAGCGCAAGGCCGAGAGGTCGCCGGTTTTGTCAAACTGCAGTGCTTTCATGGGAATGTCCATCGAATGAGTAAAGGGCTCAGGAGATCCAGCCAGCGACCAGTTGCCGGCCCATCGGCCAGAGCTTCTCGCCAGCGAGCATGCCCAACAGGCCAACCAGCGCTATGGCCGGAGGCGCGGGGGAACGAAAATCCAGTGCGCCGTACAGCAAACCGACGCCCAGACCGATAACCAGGGAAATGAGGTAACTCATGTCAGACTCCGTGAGCAATCAAGGGATGCACGCAGTCTAGAGGGCAATCGCAGCGGGCATCGGCCAAGCGCTTCTGAATCCCGGCCAAATTAGCCGGGCATTCACAAATCCATGTGGGAGCGAGCCTGCTCGCGATAGCGGCATTACATTCAACATCAATGTTGACTGACCCACCGCTATCGCGAGCAGGCTCGCTCCCACAGGGAATCGCAGACGCCTACGAGTTTTCGCTTTGGCAAAACTGCGAAGGCGCGACACCCAATTCCCGACGGAACATGTCGCTGAAGCTGCTCGGCGAATAGCCCAGCTCCCGGGCAATCGCACTCACCGGCACGCCCTGGATCAACTCCGCAGCGGCCGTCGCCAATTGCACCTGCCGCCGCCATTCGGCGAAGCCCATGCCCAAACCGTCCTTGAACAGGCGCGCCAGAGTACGCACGCTGGCCCCGGCGTTTTCGGCGTGTTGTTCGAAGGGAACAGCCAGCGATGGCGCGGCCATGACCGCCTGGCACAGGTTCATCAGGCGCCGGTCGGAATCGTCCGGCATCGGAATTTTCAGCAGCGAACGCCGGGCACGCCGAAGTTCCAGCAGCGCGAGGCCGACCAGCGCCTCGTAATATTGAGCATCACCATTGTCACCCTGCGCCACCAGGCCCACGATCAGCTCGCGCAGCAAACCACCCACTTCGATCACCTGAACGGTGGCGTCCAGCGTCGTTGCCAAGGCTGGCCGAAGGTAGATGTTGCGCATCTGCAAGTCCGACACCACGCGAATCCCATGCGGCACGCCCGGCGGCAGCCACACCGCCCGCTGCGGTGGCACCACCAGCGCCTCGTGCGGGGTTTCAACCCACATCACGCCGCTCATCGCATACAACAACTGACCCCAGACATGCTCGTGAGGCTCGATAAACAGCCCGCGCGGGTAGGTGCGCGCCAGTGGTTGCACCGGCACATCGGTATCACTCAGGTCGGGGGGGACGGCAAGGGCCATGGTCAAGGATCATTGGGGTCGGGCAGGTGTTGCATGGTAACGAGCCACCGCTCTGGCCGCCACTGGCCAGCGCCGTCCGACAATCCAACTGAATTTTCCTCTACGCCCGCGATCCCTCTATTACCACAGGGAGGAATACGGGCTTTATGAACAACGCAAAACTTTTCGTCATTGAATACACCCTTCATGGCGTCCCCAAGTCATTCATTATCCGCCTGGACAAAATGGACAACGCGGAAGCCTGGCATTGGGCGAGTTGCGACGCGGGGGTCGGACGAATCCCTCGCTTTGGCCGAGAGAAGGTACAAAAGACCAGCAAACCGCTGGCGGAAAAATTCGGCGTCGAGAATGTCACCTGGCGACCGGCCAATTAATACGCCGCAATTAATTACTGTAGGAGCGAGCTTGCTCGCGATGAACTCAAGAGCACCGCGTCAAGCCAGCAAGCACGCGTTATCGTTGACGACCATCGCGAGCAAGCTCGCTCCTACAAAAAAACAGAAAGGCCGGCTAGTTCATTCAGCCATGGGCACACTTGCAGCCTTTGCTGGAACACTCTTCACCATGCTCGTGGTGCTTGGCGCAGCCTTCGCAGCAATAGTGCTTGCCGTGGCGCACGATCGGATGGTCGCCCAGTTTGCACGAGCATTTCGGGCAGTCGCAGATACGGTCGGTCATGGGTCTGACTCCAGTGGTGTGGTCGTCTGGTGCTACGGATGCGCACCCGTAATATCAGTGTAGATACCGCCTCGTCCCCACTCGATAAAACGATGAAAGGTGAAGAAAAACCGCTGAATGACGTTTTTTGAGCGTTATCTGCCGCTTTCTCCCTTGCCCTCAGCGCTCGGGTCTACGATTCTTCAAGAACAACGACAACACCTGAGAAGCCGCCATGAAAACCGTCGCCCAACTGCTCAAGTTGAAAGATCAGAAGAATCAGGAAGTGCACCAGATCAAACCCGATCACATGGTGCTGGAAGCTCTGATGAAGATGGCCGAGAAGAACGTCGGCGCCTTGCTGGTGGTGGAGAATGATGAAGTGCTCGGCATCATCAGCGAACGCGACTACGCGCGCAAACTGGTGCTGCATGGACGTTCTTCGGTCGGCACGCCGGTGCGCGACATCATGGTGTCCCCGGTCATCACCGTGGACACCCATCAAACGGTCGACACCTGCCTGGGCATCATGTCGGACAGACGTCTGCGCCACCTGCCGGTGGTCGAGAACGGCAAATTGATCGGCCTGCTGTCGATCGGTGACCTGGTCAAGGAAGCCATCGCCGAACAGGCCGAGCTGATTCGTCAGCTGGAGCAGTACATTCGCGGCGAGTGACACATCAGTCTTCCCCCATCCCAACGGGAATGGGTGAAGACTTCAGGCCGGCCAATGCCGGGCGAAGACCGGTGCCAGCGTCGGGTGCCGGTCGATTCGCTCAAGCCAGGCGAAAAACCCGGGACGAACATTGCGTAAGTGCTCGCGGCTGCCGGCCCAGCGGGTGATCACCGCCGCCAGCACGTCCAGCGCCCCCGGTGTCTCATCCCCCAGGTACAGCTCGCCGGAAAACTGATCGGCAAACACCTCCCAACTCCAATGCAGGCGCTTGCGGGCGCCGGCGATGAGGTTTTTCCGGGATGTTTCATCCGCCTCGGCCAGCCACCGCTCGGGGTAATCAATAATGCCGATAGCCGCATAACAATTGCTGACGATGTACACCATGCCGCGAATGACCTGATCGCGCTCGGCGGGCAATTTGGGCAGCAGGTTGGATTTTGGAAACGTCAGCCCCAGGTGAATCAGGATCGCGGCACTCTCGGTCAGAATGCTGCCGTCGGGCAATTGCAGCGTCGGAATCTGTTTGACCGGGTTGAGTTTTTCAAGCGCCTGGGCCGCCTCCCGAGACACGTTGACGTCGATGAAGCGGTAAGGAATTTCGCAGAGCTCCAGCGCTGCCTCTATCGCGGCAGCCCCGGAGTTCTGGTGTCCGTAGAGCTGGTACATAAACGTTTCCTCAGGACAACGGCCGCATTAACCTCGCCAACCCAGTGTAGAAGCCGAAACTACCCCCATCCTGATCACCCGACGACCGAACCGTCGCCGCGCCCCCATCACCGCGCCATACACCGCTGATAGCGCTCATCGACGCGCTTGGCAAACCACGCCGTGGTGAGCTTGCGGGTGATTTTCGGGCTTTGCAGCACGATCCCCGGCAGCACCGCCCGAGGCAATGAGCGGCCTTCGGCCTTTTCGGCCAGTTCGAAGACCCGCCGATAGAGTTGGCTGTCCTCGAACTCAAGGCTTTGGCCTTTTTCCAGTTGGTCGTGAATGCCCGGATTACGCAGGCCCAGTTGCTTGCCAAGGGTGCGCACCGCCAATTCCGTGGTGCCCGGCATGATCGAGTCGTAGCGCACCAGGTCGCCATCCAGCGCCAGCGGAATGCCCGACGCCCGGCTCACTGCGTTCTGGAAAGCGGCATTGCGACTGGCGTACCAGCCGGCATTGAAGTCGGCGAACCGATAGAGCGGCTCGGTGTAGCTCACCGGGTAACCGAGCAAATGGGCGATACCGAAATACAGGCCGCCGCGACGCGTGAACACTTCATGGCGGATCGTGCCGCTTACCGGGTACGGATAATCCTTGGCGTGTTGCTCGGCAAATTCGATGCTGACTTGCATCGGCCCACCGGTGTGCACCGGGTTGAAACCACCGAACAGCGTCTGCCCCATAGGCACCATGCCGATGAAGTCATCGAAGATCGCACTGAGCTCTTTTTCGCTGCGCGCGGCATTCAACCGGTCGCTGTAGCTTTTGCCGCTGGGTGAACGCACTTGCAACGCAGCACTGACCAACAGGCCGGGAATGTGCACTTTGGCGGCTCGACGGTCGATTTCGTCACGGGCGATCTTGCCCAGGCCTGGCACCGTCGGGTCCACCTGGAAGGTTGACTCTTGCTCGGCCACCGCCAGCACCGAACACAGGTTTTGGGTGGTCGGCGAAATTTTCTGGGCCGCAAAGGCCGCGTAGATGTCCGTGGCCCAGCCCTGGCGATCGGCGGTCTTGGCCGGCAGCAGGCGCACGATTTCGGCCTTGACCTCGTCGGGTTTGCGCGCAGGCGCTTCCTGGGGCCGCTGAGTGCCGCAACCCGCCAGAACCAACAGCGCAGCGACGCTCATGATCAATCGATTGGCTTGCATGTTGCTCCATCAAATCCGTTGAACCGGAGTCACCATACGATCAATGGCAGGGTGCAGGCTATGCAGGCGGGCAGTCTTTTTCCATTGAGCGGGCAGCCTGGTCGTCTTTCCGGTGTCGACCATACTTGCTCCACTCACCGCGGAGGACAGGTTCATGAACCGTAGCGATGTACTGATCATCGGCGCCGGCCCCACCGGGCTGGTACTGGCGCTGTGGTTGAGCAAACTGGGGGTTCAGGTGCGGATTATCGACAAGACGTCAACGTCCGGCACCACCTCCCGGGCGCTGGCCGTCCAGGCGCGGACCCTGGAACTCTATCGCCAACTCGACCTCAGCGACGCCATCGTTCGCCACGGCCATCGGGTGGAGGCCGCCAATTTCTGGGTCAAGGGCGAGCCGGTGGCGCGCTTGCCATTGACGCGCATCGGCGAGGGCCTGACGCCCTACTCCTTTATGGAAATATTCCCGCAAGACGAACACGAAAAACTGCTGTTTGAGCGCCTTGAAGCCTTCGGCATCCGGGTGGAGCGCAACACCGAGCTGGAACATTTCGAGGAAACCGGCGACGGCATCACCGCTCGGCTGCGCCTGCCCGATGGCCAGCAGAAAACCTGCCAGGCCTGTTACCTCGCGGGTTGCGACGGTGCCCGGTCGATCGTGCGCAAGACCCTCGACACCGGGTTTCCCGGTGGCACTTACCAGCAGCTTTTCTACGTGGCGGATGTGCAAGCCAGCGGCCCGGCTTTCAATGGCGAACTGCACGTGGACCTTGATGAAGCGGATTTTCTCGCGGTGTTTCCGTTGGCGGGCGAAGGTCGCGCCCGGTTGATCGGCACCGTCCGCGACGACCGCGCGGAGCAGGCTGAAACCCTGCAGTTCGAAGACGTCAGCAGCCAGGCAATCGAGCATATGAAGGTGCAGATCGAACGGGTGAACTGGTTCTCGACCTACCGCGTGCATCATCGGGTGGCGGATCACTTCCGCAGCGGGCGCGCCTTTTTGTTGGGTGACGCCGCCCATGTCCACAGCCCGGCGGGGGGCCAGGGCATGAACACCGGAATCGGCGATGCCATCAATCTGGCCTGGAAACTCGCGTCGGTCTTGAGCGGCGCCGCCGAGGCCACATTGCTCGATACCTATGAAATGGAGCGCATCGCCTTTGCGCGCAAACTGGTGGCAACCACCGACCGGGTGTTCACGTTCGCCACCGCCGAAGGTCGCTTGGCGGATGTGCTGCGCACACGGCTGGCACCCTTCGTGATTCCCAAAATGGCCTCGTTCGCGACCACCCGGGATTTCCTGTTTCGCACGGTGTCGCAGATCACCTTGAATTATCGCTCGATGCCGTTGAGCGTCGGTGTGGCCGGGCAAGTTCACGGCGGGGATCGCTTACCCTGGGCTCACGACGGCGAAGGTGACAATTTCGAATCGCTGCGATGCCCGACCTGGCAGGTTCATGTGTACGGCGACACCAGCGACGAAATGATTGCCTGGTGCGTCGAGCATCATCTGCCGTTGCACGTGTTTGACTGGCGACCCGCGTTCGAAACGTCGGGACTGGGGCGTAACGGGTTTTACCTGTTACGACCGGACACGTATGTGGCGATTGCCGAAACGTGCTCCGATCCGAAGGTGATCGAACGGTATTTCCGGGATCACGGGATTCGGCCGTTCTTCGGAAAATCCTGAGACCACGCCCCCTCTGTAGGAGCGAGCTTGCTCGCGATAGCGGTGGTTCAGTCAGCATTGATGTTGCCTGACACACCGCTATCGCGAGCAAGCTCGCTCCTACAGGGGGGTTAGCGTCGGTTTTAGATCCCGGCCAGGGCAAGGTCCATCGCGAAGTAGGTGAAGATCAAGTCCGCCCCTGCCCGCTTGATCGCACCCAGGCTCTCGCGCACCACGCGATCCTCATCGATTGCCCCCGCCTGTGCGGCGAATTTGATCATCGCGTACTCGCCGCTCACCTGATACGCCGACAGCGGCAAACGCGACACTTCACGGATGTCGCGGATGATGTCCAGGTACGCGCCGGCCGGTTTGACCATCAGCGCATCGGCGCCTTCCTGCTCGTCCAGCAGCGACTCGCGCACCGCTTCGCGGCGGTTCATCGGGTTCATCTGGTAGCTTTTGCGGTCGCCTTTTAGCGCACTGCCGCCAGCTTCACGGAACGGGCCGTAGAGCGCCGACGCAAACTTGGTCGAATAGGCCATGATCGCGGTCTGGCCGAAACCGGCCTCGTCGAGCGCCCGGCGAATCGCCTGGACCTGCCCGTCCATCGCCGCCGAAGGGGCAATCACATCGGCCCCGGCACGAGCGGCGGCCACGGCCTGTTTACCCAGGTTGATCAGCGTCTGGTCGTTGTCGACTTCATGGTTGTGCAACACGCCACAATGGCCGTGGTCGGTGTATTCACAGAAACAGGTGTCGGACATGACAATCATCTCCGGCACCGCATCCTTGGCGATACGCGACATGCGCGACACCAGGCCGTTGTCGCTCCAGGTGTCGCTGCCGCTGCTGTCCAGATGATGGGACACACCGAACGTCATGACCGATTTGATACCGGCCCGGGCATAGCGCTCGATTTCGCCTGCCAGCTTCGACTCCGGAATACGCATCACGCCCGGCATGCTCTTGATCGGTACGAAATCGTCGATTTCCTCTTCGACGAAAATCGGCAGGACCAGGTCGTTCAGGCTGAACTCGGTTTCCTGGAACAGGCTGCGCAGGCTCGCATTGCGGCGCAGACGGCGTGGACGTGCTTCGGGGAACTGACTGGACATTGGGCTTCCTGAAAAAAACGCAGACGGGACGAAAGTCGTAGGGCGAGAAGCTTATGCCTTGTGTGGTGTCGGGTACAAACCTGCGGCACGGAACAAACCCTTACCGGGTCGGCAACAATCACCGACAAGCCGCTCCGCCAGGTTGGCGTAGCAGCTGCGTTCGGCCGGTGTAGCAGCTGTCGAGCTTGCGAGGCTGCGTTCGGCTGCGCAGCAGTCGTGAAATCAGGCAGTGCGGTGAATCAGCCATACCGCGTAATCCGGGTTTACGACTGCTTCGCAGCCGAACGCAGCCTCGCAAGCTCGACAGCTGCTACGCCTGCTACAGCGCTACAGCGTCAATGTGCCGCTGATGCAGGTGACCACAGCGCCGCCAATCCAGATGTCATCACCCACCTGCTCCACCTGGATCCGCCCGGCACGCCCCATCGTCAGGCCTTGACTGACCACGTAAGAAGACGGCGCCACTCCTTCGGCAAGCAGCCACTGCGCGATCCCGGCGTTGAGGCTGCCCGTGGCCGGGTCTTCCGGCATGCCATCGCCGGAGATGAAGGCCCGCACTTCGAACTGCGCGTCATCGCCATCGTGTTCGACGTTCCACGGCGCGATCACGCCGACGGCCAGACCCAGCATTTGCGAATGGTCCGGTTGCAGGTTCAACACCTGTTGCCGGTCCTCGACCATCACCGCCAGCCAGCCCGCACCGTTATCAACCCATTGCGCCCGCACGATCGCACCCGGCTCCAGCCGTAGCCCACGGCGTACACGCTCCACCACGTCCGCCTCTACGGGCCCGGTCCGCAGCAAGGGTGGCGCGAGAAAGGCCAACTCCGCGCCTTGTCGCCGAATCCGCACCAGACCGACGCCACACTCCTGAATGACCTCGTCCCCCTGAGGCACACCACCCGCCTCCAGCCAGGCATGACAGGTGCCCAGGGTCGGGTGCCCGGCGAACGGCAACTCGTTCAGCGTGGTGAAGATGCGCACCCGATAGTCGGCCCGGGGATCGCGCGGTTCAAGCACGAAGGTGGTTTCGCTGAGGTTGGTCCAGGTGGCAAACGCCGCCATGCGCTCATCGCTGAGCTTATCGGCACCGAATACCACCGCCAGCGGATTGCCCTTAAGCGCGATGCGGCTGAAAACATCTACCTGCTTGAAATCGAATGAAGTCATTGCCTGCCCTGGTCTGATGGATCAAGTGGTTTGCTTGGGGATTTCCAGGCCTCGCATCACCGCCGGCCGCGCCAGAAACCGCTCCAGCACGCGCGTGACGTTCGGGAAATCGCTGATGCCCACCAAATCGCCGGCCTCATAGAAACCGATCAGGTTACGCACCCACGGAAAGGTCGCGATGTCGGCGATGGTGTAACGCTCGCCCATGATCCAGTCCCGACCTTGCAGGCGTCCATCGAGAACTTTTAACAACCTTTTACTTTCATCGACGTAGCGATCACGGGGACGTTTGTCCTCGTAGTCCTTGCCGGCGAATTTGTTGAAGAACCCGACCTGGCCAAACATGGGCCCGATCCCGCCCATCTGAAACATCAGCCACTGGATCGTCTCGTAACGCGCTGCCGATTCCTGAGCCAGCAATTGCCCGCTCTTGTCCGCGAGGTAGATCAGAATCGCCCCGGACTCGAACAAGGCCAGGGGCTGATCGCCCGGACCGTGGGGGTCGAGGATGGCCGGAATCTTGTTGTTGGGGTTCAACGACATGAATTCGGGGGACAGTTGGTCATTGGTGTCGAAGCCCACCCGATGCGGTTCATAAGGCAGCCCGATCTCTTCGAGCATGATCGAGACCTTGACGCCGTTGGGGGTCGGCAGGGAATACAGTTGAATCCACTCCGGGTACTGCGCCGGCCATTTCTGGGTGATGGGGAATGCGGACAAGTCGGTCATGGCAAGGATCCACGAAGAGATAAGGAGTGCCGATCATAATGGGAGCCGCTCCAGGCCGCGATCTTTTGCGGGTATCAATATCCTTGATGAGCAAGATCGAAAGATTGCAGCCTTCTTCAGCGTATCCACCTGTATCGTGTCCATAAATCCGCAACATCTTGTCGATAACCTCTGCTGCAACCCGTCCATGGTTATCGATACATTGCTGCGCAAGCCGCCGTAATCGAACCAAACGGGCCTCAGAGGACTCTGAGGATTGCCCTTTCGGAAACGAACCGGCTCAACGACATGGAAAACACCCGACGCTGGAAGCGTGGGGTGTAAAGGTTTGTCAGCCTTAACCGAATGCGTTGAAGAACCCTTATCAATGATGAACCCACTGAAATTCGTCCAGCGTTACAAGCATCGCGCGTATGTCGTGCTGCCTGCCCTGTTGGCGGCCTGCGCGCTCTTCCTGTCGCTGGAGTCTCGTGAAAGTCGCGCCCAGCCGGTCGACGGCACCCAGACGCTGGTGTTTTTGCGCCACGGGGAAAAACCCGCCGGCGGCCTTGGCCAGCTCAATTGCCAGGGTTTGAACCGCGCCATCGACCTGGCTACCTTGTTGCCGGAAAAATTCGGCAAGGCCAACTACGTGTTCGCGGCGAACCCGACGCGCAATGTCGAGGAAGGCGAGCTGGACAATTCCTACAGCTACATCAGGCCGTTGATGACCATCAGCCCCAGCGCGATCAAGCTCGGCTTGCCGGTGAACATCAAATTCTCGGCCAACGACACCAGCGATCTGGCCGATGAACTGTTGCACGACAAATATCACAACTCGATCATCTACACCGCGTGGTCCCATGGCTATCTGCCCGAGCTGATCAACAAGGTCGCCGGGGAAGCCATCGGCAAGAAGCAAACCATCACCGAAGATTGGGAATCCAGCGACTACGACTCGCTGTTCGTGCTCACCCTGACGTGGCACAACGGCAAGGCCACCCTGGTCAGCCACAGTTACAAGCAAGGTCTGGATAACGGACCAGAGACCTGTCCTACATAAGGGTCATCTGAATCCCACAAACGGTGACGACTACGGGTTTCGGGGGCTGGACTATCCTGTACGCATGTCCCCTCATGCGCGGAACGTCTCCATGACACTCTCAACCGTAGCGGCCCCGGTCCGGGGCTGGTCGTTCTGGTGGAAACCCGCCCTTTTTCTTCTGGTCGCCTGCGTCGGCCTCTACTACGTCAAATGGTCGCCCTACTACGCCAAGGCCTTTCTGGCTGCCGATAACCACAGCATCGGCGCGTCGATCCTCAACGATGCACAAACCGCCCCCCTCACGGCGGCCCTGACCTACGCCAAGGTGTATTTCCTGGCGATCTGGAAAGCGGCCGTGCTGGCGGTGATCCTCGGTTCTCTCCTGCAAGTACTGATTCCGCGAGACTGGCTATTGCGCCTGTTCGGCCGGGCCGGTTTTGCCTCCACGGTGCGCGGCGGCCTGTTTGCCCTGCCCGGGATGATGTGTTCGTGCTGCGCGGCGCCGGTGGCCGCCGGCATGCGCCGTTCGAATGTGTCGGTCGGCGCCGCGCTGGCTTTCTGGATCGGCAACCCGGTGCTCAACCCCGCCACCCTGGTGTTCATGGGTTTCGTGCTCGGTTGGGGCTACACGGTGTTGCGACTGCTGGCGGGCATCGTGCTGGTGTTTGGCGTATCGATGGTGGCTCAGCGCATCGCGGGTCCGGAAACCTCGCCGGCACCGGCCGTCGAGGCGGTGGTCGAAGCCCGGGAAAAGGATACGCAGCCGTTCCTGATCCGCTGGGGCCGGACGTTGTGGCAATTATTCTGGAGCACCATCCCGATTTACATCCTGGCCGTATTGGTGCTCGGCGCGGTGCGGGTCTGGGTGTTTCCGCACATTGATGGCGCCATGGCCAACAGCCTGTTGTGGCTGGTACCGCTGGCGGTGATCGGCACTTTGTTCGTGATCCCGACTGCCGCCGAAATCCCCATCGTGCAAACCATGATGACACTGGGCATGGGAGTCGCCCCGGCGGTCGCGCTGTTGATGACGCTGCCGAGCATCAGCCTGCCGTCGCTGCTGATGTTGCGCAAGGATTTCGATGCGCGGGTGCTGGTGAGCGTGGCGCTGATGACCATGGTGATCGGGGTAGTGAGCGGGTTGATCGGGGCGGCGCTGCTCTGAGATGGTAGTGGCTGTAAGTGCCCCATCGCGAGCAGGCTCGCTCCCACATTGAATCTATGGCGATCACAAAACCAATGTGGGAGTGAGCCTGCTCGCGATGGGGCCGGTAGCAACACCTTCAACGCTCCCGAAGATACTCAAGCACAGCCGCACGCTCCCCGGAAAACTCGATCCGTCCGCCCTTCTTCTCCCGCTGAAACGCATACATCGGATCGTAATACTCACGAAGCAACCCCTCGATCCAGGCGCGGTGCAAGTCCACTGCCCCGCTGCTTGCCTGTTCTGCCAATGCGTCCTCCATCAGGATCAGCATCCGTCGATGGCGCTCACCGCCCAAACGCTTCTGAACGTTATTGAGGCTCTCCAGCAAACGCTCGGAAAACAGCGTGAAGCCGTCATCGCCATGCACCTCGATAAACTCGGCGCACAGGTCCACCACGTAATCACGCAGGATTCGCTCCACCCGCCCCTCCAGGCTGTCCTCGAGCCAGACCAGCGGAAACCGCTGCATGCCCTGAAACAGCGGGAGTGGCAATGCACAACTGCCGACCGTGCGGCTCTCGTCTTCCAGCACAAACTGCTCGATGCCGTGGTCGCGCTTTTTCAGAATGTCCACCGCCAGCCGGTTTTCAAAGTCGATCGTTGACGGTTGGCCCGTCGCGCGCTTGCCGAAACTGGACCCTCGATGATGGGCGTGACCTTCGAGGTCCAACCCATTGCGCAACTGTGTAAGCACCTCGGTCTTGCCTGTGCCGGTCATGCCGCCGAGCAGGACGAAATCGCATTGGGCAACCGCTTGATCGATCGTCGCCAGCAAGAATGCCCGCATGGCCTTGTAGCCGCCGCCGACCCGTGGATAGTCGATACCGGCCTCATCCTTGAGCCATTGCTGGACGATCCTTGAGCGCAAGCCACCGCGAAAACAATACAAGTAACCCTCAGGGTGTGCCCGGGCAAAATCGGCCCAGGCGCGGATACGCTCGGCCTTGAGTTCCCCGCACACCAACTGGTGCCCCAGCGTTATGGCGGCCTGCTGCCCTTTCAGTTTGTAACAGGTACCCACCCGCTGCCGCTCGAGATTGTTCATCAGCGGCAGGTTGGTCACCCCCGGAAAAGCCCCTTTTGTAAATTCCACCGGCGCGCGGACATCCATCATCGGACGATCGTGGAGAAAAAGATCGCGGTAATCAGTGAAATCAACAGGCATCAAACCACCTCAACCGCATGCCCCTGTCGCTCGACCAGTTCACCGATCGGCTCCAGCGCCAGCCCCAACCCCGCAGCCACCTTGAGAAACTGTTCGTTGCCGTCCGGGGTCACCGCAACCAGCAACCCGCCACTGGTCTGCGGATCGCACAGCACCCGTTTATGCAATTCCTGAAGACGCCCGATCTTGCTCGCGTAGCTGTCGAAGTTGCGCAGCGTCCCGCCCGGGACACAGCCCTGATCGAGGTAATACTCGACCCCCGGCAGGCGCGGTACACGGTCGTATTCGATACGGGCAGACACCTTGCTGCCATCCGCCATTTCCACCAGGTGCCCCAGTAGGCCGAAACCCGTGACGTCGGTCATCGCGGTCACGCCTTCGAGTTTGCCGAAATGGCTGCCGGGTTTGTTCAGGGTGCACATCCAGTCGCGGGCGAGGCCGATGTCGGAGTTGCGCAACTTGCCCTTTTTCTCGGCGGTGGTGAGGATGCCGATCCCCAGGGGTTTGGTGAGATACAACAGGCAACCGGCCGTGGCCGTGTCATTGCGTTTCATGTGGCGCTTTTCCACCAGCCCGGTGACCGCGAGGCCGAAGATCGGCTCCGGTGCATCGATCGAGTGCCCGCCGGCCAGCGCAATCCCCGCTTCGTCGCAGACCGAACGCCCGCCACGAATCACCTCCCGGGCAATCTCCGGCGCCAGCACATTGATCGGCCAGCCGAGGATCGCAATCGCCAGTATCGGATTGCCGCCCATGGCGTAGATATCGCTGATGGCATTGGTCGCGGCGATCCGGCCAAAATCGAACGGGTCGTCGACGATCGGCATGAAAAAGTCGGTGGTCGAGACCACGCCGCGTTCCTCATCGATGGCATACACCGCCGCGTCATCGCGCGAGGCGTTGCCCACCCAAAGTTTCGGATCAAGGTTCTGCGCCCCGCTGCCGGCCAGAATCACCTCCAGCACCTGGGGGGAAATCTTGCAGCCACAGCCTGCGCCGTGGCTGTACTGGGTCAGACGGACCGGCTCGTTCATGGGAAGTGCCTCGCGGGGTCAGGTATCGAATTTTAGCAGAGGGTTAGAACCCGACATCGAGGATCACGCTGTCCTTGTAGGTTCCCGCTGGCGGTGTGGTCTGGTCGGTGTAGATTTTTGCGTTGTAGTTAAAGATCTGACTGCCTGTTCCCTGGCCATTGCCGGGGTTTATCTCGGCATCGGAGCTGGCGCGGCGGGCGCTGCCGACGCTGCCCCAGCGTGTCGTGCCGGCCCCTTTGAAGATGTCGTAGGCCAAGAAGTTGCCGCCCGACACCATCCGCCGCCGCCCACCGATACCGACCGGCTGCTGGCCGTCATCGAGGCCCACGGTGTAGGCGCTGCCTTTTGTGCAGGCCAGGTTGATGGTCTGACCGGTGACGGCCGTGAACGCGCTGATGACCGGGGCACTGCCGAAGCTGATGTTCGGCGCGGTGATGGTGCAGTCGTTGGCCACGGTCAGGTTGACCGTCAGGGGGGTGGTGCCGCTGCTGATGTCACGACCCAGGCAGAGGCTGCCCACGCCGATGCCCCAACAGTAATTCCACTCCCAGAAGATGCTCAGCGTTTCCGTATAAACCCCGGCCGCGACGTTGCTGCCGATGGTTGTGCGCAAGTAAATCGGCGCGGTCTTTGGCACCACGCTGCCCAACAGCCCGAGCGCATCAATGATCCCGTTGCGGGCAAAGTCGAATTGCACGCCGCGTGTGATCGGGTAGCTGGTGCTGTTGTTGCCATACAATGTGTAGCCGATGATATCGCCTGTCGGGCCGAGCAGCCCGGACTGCGAAGAGGTGATCGTCGCGTAGAAATGGTCATTGTTGGTCAACAACGAAAGCAATGATCCGGTGCAGCTCAACCCGGCGTTGACCGTGGAACTGAGCTGCGGCGTGGTGCGCAGGGCGATGGAACTCAATGAGCCGAACGCCACGGGCGTTGTGGGAACCGTCGAACACAACGCCCACGCCGAACCCGGCAGCGACAGCATCAGTACCGGCATCCACTTCCAGAACTTCATTGGCACACCAGCGGCCCGATCAACGGGATCTGCTCCTGTTTGATGTCGACGGCGAAGTGCACCTGGCAACTTTTCCCGCCCGCCAGCGTCACCCGCAAACTGTTTTGCGCCTGCAGGTTTTCCAGGTACACCAGGCCGTCCCAACCGACCACGGTTTGCGTGCCGCTTTGCTCATGCAAAACCGCACTGCCCAAGGCCAGATCCTGCTGCTGCGCGTCCACCAGCACGATGCTCGCGGCAACCACCCGGCTCAACGGGAATTCCAGCAGGTAGCCGCTGCCACGACGCACCGCGATGCGTTGCTCGACGTTCGGGCTGCGCACGTTGGCCGGCAGGTTAAGGGGGTCGATTTCATATTTGCCCCGGTAATAGGCGCTGCTCCACGGCACCAGCAAATGGCCATTGCGGTCGGTCCGGCCGACCTGCTGGTTTTCGTAGCGCACCGGAACATCGGCATAACCCTCGGTGCTGACCACCACAAACGCATCGTCGATGCGGTTGGCCGCGAACACCTGACGGTCCATCCAGACCAGCGAACCACTGGCATCAGCCCAGCGGGTCTGGGCATCACTGCTGCCGTACACCCCGGCCTGCAACTGCACCGACTGCAGGCGCCAGGTCAGATCGGCCTGACGATAATCAGGTCCGTCGCCATGGGCATAACCGAGATTAAAACCGACCCCGCCCTCGGTCGGCACCGAGCGGCTGTAGTTGACGCGCTGTTGGGTTTGTCCGGTCTTGCTGCGTTCGCTGCTGAGGGCGAGGCTGCCCTGCATGTCGAACGGGATCACCAGCTGCGCCTGCACTGCCCAATTGCTGTCGCCGATCTCACGGTTGGCCGACAAATAGAAACTGGTGTTGCGCCACAACGGTTTACTCCAGGTCAGGTTAAGCAATCGGGTGCGCGAATCATCGGCCGCGCGCACGTCGAAGTAACCGGCACCGAGGCTGCCCCAGGTGTCGAGGTTGACACTCAGGGTCGCCTGTTCGCTGCGTTGGCTGAGGGTTGTGTAAGGGCTGTCGACCACGGTCAGGTCGGCGTATTGCTCGCGGCGTTGCAGGCGCTGGTAGGAAAAACTGTAGCGCTGGCTGCTGTATTGATAGCCCAGGCTCAGCTGCTGACCGCTTTCGCCGTCGAGCCGGCTTTGGCTGAGCGCCGTGTTCAGCACGCCGAAATTGCCCAGCCGCAGGTTGCCGCCCAGGCCGCCGAGGGTCAGTGAATCCGATGCTTCAGCGTGGCTTTCCAGCGTCAGGTCGTCGCTCAGGCCGTAACGCACACTGCCGGAAGTGACCCCGGGGCCATAGCCGAAATCGCGAATGCCGTAGTCCCGGCGCAATGTCCCGGCGGCCACGGAAAAATCACTCAGGCCTTTTTGCAGCAAACTGCTGGTGACGTAGAACGGCACCGTGGTCGAGACTTGCCGACCCAACGCATCGGTGGTGACCACCACCGCTTCGCCCGCGCCATTGATAAACGGAATATTGGTCAGGGTGTAAGGGCCGGGTTGCAGCTCGGCGCTGCTGGATTTGTAGCCGTTGATGAACAGATCCACCGACGACGGTACCGCCGCTTCACCCGCGAACTGCGGCAAGGGGTACGTCACCAGATCCGGACGCACGGCGAAATCCCGGGACAGCTGCACCCCGCCGAGGCGCACCGAACTGCTCCAGGGCAAGGCACCGCTGACCAGGTCGCCAGCCTCATAAGTCAGCAGCCGCTCGTCATCGGAATAACGCCAGGTGGTGTCGTAGCGCAGATAACCGTTGTTCAGCGTGCTCGCGGCGTCCCCTGACAGGGTGCGTCGATACTGGCCGGTGTTGGACAGCGTGCCCCAGCCATCGAACAACCGCACTTCGTTCCACGCCGCGAGGTAGGTGCCGCCGTCATCGGTGTCGTTCAGGTACAGATCGTAATTGAGCAAGGCACCGAAACTGCTCAGGGCTGGGGTGCGAGGGTACACCTGGCGACTGCCGATGAATTGCTCGGGCAGCCAGTCCGGTGGTACGTCGAGCAACAGGCGCTGCCCCCCACTGTCGTACTCGCTGTGCAGGCCCTTCAGGCTGTCGAGGTCAACATCGGCGCTGATGTTTTCGGGCAGTTTCATGCCGGTCTCGCGCAAGGCGCTGGCCGGCAGGAAGAATCGCCCACCGCGCTGTTCCACGGCCACGACACGTCCGGTATTCATTTGATTGACCACCAATTCCAGAAACAACTGCGCATCGGCCACGGCCTCCATGCCGCTGGGTGGAGGCGGCAGCTCGCCGGCCTCGATTTGAAGAGCGAACGCCAGGCTGCACGCACAACTCAAAGCCCACAAAGGACGCTGGAAACTGCGAGCCGACCCCTGGCTCATTACCGTTTTTTGTCCGTCAATGGACAGAGTCCTCCTGTGTCCCACGTTCGGGCGGCTTGACCGGTGGCGAGGGATTCAGGCCCTCGCCACAAACAACCCAAGCGCCCTCGCACTCAACGTGTTGGCGTGATGCTCTGGACCTGTGGCGCGCCGTTCACCCGCACCTGCAACGCCGGGTCGCCGGCCATCGGGCCCGGTGCCGGCCAGCGCATGATCGCGCCCGGCAGCACATAACCCAGCAGGCCCTCCACCAACGGCTGGGTCTGGCCGCCCTGTTTGAGCGCCACGTCGGTCAGACGCGCATGCACCGCTCCTTGGTTGCGCACTTCCAGATAAGAACGGCCATCGACCGCCACCGTGCGCCAGCTCAATTGCGGCAAGCCCACCCCCTTGGGGTCACGCGGGCGAGTGGTGTCTTCCTTGCTCCACAGACCCGCGCCGTAGGCAAACAGCGGCACCGAGTAACGCATCTGGAAACGGATCGCCGCCGCCGTCTTGCCCTCTTCTGCGGCGGGCGTTTTCGCCGAGGGGATTTCGTCGATGATGATGCGGTAGGCCAATTCCTGCCCGGGTGGAATCTCTTTGGTCCGCGTCAGGCGCACCAGCTGTTTCTGACCCGGTTCGATCTTCGCCACCGGCGGGCTGCCGATCACGTCGCGCTGGTTCTGGTACTGATCGTTGAAGCCACTCTGGCTCCAGGCAAACACGCGGATCTGCAGATTGGCGGTCTCGCTGCCGCGGTTTTCCAGCCACAAGGCGCTGGCCTGCTGATCGGCCTCGAGCACCGGATCAATCGGCCAGATCAGCACCGAACTGGCGGCCTGCACCTTCACCACCCCGAACAACGCCATTGCCAACACCGAACAACGCAAACCCGGTGACCGCATGTTCCTGCTCCTTATTCAAAACGCCGCGTTACCACGACAGCTGCACTTGCAGCACATCGCTGTACGTCCCCCCAGGCTGATTGCCCGGCAGTAGCACCTGTCCGTAAATCGGCAGGCTGATGTTATTGGCATCGGTGTAAGCCACCGCCACGCTCTGGCCGATCCCCAGGCTCTGGCTGAACGCCGCATCGCGAAACAGCTGGTAGGCCACCCGGTTACTGCCGGTGGTGAGCTGCAAGTGCCGACCGTTGCTGTTGTATTGGCCGCCATCGACGGTCATGTTCAGGGTCATGCCGGGGGTGCATTGCAACTGCACGCCACCCGTCAGGGCCACCTGTACGGGGCCGGTGGACAAGGCCGAGCGGCTGCCAAAGTTCAGGTTGCCGTAATTCGACACGCCGCCCATTACCAGGCAACCTGCGGTCACCGTGGCGCTGACCTGGAAGCTCTGGCTGGTCACCGCCGCAAGTGGCAATGGCACGCAGCACGCGCACAGCAGCAACCCGGCCATGCAGCCATGGCGGTTCATGGCGCTAGAACGTCAGCTCGACAGCGACGGTGTCGGTGTAGGTGCCGGCCGGCAGCCCCGCCTTGCCCACGGCCTTGCCGTAAAGGTTCACCGTTTGCGCAACGCCCGTACTGGCAGCGAGATTGATCACCCCGTCGATAGCCAACAGGGTGGAGTGACCGGCGTCGGTGTAAAAGTCATACGGCACGAAGCTGCCACTTCCATTCGCCAGGGCACGACTACCTCCCGGCGACTGTCCGTCATGGCTCCCGGCCCGAACTTTCACCACCGGTGTAGTGCCGCTGGAGCAAAGGATCGACAAAGCGCCGCCACCGCCGCCAAGCACCTGGGCATTGGCCGAGGTGAACAGGCTGTTGTCGCTGCCAAAGTCCAGGGCACCGAAGTTCAGGCCGGTGGAACCGCTGGCGCCGTTCACCTGGCAGCTGTTGGTCAGCGTCAGGGTCGCGCTGATCTGACCGGTGACCGTGGTGGCTGCCGTGGCGCTGGCGGCAATCGTCAAACCGAGCAATGACAATCCAATCCTTGTGATGAGCCTGTGCATGGTGTCCGTCCTCTACGGGGTTACCAATCGAGCGTCACCGTCAGGGTGTCGGTATAGACACCGGCCGGTACCGCGCGTGAATTCGCCACCACCGAGCCAAATACCGGAATGGGTACCTTGGCCGCGCTGGTGACAGCGAAATTATGTTGTCGGCCGATGCTGTAGCTCTGGTTGCCAGAGGCATCGAGGAACAATTGATAAGGGAGCGTCTGACGGCCATTGCTCAGGCGCCGGGTCGTGCCGTCGCCATGGGCGCCGCCGTCGATGGAGACGGTGAACCCGGTGACCGAGGGGTTGCAGGCAACGTTCAACTGGCCTGCGCCGTCATCGCTCAGGCGTGCCTTGATGGGGGTGGCCCAAGTCGGGCCTTGCTGGCCGAAATCGAGCGTGCCGAAATCACTGACCGGGCTCCCGGGGCGGGTGCCATTGGTCACTTCACAGCCGGCAACGAGGATCAACCGAGCATTGATCTGCCCGCTGACCGCCGCGTGTGCCTCGTCAGTCAACAGGAACAATGTGCCTGCAACGACGACGATCCAGTGCTTGTCCGTCATAACCCGATCCTAATTCCTTCAGGATTTCGAAACCTAGGCGCTCAACGAAGAACGTCCCCTTCCCTGCTGCCCCCGAATCCATCGCAGGCCTGACCGGTTTGCAGCTACCAGGTGACCGTTACTTTCACCAGGTCTGAATAGCGGCTGACACGCGGAATCTCCGCCAACCGTTCGATACGTGCATACAGCGGCAACTCGACCGAACCCGAATCCGGCACGCGGCCGCTCATCGGGACATTTACCGCCAGCGGAATCAACCGCGCGGGGTCCTGATAGAGCCGATAAGGGATTGGTTTGCTGTCGGCGGAACCCGCCATGTAACGCACGTCGCCAACGCCGCCGTGCTGGCCGCCGTCGACGCGTAGCTGATAGGGCGTATCGGGATTGCATTCGAGTCTTGGCAAACGCTCGCTCATGAGCGCCGCCCCCAACGGGCCGGACCGGTCATCCAGCCGCGCGGCACTGCCGAAGTCCAGCACGCCCAGTTGCTCGATGCCCGCGCTGCGCGGTTGACCGACCAACTGACAACCACGCTGCACGTCAACCCGCACCTGCACCTGAAGCTCCGCGGCCAACGTTTTCACACTGAGCATGCTCAGGATTGCCCACACCCAACATCCATTTACCTTCACGGCCCCATTCCCTTTCAGGGGTGACTTACGAACTTCAGGTTAGCAACGGTTCCGGATTTCGCCAGTCACCTGCGCCGATTGGATCCATAAGCAAGAGGGCATTCCCTGTGTACCAAGGGATAAAACCTGAACAACGGCCTGCAAAAAACTGTACAAACACCAAATTCCTGTCACAGGAGTCTCTTAACCTGTCGACAAAACTGGAAGGGAAATTGCCCCTTTGGTTACACTATGCCGCCGCTGCTCGGGGGAGTCGGCATGACAATAACGGGGTAACTGCACAGTGGCCGCTCGACCGACCAACCGTTCGCGAAACACGCCCCGCTGGCCCATGCTCCGCCGTTTCTTCGGCAAAGCATCCGCCGGCAGCGACGGCGCCACGTCCGGTCGCCTCGTCCATGACTACTTTCGTCAAAAGGCCCATTCCCAGGGCTACACCCTCAGTCATAGCCAACAGCGCGTTATCGACTGCATGGCCTTGCATGCCACGGCGCTCACGGGCAACTCGATAAAAACGTTGCCCGGCCTTTACCTGCATGGCGCCGTCGGTCGCGGCAAGAGCTGGCTGCTCGACGGTTTTTTCCAGGCCATCCCGCTCGCCGAGAAACAGCGTCTGCACTTTCATGAGTTTTTCGCCCGACTGCACCAAGGCATGTTCAATCATCGCGATCAACCGGAGGCGCTATCGACAACGCTAGACGAACTGCTGCGTGATTGCCGGGTACTGTGTTTCGATGAGTTTCACGTCCACGACATCGGCGATGCGATGCTCATCACGCGGCTGTTCAAGGCCTTGTTCCGCCGAGGGATTCTGCTGCTGGTCACGTCCAATTACCCACCCGAAGGCTTGCTGCCAAACCCGCTCTACCATGCGCGCTTCAAACCGGTGATCGACCTGATCAACGCACGCATGCAAGTGATGGAAGTCGGCGGTCCGCACGATTACCGCAGCCAGGCCAGAACCCACGCCCAGCAGATGTTCACCCAGGGCCATTACGTCTGGCCGGCTACCGTGGCGCAGCGCCAGGCATTGAACCTGCCTGAACCCGGGTCACCTGCGGTCGAGCTGGCCGTCGGCACGCGGCATCTTCAAGCCGGGCACTGCGACGGGCGGACCGTCGGTTTCACCTTCAGCCAGTTGTGCGACCACCCGACGGCGGTGATGGACTACCTGGAACTGTGCCGGCGCTTCGATCACTGGATCATCTTTGAACTGCCGGATCTGGCCGAGTGTTCGATTGCCGCCCAGCAGCGGTTCATCAATTTGATCGACGTTTTGTATGATCAGGACAAGCATCTGATTGTGCTCGGGCAACGGTCGCTGCGCGAAAGCCTGGGCGGTGATGCCATTGATCTGGCGCGTACACGTAGCCGGTTGGGGCAGTTGGTGGAAGTGCGGGATCTGGCCTGATAGCCAGTTTTGCGGTGCTCCCGCTGGCCTCATCGCGAGCAAGCTCGCTCCTACATGGGTTTTGTGAACGCCATAGATCCTGTGGGAGCGAGCCTGCTCGCGATGGCGGCATGACAGGCGATACATTTTTCCCGCTATCATGTCGCCCATTTAAAGGCCTCCGCGCCCTCTTTCCGATCAAACACGGACCTGCCCATGGATACCCTCGCACAACTGCGCGCCGGCACGCTGGCGGGCATCACCCGCCTGGACCTCGTTTGCGGACTGACGGAATTCCCCCGGGAAATCTTCGACCTGGCGGACTCGCTGGAAGTGCTCAACCTCAGCGGCAATGCCTTGAGCAGCCTGCCGGATGACTTGCACCGGCTGACCCGCCTGCGCGTGCTGTTCTGCTCGGACAACCTGTTCACCGAGCTACCCGCGAGCCTCGGTCAATGCGCCGCACTGACGATGATCGGCTTCAAGGCCAACCGCATCGAAAACGTCCCGGCCACTGCCCTGCCTCCGTTGTTGCGCTGGCTGATCCTCACCGATAACTGCATCCGTGAGCTGCCGACCGAGCTGGGCCATCGCCCGCATCTGCAAAAACTCATGCTCGCCGGCAACCGCTTGCAGCGTTTGCCTGAAAGCCTGGTTCATTGCCATCGACTCGAACTGATCCGCATCGCCGCCAACCAGTTGACCGAGCTGCCCGAGTGGCTGCTGTCCCTGCCGAGCCTGACCTGGCTGGCCTACGCCGGCAACCCTCTGGAAACCGAAGCCGATGGCGCCGCCCTCGAAGCGACGGCCACCATTCCCTGGTCCGCGCTACGCCTGGAACAGCCGCTGGGCGAAGGCGCCTCGGGGGTCATCTATCGGGCGGCATGGGAGCGGCCGGCACAACCGGCCATGCAGGTCGCGGTCAAACTCTACAAAGGCGAAATGACCAGCGATGGCTCGCCATTACACGAAATGAACGCCTGCATCACGGCGGGCCTGCACCCGAATCTGATCCGGGTCGAGGGACGGATCGTCGAGCACCCCCAGGCCCAGGCGGGTCTGGTGATGCAACTGATCGACCCGAGTTACCGCAATCTTGCCGCACTCCCGAGCCTGGCGTCCTGCACCCGGGACGTCTACGCCGACGACACCCGGTTCAGCGCCGCCGTGGCCTTGCGTATCGCCCGTGGCATCGCGGCGGTGGCCGAGCATTTACACCGCCAGGGCATCACCCACGGCGACCTGTATGCCCACAATATCCTGTGGGACGAACACGGCGATTGCCTGTTGGGGGACTTTGGCGCGGCGTCATTCCACGCGACGCAGGACAGCCTCGAAAGCCGTGCCTTGCAACGGATTGAAGTGCGGGCGTTCGGCATTTTGCTGGGGGAATTGCTGGAGCGGATCGACTCGGGGTTGAGCGATGAAAGTCGGGCGCAGCTGGAGGCGTTGCAGCAGCGCTGCTGTCAGCCGGAGGTGCTGGCGCGGCCGGGGTTCAGCGAGATAGTGCAGGCATTAGCTGCATCCAACTGAAGTATTGAAGGCACCCAAAACCTGTGGCGAGGGAGCTCGCTCCCGCTCGGTTGCGCAGCAGCCGTCGCGTTTGGGACGGCTGCGCCCTCCAGCGGGAGCAAGTTCCCTCGCCACATTAGAATTTACAAACTGTTCAGATTATCCGGCCAATCCAACAAACATATCCTGCACATCATCATGGTTATCGAGGCCTTCCAGGAACGCTTCGACTTCAGCCATCTGCTCGTCGCTCAACCCGCTGACCGGGTTTTTCGGCTGGTAGCCCAACTTCGCCGACAGCACCGTGAAACCTTGCTCAGGCAGGGCTTTCTGCACGGCATCCAGGTCCGCTGGCTCGGTCAGGAACAGGGTCGTGCCCTCTTCTTCGCCCGGCTCGAAATCCTGGGCGCCCGCTTCGATGGCGGCCATTTCCGGATCGGCGTCAGGGCTGTCCGGGGACGCCTCGATCATGCCGACGTGGTTGAAGTCCCACGCCACCGAACCGGAAGCGCCCAACTGGCCCTTGCGGAATGCCACGCGGATTTCCGCGACGGTGCGGTTGATGTTGTCGGTCACGCATTCAACGATCAAAGGCACCTGATGCGGTGCGAACCCTTCATACGTCACGCGATGGTATTGCACGGTTTCGCCGAGCTGGCCCGAACCTTTCTTGATCGCACGTTCCAGGGTTTCACGGGGCATCGAGGCTTTTTTAGCCTGTTCCACGACCAGACGCAGGTGTGCGTTGGTGGAGACATCGGCACCGTTGCGCGCGGCAATGGTGATTTCCTTCACCAGTTTGCCGAAGATCTTGCCCTTGGCGTTAGATGCCGCTTCTTTGTGTTTAACCTTCCACTGTGCGCCCATTACTCACTCTCTTATCTGTGGCGCCGAGACATCTATTGGCCGACGCTTTGCGCAAGTTTATACGGCCTAAAGTTGGCAATCGACCAAAAATTCGAACGACGAATCGACTTCTTCACCAATGGTTGTAGGGCGATTCTGAAAAGTCGATTTGCGATATCCCTGAACAGCTGCGGTTTCGTACCCTCTGCTCCCGGATTCCATGACAGAAGCGCAATTGATGCATAACGACAAGGAAAGCCCCTACACACTGACGCTCCTCGATGGCGCATCAAGTTGGCAGGTAGTGCAGTTCAGCGGCCACGAAGCCCTCAACCAACCTTTTCGGTTCGACATAGAAGCCATCGGCCCAACGCCGGCAATGAGCCTTGACCAACTGCTGCAGCAACCGGTTTTCCTGAGCCTGGGGGATGACATCGGGATTCACGGCATTCTGCACAGTGCCAGCCGCGAGCAGCGCGGCCCGCAGCGGATCGGCTACCGCGTGGTGCTGGTGCCCTACCTGCAAAACCTCGACCGACAGCCGTCTCGCCGCGTCTTTCATCAACTCGACGTGCCCGCCATCCTGCGCCAATTGCTTGAGGAAAACGCCCTGCCCGCAGACAGCTATCGTTTTGAATTGCCGCACGGGCGCTATCCCGTTCGGCCTTTTTGCATTCAGTTCGATGAGAGCGACCTGGCGTTTGTGCAACGGCTTTGCGAAGAAGAAGGCATCCACTATCACTTCGAACATCAGCGCGACGGCCATGTGCTGGTGCTGGCAGATGATGGCCTGAGTTTTCCCCAGGAACCGCTGCTGATGCCCTTTCGCGACGAGGCCGCCCGTCATGGAAATGAGCCGCTGATCCGCGAGTTGTTCCAGTGCCGCACCTCGCCCCTGCTCACCGGGCCGGTCGCCCCGCAACACCTGCAACGCGAGCAACAGAGCCGCCGAATACTCGAGCGGCTGCGCTGTCGGCATCGGCAGATACAAGGACAAAGCAGCCACAGCGAATTGCGCAGCGGTCGCATCATTCAGGTGTCGGAACATCCGCTCCCACACTTCAACGATCAATGGCTGCTGACCGAGATCCGTCATCAGGGCCAACAACCGTCGCCCTTGACCCGGCACAGCCTCCGCGTGCCTCGGCGTTACAGCAATCAGTTCACCGCCATTCCCTGGTCAACGGTGTTCCGGCCCGAACTCTCACAGGTCAGGCCCAGCATTCCGGGCCTGCAGGCTGCGCGCGTACTCGGCCCTGTCGGGCAACCTCCGCCGCTGGATGAACACGGGCGAATACAGGTTCGTCTGTGGCCCTCGTCAAACCCTGTTGCCGACGACTCGACAGGCCTCTGGCTACCCGTGGCCCATGCAACCCCGGTGTCGCGGATGGACGCGTCCAGCCTGCCGGTCGGAGGTTCCGAGGTGCTGATCAATTTTCTGGACAGCGACCCGGACCGCCCGGTGTTGTGCGCCACCCGCGCCAACCCGCCAACGCCCCGAAGCACTGGCGAGCCGCGCAACGATGGCCGTCTGCTGCTCGACTGGCTGATCAATCGCTCGGACCTTGCACCCTGACACTCAGCCCTTGTCCGCCTTACCCGCCGCCGCAGCGAATTTCGCCAGACGCACGTCCAGATGCCGTGGGCGGCGTCCGTGATCCTCGGCGCGCTCCTTGCGCCGGATCGCATTGCGCACCATCAGCGAGCCCAGGTAACGAATCGGTTCCGGTGGAAAGTAGCCCAACGGGCCGTTGACCAACGGTGAACGCGTCCAGGCATTGTCGAGCCCCTGCACCATCGAAGCGAGAATCTGCCCGCCCATATGACAGGGGCCGACGCCGCTGCCGGAATAACCGAAACCGTAGAACACATTGCCGCTGGCGCTCATCTGGCCGAAAAACGGCAGCCCCGTCACCGAGCGGTCCGACGGGCCGTTCCAGGTAGCCTCGACGCCTACGTCGGCAAACGCTGGGAAGAACTCACCCAGGCTGTGCTTCAGCAACCCGGCATAAGGCGACGGGTGATCGAACACCGGCAACATGCGCCCGCCATAGGCGAAGGTGTTACCACCCTTGCCGAGCATGATTCGACCGTCCGGGGTGTTGTGGTAGTAGTGCACGAAAATCCGCGAATCGAGCACCGTGACACCGCTGGTCAAGCCGATCTCATTGAGCAGGTCCGGCCGGGGTTCGGTGATCAACATGTCACTGGAAACGATGGCCACGCTGCGCTCGAACTGCGCGAAGGCGCGGGCCATCCAGGCGTTCATCGCCAACACCACTCGGTCCGCGCGGACCGTGCCGCTCGGGGTGTGAATGACCGCCGGTTTGCCTTCCTCGAGCCCCGTCATCGCGGTGTTCTCGTGAATCCTCACGCCCAGCTCCAGCGCCACCCGGCGCAAACCGCGCACCAGTTTGCCCGGCTGCACGCTCGCGGCGGCCGGGGAAAACCAGCCCTCCAGGTGCTTGCTGGAACCGGCCATGCGTTGCACATCAGCCACCGGTCTTTGCGTGAAGGAGTTGATGCCATTGCGCTCGAGTGCCGCGACCACCGCATCGGTCGAGCCACATTGAGCGCGGTTGGTCGCGGTGTAGAGCGTGCCGTCGAGGCGGTAATCGGCGTCCACGCCGTACTGCTCGCAGAAGGTGCCAATGGCATAAATGCTGCGCTCGGATTCCTTGACCAGACGCACTGCCTCCTCGACGCCGAACAACCTTTCCAGCGTGAAATACTTGGCCGACCACGACAGCGCACAACCGCCGTTGCGCCCACTGGCACCCGCCCCGCAAATGTCGGCTTCGATCAGCAGCACATCCAGTTCGCGGTTCTGCTCCTTGAGCATGATCGCGGTCCACAACCCGGTGTAGCCACCGCCGACGATGCAGACATCCGCACGGACATCGCCCGCCAAGGGTTCGCACGGCGCGCAGGACTCCGCCTCCAGCGCCTGTTTCAGCCAGAAAGGTCTCATCGTTGTTTCCTCAAGTACGCAGGGGTTTGACGCTCATCGCACGGTTCGGCACGAACGCGCTGTCGGCACGCAGGCCTGCCGGGCGACTGTTCCAGTGGGGGATCAACACCAGCGCTGAAAACAACGCGCAGCCGGCGAAGACAATGAACACCGTGACCGAATCAAAGTAACCGGGCAGCAAGCCGCCGAGAATCGCCCCGACCGACCCGCAACCGTTGACGAAGCCGGCCGCCGTCGCGCCGGCCTTGGCGGTGCCGAAATCGATGGCTGCGGCGCCGCTGATCATTGAGTCCGGCCCGTACAGGGTCAGGCCCATGACAAACAGCAGTGCCACCACCAACATCACACTGCCGGTGTGCAAGGCGCCCATGAACAGCGCCAGGGAAATGGTCAGCGCCATCAGGCTGATCACGCAGGCTGGCATGCGTCGGGCGCCGAACAGTTTGTCCGAGGCCAGGCCGAGCAGGATCGGCCCGAGCAGCCCGGCCAGTTCAAACGCCGTGGGGATGATCGCCGCGCCGACCTTGCCCACCGTCGGCATCTGCTCGAAGACAATCACCGGGCCCCACAACAGGATCGCGTAACGCGCCGGTTTCAGCAGAAAGTAGGCCAGGCCCAGCACCAGCACGGTGCGGTTGCGCAGGATTTCCTTCAGCGGTTCCAGCACGCTGATCCGGCGTTGCGCATCGGCCTCTGCTGCAGTCAGCTCGGGTTCCGGCTCGACGGCCGGCAAGCCAACATCTTGCGGTGTGTTGCGTTGGAAAATAAAAAACAGCACGGCGACCAGCCCAACCACCGCCGCACTGGAAAGAAACGCCGCGTGCCAGCTGCCGATGAGCGTATACGCCCACCAGCCGGCAAACGGCGAAGCCACGAGCCCGCCAAAGGCGTAGCAGGAACTCCATAGACCGAGCACCCGTCCACGCTGCTGGGCGGGAAAGAAACTGCCGATGTTCTTGCACAGCCCCGACCAACCGGTGGACTGGGCCAGGCCTTGAATCAGCATGCAGGTGGCGAAAATCGGTAACGTTGCGAAGCTGCCCATTACCAGCGCTGCCGCCGCTGAAATCAACAGCCCACCGAGCAATACGACCCGAGGACCAAAGCGGTCGGCGAGAATGCCCCAGGTGAATTGCCCGATGGCGTACGCCGTCAGGTAGATGGCGTCGAGGTTGGCCATGGCCATTTTGTCGAGCATGAAGGTGGGGTCTTCGCCGATCCCCAGTTTTGCCACGGAAAAAGCTTTGCGGGTGAAATAGAACGCCGCGTAAGCGAGCCAGGTGATCGCGAAGATCTGCACGCGCCAACGCTTGATGGTGCCGATGTGATTGTTCATTGTGGTTCTGACCTCAGGGTGTGAGTGTGCCGGCAGAAATTAAGAAATAACGCCTGTTTTTTTATTGTTGAGCACTGCGATATCGCCTTGTCCCTTTGGGCGATACCGGTCAGATGAGTCCCGCAGTTGCACGCAGGCTCATGGCTCCGGGTGCTGTTCGACTGACCAGTCACCAGGGCTGAGGCGGATAAAAACAATTACTGATTAATAAGTGAAATCGATTTATCGTATTTCCAAAATAAGCTCAGCTTGTTACTGGAGGTTCGATGTCGGTTTCCCACGCCCAACTCAAAGCCTTCCACGCCGTCGCGGTCCATGGAAGCTTTACCAAAGCCGCCGAGCGACTGTTTCTTACGCAACCGGCGATTTCCGATCAGGTGCGCAAGCTGGAAGAGCGTTTCGGCGTGCTGCTGTTCCATCGCAACAAACGCTCGGTGCGCCTGACCGACCTGGGTGAACGCTTGCTCAGCATCACCCAGCGGCTGTTTGTCATCGAAGCTGAAGCCCAGGAGTTGCTCCACGATTCCCGGGCGTTGCAGACCGGCAGCCTGATTCTGGCGGTGGACGCGCCGGTGCACGTGCTGCCGCAGATCGCGCGGTTCTGTGAACGCTACCCCGGCATCAGCGTGAAAATCGAAACCGGCAACACCGATGAATCGTTGTTTCGGTTGTTCAACTATCAGGCTGACCTGGCGTTGCTGGGGCGTGAAGTCAGTGATGAACGACTGATCTCATTGCCGCTGCGCAATGACCCGATGGTGGCGTTCGTCTCGCGCAATCATCCGTGGGCGGATCGTGACTCCATCTGCCTCGCGGACCTGGATGACACGCCGTTGGTGCTGCGGGAAATCGGCTCGGTCACGCGACAGACCCTGGAGGAGGAAATGGC
Source organism: Pseudomonas sp. PB120 (assembly GCF_009761815.1). GTDB lineage: Bacteria > Pseudomonadota > Gammaproteobacteria > Pseudomonadales > Pseudomonadaceae > Aquipseudomonas. The sequence goes on from NZ_RWIN01000088.1 coordinate 43,599, forward strand.
CCGGGCAGGGTTTCGCATTCGACCGGCGATCCAGGTGGAAGGCCGGGAAGCTGCGCGTGAAGCGGTGGTGGTGGGGATTGGGGTCGGTGTGGTTTCGGCGGCGGAATTTGGCGCGGACTCGCGGGTGTGTGCGCTGCCGATTACCGATTGCACACGGCGTCTGACGGAGACGCTGGTGTGCTTGCGCGAGCAGAGTTCACGGCGGGTAGTGGCGACGTTTCTGGAGATGGTGCGCGAAAGTCTGGTGTAGGCAGGTCCGGCCTCATCGCGAGCAGGCTCACTCCCACATTGGATCTCGGGCGTTCACAAAATCTCGGTGGGCAGGCTCGCTCCTACAGGGTTTGTGTACGCCGCAGATCCAATGTGGGAGTGAGCCTGCTCGCGATGGCCGCGCCTCGGTTTAACGGTTGGGCGCCAACCCGAAGAACGCCTGGATCAAGCGCAAATCCCGTCGCCGCTCCATGCACCCGATCATGTGCCGGTTCACCAAGCCCTCCCCGATAATCGGCACCGCCACCACCCGAGGGTCATGACTGACCTCCACCGAAGACACCACGCCCACCCCCAGATCCGCCGCCACGGCCTCGGTCACCGCCTCCCGACTGTCCAGCTCCAGCAACACCCGCGGACTGACCTTCGCCTGCGCGCACGCCTCGTCAAACGTGCGTCGGGTTATCGAACTCGGCTCACGCAACACCATGATCACCTGATCCAGCTCCTTGAGCGGCACACCTTTGGATTTCTGCGCCCACGGATGACCTTCGGGCACCAGCGCACAAATCCGTGACTCGCTCAGCGCCTGCAAATGCAGGCCCTTGCGGGGTTCAACCTCGGTCAGCACCGCGACGTCGGCATGCTCGGACAACAACGCGCCCAAGGTTTCCTGGGCATTACCCAAGCGCAGGTTCACCGTGATCCCCGGGTACCGCGCGCGCAAACTGGCGAGCATCGGCATGACCATGTGCGGCCCGTCCGCCGCCACTTCCAGGCGCCCGGTGAGCAATTGCCGGTTCGCCTCCAGCATCACCTGCGCCTCTTCGGCCAGGCCGAACATCGCACGCGTGATTGCCGCCAGCTTGGTGCCCTCCTCCGTCAGCTCCACCCGTCGGGCGGTCCGTCGCAACAAGGTGATCTGGTAGTGCTCCTCCAACGCCTTGATGTGCCCGGTAACCGCCGGCTGGCTGATGAACAGCCGCGCGGCAGCCCGGGTGAAGCTGCCCTCTCGGGCCACCGCATCAAACGCGCGGAGCTGGAACAGGTTCATGAATAACCCTCACTGATGGTTGGCATAACAACAAACAATTTGATTGATAGCACGGCAAATTGCAATTTAAGCCCCGTAGCTTCATCCCATCGAATGCGAGGACATGAGAATGAGTACTGCCGAACCCATCCTGCTCACCCCCGGCCCGTTGACTACTTCGGCCCGCACCCGTCAGGCGATGATGGTCGACTGGGGTTCATGGGATGACCGCTTCAACCAACTGACCGCCAGCCTCTGCGAGCAATTGCTGGCGATCATCAACGGTGGCGACAGCCATCACTGCGTGCCCCTGCAAGGCAGCGGCACGTTTGCGGTCGAAGCCGCAATCGGCACGCTGGTGCCACGCGATGGCAAAGTCCTGGTGCTGATCAACGGTGCCTACGGCAAACGCCTGGCGAAAATCTGCGAAGTCCTCGGCCGCTCCTTCAGCACCTTTGAAACCGCGGAAGACGAACCGACCACCGCCGCCGACGTCGACCGTCTGCTGCAGGCCGATGCCGGCATCACCCACGTCGCGCTGATTCACTGCGAAACCAGCACCGGCATCCTCAACCCGTTGCCGGAGATCGCCCAGGTCATCGCCAAACACGGCAAACGCCTGATCATCGACGCCATGAGCTCCTTCGGCGCGCTGCCGATCGATGCGCAACAGGTGCACTTCGACGCGCTGATTGCCGCCTCGGGCAAATGCCTGGAAGGCGTGCCGGGGATGGGGTTCGTCTTCGCTCGCAAAGAATCGCTGGCCAATGCCGCCGGCAACTCGCACTCGCTGGCGATGGACCTTTTCGACCAGCACACTTACATGGCCAAGACCGGCCAGTGGCGCTTCACCCCGCCGACTCACGTGGTCTCGGCACTCCACGAAGCGCTGCTGCAATACAACGAAGAAGGGGGTTTGCCGGCGCGGCATCAGCGCTATGCCGACAACTGCCAAGTGCTGCTGGAAGACATGGCCAAACTGGGTCTGCGCAGTTTCCTGCCCGCCGCGATCCAGGCGCCGATCATCGTCACCTTCCACGCACCGAAAGACCCGCGCTACCAGTTCAAGGAGTTCTACGAACGGGTCAAGGCCAAGGGTTTCATTCTCTATCCCGGCAAATTGACCCAGGTCGACACCTTCCGCGTCGGCTGCATCGGACACGTCAACCAGGCCGAGATGCACGCAGCTGTGGCAGCCGTGGCCGAAGTACTTCGCGAGATGGAAGTGGTCGACATCTGAACACACCACATTCCCCTGTAGGAGTGAGCCTGCTCGCGATGAGGCTTGCTCAGTCGCCATCAATGTTGAATGCAAGACCGCCATCGCGAGCAGGCTCACTCCTACATTGAACCGTATTGCCAACTCAGGAATTTGATCACCATGAACTACACAAACCCAACCCAACTCCAAGCCGCCATCCTCGACTGGGCCGGTACCGTGGTCGATTTCGGCTCGTTCGCGCCGACGCAGATTTTTGTCGAAGCCTTCGCCGAATTCGACGTCCAGGTGTCCATCGAAGAGGCCCGTGGGCCGATGGGCATGGGCAAGTGGGATCACATCCGTACCCTGTGCGATCAGCCGGCCGTTGCCGAACGCTATCGCAAGGCGTTCGGCCGCACCCCGACCGACGAGGACGTGACCGCGATCTACCAACGCTTCATGCCGCTGCAGATTGAGAAAATCGCCGAGCACTCGGCACTGATTCCAGGGGCTTTGGACACCATCGCCAACTTGCGCCAGCAAGGGATCAAGATCGGCTCCTGCTCCGGTTACCCGAAACAGGTCATGGACAAAGTGGTCGAACTGGCGGCCACCAATGGCTACATTGCCGACCACGTGGTCGCCACCGACGAAGTGCCCAACGGTCGCCCATGGCCCGCCCAGGCACTGGCCAACGTGATCGCCCTGGGTATCGATGATGTCGCGGCCTGCGTGAAGATCGACGACACGGTGCCAGGCATCCTCGAAGGTCGTCGCGCCGGCATGTGGACCGTGGCGCTGATCTGCTCGGGCAACGCGCTGGGCCTGGATTACGAAGGCTACAAGGCCCTCGGCAGCGACCAACTGGCCAGCGAGCGCAAGCGCATCCACGGAATGTTCGAAGGCTCGCGCCCGCACTACATGATCGACACCATCACCGATTTGCCCGAAGTGTTCGCCGATATCAACAAACGCCTGGCCAACGGCGAGATGCCGCAAAGCAGCTGATTGCTCGTTGCGTCTCATGAAAAAGCGCCGGTTCCTGAACAGAACCGGCGCTTTTTTTCTGTCTGTCACCTGAACCAGAGCATTGAACGACCGCAAGCCTCAGGCAAACCCGGTGAAACAGGATTACAGTTAAAGCACACCGTCGAACAAGAACGGTGGCTCGACCCGACCTGTGAGGAGCACCGTATGCCGTGGACAAATTCCGAATCGCGCTACAGCACCGTATCAATCACGCTGCACTGGTTGATGCTGGTCCTGTTGGTGCTGGTTTACGCCTGTATTGAGTTTCGCGGGATCTTTCCCAAAGGCAGTGGCGGACGCGCACTGATCACCGAAACGCACTTCATGCTGGGCCTGACGGTGTTCGTGCTGGTCTGGTTCAGATTGTTCGCCCGCAGCCTGGGCCCGGCACCGGCGATTTTCCCCGCCTCCCCGCACTGGCAAACCACCCTCGCGCGGTTGATGCATTGGGCGCTGTACATTTTCATGATTGCGATGCCGATTCTGGGCTGGCTGGTCACCAGCGCCAAGGGTCATCAGGTCATGTTCTATGGCTTCGACCTGCCGTTGCTGGTATCGGAAGACAAGGCGCTGGCCAGGCAGATCGAAGGCTGGCACGTGCTCGGCGGCACCATCGGTTACTGGTTGATCGGCCTGCACGCCGTGGCCGGGCTTTATCACCACTATGTGGTGGGCGACAACACCCTGCTGCGGATGATGCCCAAGCGTGGTTGAGTCACGCCATTATTGAAATCCTCGGCGGCCCTGCAAACCGCCGGTGTGGATGAAGATCAGGCGCGTCCCTTGTTCGAATCTTCCGGCATCGACTTGCTGCTTGAGCATCAGCAGTGCCTTACCGGTATACAGCGGTTCCAGAGGAATGCGACTGGCCGATTCGGTCTGTTCGATGAACGCCAGCAACGGTGGATCGACTTTGGCGAAGCCCCCGCGGCTGGCGTCGAACAGTTGGTAATCTGAACGCTGCAACCCCGCCGCTTGCACAATCGAGCCGACCTGCTGCGCGACGCCGTGATCGTCGGGCACTGCCAACGCACCATAAACCGGATGCTCTCCCGCTTCGGCCATCACCAGGCCGGCTAGCGTCGTGCCGGTACCGCACGCCAGCCACCAACCGTCGTAGTCAGCCCAGCCCAAACCGCTCAGTTGCTCGTGAACCATCGCTTTGAGCGGCATGCAGCCTGTTGCGCCCGGCAAGCCTCCGCCACCTTCAGGCACTGGATACAGTTGCGGATACTGCGCCTGCCAGGGCTCCCAGAAACCCGCTTCGTGACGTGCGCGATAGCCGCCATAACCGAGCCAGTGCAACTGCATGCCAAAGGCCTGCAAGTCGTTCACGGTCGGGGTGTCCTGAGGGTGCCCGCGCAGCAGGCCGACGGTGGGAAAACCGAAGCGCTTGCCGGCAGCGGCCAGTGCATGCAGGTGATTGGAATGAGCACCGCCCAGGCTGATGATGCCTTTGGCCCCGGAGAGGTCGGCAGCTTTGAGATGCTCAACGAGCTTGAACCATTTGTTGCCGCTGATCAGCGGGTCGATCTGGTCCAGGCGCAGGACCGCGACTTCGATGCCGGCAGTTTTCAGCCAGTCGAGATGAAGGGGTTCGAGGGGGGCTTGGGGGAGCCAGTGGCAGGAGGGAAAAAGCATCGGCTCTATGCGACTTGGAAAAGAACCGAGTCTACCAGCCAACGCAATCCGTGTAGCAGCTGCCGAGCGTGCGAGGCTGCGTCGGGCTGCGCAGCGGCCCCCGGAGGGGCGGTCCTGCGGACACGCAACGCAGCCTCGCACGCTCGGCAGCTGCTACACGGATTTGGGTTTACGCTAGAGTTCAGCCGCCAAGCGCGACCCCTGGTTGATCGCCCGCTTCGCATCCAGCTCCGCTGCCACATCCGCGCCGCCGATCAAATGCACGTTCTGGCCCGCCGCCACCAATCCGTCCTGCAACTCACGCAACGGATCCTGCCCGGCGCAGATCACGATGTTATCCACCGCCAACACCTGTGGTTCGCCGGTTTCGCCGATGCGGATGTGCAGGCCTTCGTCGTCGATCTTGAGGTACTCGACGCTGTTGAGCATCTGCACCTGCTTGTTCTTTAAACCGGTGCGGTGAATCCAGCCGGTGGTCTTGCCCAGGCCGTCGCCAACCTTGGATTTCTTGCGCTGCAACAGGAACACATCACGGGCCGGTGCATGCGGTTGCGCCTTGACGCCGGCAACACCACCGCGTGCTTCGAGGTGCGTGTCGATGCCCCACTCTTTCCAGAACGCTTCGCGGTCCAGGCTGGTCGCAACGCCCTGATGAACCAGGAACTCCGACACGTCAAACCCGATACCGCCAGCGCCGATCACCGCCACACGCTTGCCCACCGGTTTGCGCTCGAGGATCACGTCGAGGTAGCTCAACACCTTGGCGTTCTCGACACCCGGAATCGCCGGGGTTCTCGGAGCGATGCCGGTTGCCAGAATGATTTCGTCGTAACCGCCCTCAACCAGTTTGGCCACGTCGACACGCGTGTTCAGGCAAACCTCGACGTTGGTGGTCTGAAGTTTGCGGTTGAAGTAGCGCAGGGTTTCGAAGAACTCTTCCTTGCCCGGCACGCGTTTGGCGATGTTGAACTGGCCGCCGATTTCGCTGGCCGAATCGAACAGCGTGACCTGATGACCCCGCTCGGCGGCCACGGTGGCGGCGGACAGCCCCGCAGGACCGGCACCCACCACGGCGATTTTCTTGATCTGCTGCACGGGCAAGTAGTTGAGTTCGGTTTCGTGGCAGGCCCGTGGGTTCACCAGGCAGCTGGTCAATTTACCGCCGAAGGTGTGATCGAGGCAGGCCTGGTTGCAGCCGATGCAGGTGTTGATTTCGTCGGCACGGCCGGCGGCAGCCTTGTTGACGAAGTCCGCGTCGGCGAGGAATGGCCGCGCCATCGAGACCATGTCAGCGTCACCTTCGGCCAGGATCTGCTCGGCGATTTCCGGCGTGTTGATGCGGTTGGTGGTGATCAGCGGAATGCTCACCGAGCCGCGCAGCTTGGCCGTGACTTTGCTGAACGCCGCACGCGGCACTTTGGTGGCGATGGTCGGAATCCGCGCTTCGTGCCAGCCAATGCCGGTGTTGATGATCGTTGCACCGGCCTGCTCGATGGCCTTGGCCAGCGTCACGATCTCTTCCCAGGTGCTGCCGCCTTCCACCAGGTCGAGCATCGACAGACGGAAGATGATGATGAAGTTCGGCCCAACGGCTTCGCGGACCCGGCGAACGATTTCCACTGGCAGGCGCATGCGGTTTTCGTAGCTGCCGCCCCAACGGTCGGTGCGATGGTTGGTGTGGGCCGCGAGGAACTGGTTAATGAAATAACCTTCGGAGCCCATGATCTCGACGCCGTCGTACTCGGCCTTTTGCGCCAGTACCGAGCAGGTGACGAAATCGCTGATCTGTTTCTCGATGCCTTCCTCGTCCAGTTCTTTGGGCTTGAACGGGTTGATCGGCGCCTGAATGGCGCTCGGCGCGACCTGTTTCGGGCTGTAGGCATACCGGCCGGCGTGGAGAATCTGCATGCAAATCTTGCCGCCCGCCTCGTGCACGGCGCGGGTGACGATCTGGTGTTTGAGCGCTTCTTCCTCGGTGGTCAACTTGGCGGCGCCGGAGTACACGCCACCCTCGTCGTTCGGGCCGATACCGCCGGTGACCATCAAGCCAACGCCACCGCGAGCGCGCTCGGCGAAGTACGCCGCCATGCGCTCGAAACCACCGGGTTTTTCCTCAAGACCGGTGTGCATCGAACCCATCAGGGTGCGGTTGCGCAACGTGGTAAAACCCAGGTCCAGCGGGGCCAACAGGTGCGGGTAATGAGTGGCGGCCATCGGTAACTCCACAACGAGCGATCACGGAAAAAGTGCAGGAGCTCTACGGCCCCCATCAGTCATGTTGCACAGACTAAGAGTCGCGCCCGTGTCACTCAATGACCGAAACTGACAACTTATTGATCCAAATGCGCACTAGTCCTTGGCAAGCGTGCGCATGGGCCCTACCCTAGTCGCGAACCCTGCACACGGCCGCTGACTGTTTCCCCATGCGCAAACTTCTGTACCTGACCTTCTCCATGGCGTTGATCGCCGCCCTCACGTTCTATGCAATGTGGGCCGCGGATCGTCCGGCGGGTCATTACCTGTCGGACCTGCGAATCAACCTGGCCATCGATCAAGGCACGCCCGCCGATCGCGGCAACCTGCTGGGCATCCAGCCCGAATTGTTCCCCACCGACTACCAAAGCCCAGAGCGCTTGCACCGCAAGCTCGCCGCTTACTTGCAGAAGGCTCAGGACCAGGGCCTGTTGAATGAGAAAACCATCGTCGTTCTGCCGGAACACGTTGGCACCTGGCTGATGGTCAGCGGCGAGAAAGACGAGTTGTACCAGGCCACAACGCTCAAGGAAGCCATGAACTGGCTGGCGGTGAGCAACCCCTGGAAATTCCTGCGCGCGCTGGTCAGTGCCACGGGCGACCGGCGACTGGATGACGCTCACCTGCGCATGAAAGCCAAGGGCATGGCCAAGGATTACCAGGCATTGTTCGGCGGCCTGGCGAAGGAGTTCCACGTCACGCTGGTCGCCGGCTCCATCGTGCTACCCGACCCCAGTGTCATCGACGGCACCCTGAAAATCGGCCGGGGAGCCTTGTACAACAGCAGCGTGGTGTTCGGCCGCGATGGCCTGCCGATCGGCCAGCCCCAGCGGCAGATGCACCCGATATTCGCGGAACATGAGGTGATCGAGGCCAACGGCGAGCACACACTCAACATCGTCGACACCCCGGCCGGACGCCTGGGTGTGCTGATCGGCAGCGACAGCTGGTACCCCGATAATTACCGCAAGCTGGATGACCAAGGCGCACAATTGGTGGCGGTCCCGGCGTATGTTATCGGGCGCGGCACATGGGACAAGCCGTGGCGCGGCTACAAAGGCCTGACGACGCCAGGTTCCGTCAGCCTCAAGCCTGGCGAGCTCAGCGAAGGCCAGGCCTGGCATCGCCTGACACTGACCGCGCAACCGCCCAGCAGCCAGGCAATCGCCGGCATGAGTGTGTTTTTGCGGGGTCAGTTCTGGGATCAAGGCAGCGCCGGCCAGAGTTTTCTCAGCAGCAACGGGCAACAATTCGCTGATGGCAACGCCCGAGGCGCGCGCCTGTTGAACCTGTGGTTGTAGGCCATGAAACCGTTGCCGATGCGTTTGGGTGATCTGTCAGTCGGCTTCGTCCACAGCCTCGCCGATGCCGTGCGCAGTTACGGCGCAGACCCGCAGCCGCTGCTCGAACAATATGGCCTGGACGCCGCGCGCCTTGGCGAAGTCGGTGCCCGGCTCTCGATTCCGCGCTACATGCGTCTTGGCCACGGCGCCATTCAACTGATCGACAACCCGGCCTTGGGCTTGCGCATGGGTCAGCTCAGTCGCCTGAGCCAGGCCGGCCTCGCCGGCGTCACCGCCGCGCAAGCACCGACAGTGCGAGAAGCGGCCCGCTGCCTGATCCGTTTCGAAGCCCTGTACGGTTCCAACTATCGCGGACAATCGAGCTTTCACGAAGACGCCCAAGGTGCCTGGCTGCGGTTTTATTCCATCAGCCCCTACAACGCCTATAACCGCTTCGTGGTGGATTCGATCATCGCCGGGTGGTTACAGCAATTGTCCAGCATCAGCCATGCCCCGCTGTGTGCCGACCGCATCGAAATCGAATTCGAAGCGCCGGAATACCGCGAGGCCTACGCGGTGCTGGGTGACTGTCCGATTCAGTTTGGCTGCGAGCACAATCAACTGCGCTTGAGCCTGGAAAGCCTCGCCCAACGGAATCCCCAGCACTGCCCGAGCACCTGGCGACACTTGCTGCAACTGTGCGAACGGGAACTGGAGCAACTGACACGCACCCGCAGCCTGCGTGAACGCATCACTCAGTTACTGGGGCCGTTACTCAATGGTGGTCGGGAGCCCGACCTGGAAGAAGTGGCGGCACGCCTGAAGCTGCCCACCTGGACCTTGCGTCGCAAACTCGCCGAGGAAGGCACGCAATTCCGCGCCATTCTCAACGACACGCGTCGCGACCTTGCCATGACCTACATCCGCGATACCGAACTGGCGTTCGGAGAAATCGCCTACCTGCTGGGTTTTGCTTCAGCCGAAGCGTTCCAACGGGCTTTCAAACGCTGGAACGGCCAGACCCCTGGCGAATTTCGCCGCAGTCATCGCCATTCCGCCTGACGCTTACAGCTCGGTCGCGTCTTCGGCGGGCTCCAGCGGGTCCAGTTCAAATGCCTGGAATTCCAACAGCTCTTCTTGATAATCGTCCATTTTCCAATCCCCCACTGCTCGTTCAAAAAACGCTTGATTAAATGACCTTCGCCTTAAGCATAAAGTGCCCGCGTGAAAGAAAAATGACGCGTGCACAGCATCACACCGCTACTTGATAAAACGTAGCAGGCGGTCAGGAATTTATCACAGGATTTTTTCGATAGAAGCTGTAGGACTACAGCCTGGCTTGATACAGATCAATCATGAGCGCCGTCACGGGTTCGGTGTCTTCTGACACGAACCCGTAACACCCCCACCCAATTACTGACCGGTGACGGGCATGGCCGGGATCGGCTCGCTCGGCGGAGCCATGTTGCTCGGGTTCGCCGGTGGAGTAATGGTTTCCGCAGTCGGTGCCGGCTCAGTGTTTTCGGCCGGCGTAATCGGTGCCGTTTCAGCTGGCGGGGCAACTGGCTCCGAGGCGGTCGGCGCCGCTTCGGCAGGTGTCGGCGTCGGGGCCGGGGTTGGCGCTAACGCGGCCGGTGCAGCCTTGGGTTCAGGCACGCCCAGGTCGGTTTTCGGCTTCTCGACGATATGCGCAGCCTTCTTCGCTTCCGGCGGCAGGAACAGCTCGACCAGGGTGAAGAAACGTTCATAGAACTTGGCCGACGAGACGGTTTCGCTGGCGACCTTGACCATCGAGTCGTCGGACGAACCGATCGGCATCGACACCGAGCCCAATACACCCACACCCAGGCTGGCGGAGTTGTTGGTCTTCTTCAGCGCATAACGATCCTGCAAGGCGTTGGCGAACATGGTGGCATGGTGGCCTTCGGTGCCGTCATCGGCACACACCACACTGAAGCTGATCTCCATGTGGGTATCGCCCGTTTGCTGGAAGCTCTTGTGACCGCTGACCAGTTTCGGATCGCTGCTGGTGATGATGTAGCCCTGGCTGAGCAACGCTCGACGAGCGGCTTCGCAGGTCTGGGCATCGGTCACCGGGTAGTTACGGGAAAATGTTCCGGAGTCGTCAAAGTTCTCATGCTCATAGATGGCGGACTTTTTTGACGAGCAACCGGCCGCAGCGGCCAGCACCAACGCCAGCCCGGCAACACGCATGGGAAATGAATTAAACATTGAACATCCTGAGGAAATCGGTTCGGGGCGTATTGTGCAACAGAACGATGCTTAGCGTCGCATCGATTGTGTCTTAAAACAGTTACAGGCTTATTGACCCCCGGTTGACGGGAATGTCCCACAGGCAAATGACAGACGGATACAAAAAACCCCAGCCTTGCGGCCGGGGTTCTTGTATAGCTCTTAGCTCAGTCTGACATCAGTAACGCTTGATGTCGGCCTGGCTTTCCAACTGTTTGCGGTAAGCCGCAAAGTCTTGCTGGCCAATACGCGAAGCGAGGTAGCGACGGTATTGAGCCTTCTCTTCGTCAGTCGGGGCTGCCGCTTCGTTCACACTGTTGAGGCGCACGATCACCAGGCTGCCATCAGCCAGGGTCACGTTGCTGAAGGTCGGCTTGTCCTTCGCCGACGGCTTCGGCATGCGGAACAGTGCCTGCAGCACAGCTGGGTCAACGCCTTCCTGGGCGCGAGTGGCGGCCTGGGTGACTTTCCAGTTCTGACCGTCAATGGCCTTGTCCAGCGGCGTCTTGCCTTCGCGCAGGCTGGCGATCAGCTCTTCAGCCTTGGTCTTGGCGGCAGCACTGGCGTGCTCCTTGGCCAATTGCCCGCGGATGCTCGCGTTCACGCTTTCGAGCGGCAGTTGTGCAGGCTTCAGGTGTTCCTTGGCGCGCAGAACGACGACCGTTTCCGGATCCAGCTCAATGGCGGTGCTGTTGGCACCTTCATCCAGCACTTCAGGACTGAACGCGGCGGTAACCACGGCACGGTTGGCCGCAACACCTTCGCCACCTTCACGGCCGAACGGCTTGGAGGTGTGAACGGTCAGTTTCAGGTCCTGCGCCGGCTGAGCCAGGTCGGAAGACTCGAACGTGGAGTCTTCCAATTGCTTGGTCGCCTCGACGAAACGCTGCTCGACCTGCTGGGTTTTCAGCTCGCGGGTCAGCTTGTCTTTCAGACTGGCCAACGTAGGCACTTCCGGTGCTTCAACGCCCAGCAACTTGATCAGGTGGAAACCGAATTCGGTGCGTACTGGCGCCGACACCTGATCCTTGGTCAACGCGTACAGCGCTGTTTCGAACGCTGGATCGTAGACACCCGGACCTGCGTAGCCCAAGTCACCGCCGTTGTTCGCCGAACCCGGGTCCTGGGAGAATTCCTTGGCCAAGGCCTCGAATTTCTCGCCTTTGGCCAGGCGCGCCTGAATCTCTTCGATCTTGGCCTTGGCTTGCGCCTCGGTCACCTTGCCATTCACTTCGATCAGAATGTGCGCCGCCCGACGTTGTTCGGACAGGTTCGCGATTTCTTTCTGATACGCCGCTTGCAGGTCTTCGTCCTTGACGCTGACCTGATCAAAGAAGGAAGCCTTCTTCAACTCGAGGTAATCGATGACCACCTGATCAGGCGTCATGAATTCCTTGGCGTGTTCGTCGTAGTAGGCCTTGACCTCTTCGTCGGTCAGCTTCACAGCCGCCGGGTCAGCCTTGACGTTCAGGAAAGCGAAGTCGCGGGTCTGTTTTTCCAGACGGGCGAATGCCAGCACCTGTGCGTCAGTGACGAAACCACTGCCTGCCAAACCGGCACGGAGCTGACCGATCAGCATTTCCTGGGCCAGCATCTGGCGGAACTGCATCCGGCTGTAGCCGAGTTGACGAATAACCTGATCGAAACGCTCGGAGCTGAACTTGCCATCCACCTGGAATTCAGGCGTCTGCAGGATCACTTGGTCCAACGCCGCTTCGGAAAAAGCGAATTTCGATTTTTCTGCGCCTTGCAGCAGCAGTTTGCGATCGATCAAGCCTTTGAGGGCCGATTCGCGCAGCATTTTTTCATCGAGCAAAGAAGCGTCGAAATCCTTGCCCAGCTGTTGCATCAGCTGACGGCGTTGCATATCGACCGCTTGGCTGAGCTCGTTCTGGCTGATTTCTTCGCCATTGACCTTAGCCGCATCATTGCTGTGCGTCGTGGCCTTGAAGATGGCGTCGAAACCGGTCAAAGCCATCAGTGCAACGATGACCCCGATGATGGTCTTGGCAATCCAGCCTTGTGAATTGTCCCTGATATTCTGCAGCATGCGTCCCCCAGAAACGGTTGAACTTCAAAATTAGGCAACCGTGGAGCGTGGGTAGAATCCGGATAGAAGAAAGGCGCATCCGAGGATGCGCCTTCTCGTAACTGGCGGAGCGGACCGAGGGTTCGAACGTGCGATCCTCGGCGTCTCGGACCGGCGCGTTGCCGACTGGACTACCGCTCCGCTGCCAGGTCAGGCATGACCCCGACCCGGATAGGCAAAAACCTGAATCGAACTTAGTTGACAGCTTCTTTCAGTGCTTTACCGGCTTTGAAACCTGGTTTTTTGGCTGCTGCGATTTCCAGCGTCTTACCGGTCTGTGGGTTACGACCAATGCGAGCTGGACGATCGGTAACGGAGAAAGTACCGAAACCCACCAGAACAACAGAGTCGCCAGCCTTGAGAGCGCCAGTGACGGATTCGATTACAGCGTCCAGCGCACGGCCAGCAGCAGCTTTCGGGATATCAGCGGATGCAGCGATAGCATCAATCAGTTCCGACTTGTTCACTCTAAGTCCCCTTATATCTATTTTGAGTATGATTCTAAGTTTTTTGGTGAAAGCAAAAACGAGTGCTGAATGGCCTACAGACACTATTGAAGAGCCGCTTTATAACAAGGGCTCTAAAAAGCTGTCAAGAAAGCCCCTCAGGCAAATGCGAACTAATGCGTGCTAATTCTTTCCTTAGAGTCAGACTCGCGTTTTTCATCCTTTGCAACTATCTCAGGAGCCACATCAGGCAAGGGCTCCGGCGCGTATTGCAGCGCAATTTGCAGGACCTCGTCAATCCATTTAACCGGTTTAATCTGCAGATCTTGCTTGATATTGTCCGGAATTTCCTTCAGATCGCGTACGTTCTCTTCAGGAATGATCACGGTCTTGATACCGCCGCGGTGAGCAGCGAGCAGTTTTTCCTTTAGACCGCCAATCGCCAGTACCTGACCACGCAATGTGATTTCGCCCGTCATGGCGACATCCGCGCGCACCGGGATGCCGGTCAATGCCGACACCAGCGCCGTGCACATGCCTACACCGGCGCTAGGGCCGTCCTTCGGGGTCGCCCCTTCCGGCATGTGGATGTGCGTGTCGCGCTTCTCGTGGAAGTCCAGGGGAATGCCCAGGCTCTTCGCACGGCTGCGCACAACGGTCAGCGCGGCAGTGATCGACTCGACCATCACGTCACCCAGCGAACCGGTCTTGATCAGTTGCCCTTTACCCGGAACGACAGCGGCCTCGATGGTCAGCAATTCGCCGCCCACCTGAGTCCACGCCAGGCCAGTTACCTGACCGATCTGATCCTGCGATTCAGCCAGGCCGTAGCGGAATTTCCGCACGCCCAGGAAGTGCTCCAGCATGTCGGCCGTGACCTTCACCGCGAAGCGTTTTTCCAGTGCATGCTCTTTGACGGCCTTGCGGCAAACCTTGGCAATCTGGCGCTCAAGCCCACGCACACCGGCTTCGCGGGTGTAGTAGCGGATGATGTCGCGGATGGCGTCGGCGTCGAATTCCAGCTCGCCTTTCTTCAGACCATTCGCCGTAATCTGCTTCGGCGAAAGGTATTTGACGGCGATGTTGATCTTCTCGTCTTCGGTGTAGCCCGGCAGACGAATCACTTCCATCCGGTCCAGCAGCGCCGGCGGAATGTTCATGGAGTTCGAGGTGCACAGGAACATCACATCGGACAGGTCGTAGTCGACTTCCAGATAGTGATCGTTGAAGTTGTGGTTCTGCTCGGGGTCGAGCACTTCCAGCAACGCCGACGCCGGATCGCCACGCATGTCGCTGCCCATTTTGTCGATTTCATCGAGCAGGAACAGCGGGTTGCGCACGCCCACTTTTGTCATCTTTTGAATCAATCTTCCTGGCATCGAACCGATATAAGTCCGGCGATGACCACGAATCTCCGCTTCATCACGTACGCCACCGAGGGCCATGCGCACGAATTTGCGGTTGGTAGCGTGAGCAATCGACTCCGCCAGGGAGGTTTTACCCACGCCCGGAGGACCGACCAGGCACAACACCGGACCACGAATCTTCTTCACGCGCTTTTGCACGGCGAGGTATTCGAGGATCCGCTCTTTGACTTCTTCCAGACCATAGTGGTCGGCGTCGAGAATGTCTTCGGCACGGGCCAGGTCCAGGCGCACTTTGCTCTGAGCCTTCCACGGCACCTGAACCAGCCAGTCGATGTACGAACGCACCACGGTGGCTTCCGCGGACATTGGCGACATTTGCTTGAGCTTGTTCAGTTCGCCTTGGGCTTTTGCCAGGGCGTCTTTCGGCAGACCGGCGGCATCGATGCGCTTTTTCAGCTCTTCGATTTCGTTGTGGCCTTCGTCGCTGTCACCGAGCTCTTTCTGAATGGCCTTCATCTGCTCATTCAGGTAGTACTCGCGCTGACTGCGCTCCATTTGTTTTTTGACGCGACCGCGAATGCGTTTTTCGACTTGCAGCAGATCGATCTCGGCATCCAGCAACGCCAGGACGTGCTCGACCCGGGCCGACAAATCGATGATTTCGAGGATTTCCTGCTTCTGCTCAATCTTCAGGGCCATGTGCGCGGCCATGGTGTCGACCAGGCGACCTGGCTCGTCGATGCTGTTGAGCGACGACAGGACTTCAGCCGGGACTTTCTTGCCCAGCTGCACATATTGTTCGAACTGAGCCAGCAGGCTGCGAACAAACACTTCCGACTCACGTTCAGGCGCGTCGACTTCGTCAATCAACGAGACTTCGGCACGGCAGTGGCCGTCCACTTCGCTGAAGCGCTCCACGGCGCCCCGCTGCTCACCTTCGACCAAAACCTTGACCGTGCCATCCGGCAGCTTGAGCAGTTGCAGGACAGTAGCAATGGTACCTACGCGATAGAGTGCATCTTCACCGGGATCGTCGTCAGCAGGGTTTCTCTGAGCCAGCAGAAGGATCTGCTTGTCGCCCGTCATCGCGGCCTCGAGGGCTTCGATGGACTTCTCGCGCCCCACGAACAGCGGGATAACCATGTGCGGATAAACCACAACATCACGCAATGGCAGGAGAGGCAATTCGATGGTTGTCTTCATGATTTCGCCTCTACGGCGGCCATAAGGCCGTAAACAGATGGAAGTAAGCTTGAAACCAAGATGGGGGCTGCTTTCAAAAAAAACAAGCGCAAAGAGGGCGTTAAAAACGCTTTAAAAGAAAAGGGGCCCGAAGGCCCCTTCTTTATTCCAGCAGCGTGACGCTTAAGCGTCTGGCGCGGCCTTGGCAGCCGGCTCACTGTTTTCGTAGATATACAGTGGCTTGGACTTGCCTTCTATAACGCTTTCATCGATCACTACTTTACTCACCTCGGACTGCGAGGGGATTTCATACATAGTGTCGAGCAATACACCTTCGAGAATCGAACGCAGACCACGAGCACCGGTTTTACGTTCCAGGGCACGCTTGGCGACCGATTTCAGCGCATCAGCCCGGAACTCCAAGTCAACGCCTTCCATCTCGAACAGCTTGGCATACTGTTTGGTCAGAGCATTTTTCGGCTCGGTGAGAATCTGCATCAGAGCAGCCTCGTCGAGCTCGTCCAGCGTAGCCAGGACCGGCAGACGACCGACGAATTCCGGGATCAGACCGAACTTGACCAGATCGTCAGGCTCGACTTCACGCAGGGACTCACCGACTTTCTTGCCTTCTTCCTTGCTGCGCACTTCCGCGTTGAAACCGATGCCGCCCTTGGTGGAACGGTTTTGAATAACCTTTTCCAGACCGGAGAACGCACCACCGCAGATGAACAGGATGTTACGGGTGTCGACCTGAAGGAATTCCTGCTGCGGATGCTTGCGACCACCTTGAGGCGGAACGGAAGCGACCGTGCCTTCGATCAACTTGAGCAGGGCCTGCTGCACGCCTTCACCGGAAACGTCCCGGGTGATCGACGGGTTGTCAGACTTGCGCGAGATCTTGTCGATCTCATCGATGTAGACAATGCCCATCTGGGCTTTTTCCACGTCGTAATCGCACTTCTGCAGCAGCTTCTGAATGATGTTCTCGACATCTTCACCTACGTAACCCGCCTCGGTGAGGGTGGTTGCGTCGGCGATGGTGAACGGAACGTTCAGCAAACGGGCCAGTGTTTCGGCAAGCAGGGTTTTACCCGAGCCTGTCGGGCCGATCAGCAAGATGTTGCTCTTGCCGAGTTCGACGTCGTCATTCTTTTTGTCACGCTGGTTCAGGCGCTTGTAGTGGTTGTACACCGCTACGGCCAGAACCTTTTTGGCACGTTCCTGACCAATGACGTATTGATCAAGGATGCCGCTGATTTCTTTAGGCGAAGGCAATTTATGCGCGCTGCTTTCGGCCTGGGCTTCCTGCACCTCCTCACGGATGATGTCATTGCACAGGTCGACGCACTCGTCGCAGATAAAGACCGAGGGGCCGGCAATCAATTTGCGCACTTCATGCTGGCTTTTGCCACAGAAGGAGCAATAGAGCAGCTTGCCGTTGTCCTCGCCGTTGCGGGTGTCAGTCATTCGTTCGATCCAAATCCGATAGGCTTGCAACACAAGATGAAGGCTATTGCGGGCTTTTTCAAGCCCGCTGGTGATCAGACCCGCTGACCCACCTTATTTTGAGCTGCTTATTTTAAGCGGGGCGCTGGGTGATCACTTCGTCGATCAACCCATATTCACGAGCAGCTTCTGCGCTCATGAAATTGTCGCGGTTGGTGTCACGCTCGATTTCTTCGAGTGTACGCCCGCTATGCTTGGCCATCAGCGTGTTGAGACGCTCACGGATGAACAGGATTTCCTTGGCATGGATTTCGATATCCGACGCCTGCCCCTGGAAACCGCCCAGTGGCTGGTGAATCATCACACGCGAGTTCGGCAGGCAGAAACGCTTGCCAGGGGCGCCAGCCGTCAGCAAAAACGCGCCCATGCTGCAAGCCTGACCGATGCAGGTGGTCGAGACGTTTGGCTTGATGAACTGCATGGTGTCGTAGATCGACATGCCCGCTGTCACCGAACCGCCCGGGGAGTTGATATAGAGATGGATGTCCTTGTCCGGGTTTTCCGCTTCAAGGAACAGCAGCTGCGCACAGATCAGGTTGGCCATGTAGTCTTCTACAGGACCCACCAGAAAGATCACTCGCTCTTTCAGAAGACGCGAGTAAATGTCGTAGGCGCGCTCGCCACGAGCGGACTGCTCGACAACCATCGGGACCAGGCCGCCTGCGGCCTGGATATCAGAGTTCTGCTGAATATACGAATTACGGAACATGCTCTGCAGTCACTCCCAAATAGTTATGTCTTGAATACGCATAAGCCAGCACGAAGGCTGGCTTATGGTGTGTTCTTCTTACCGCAAAAACGATCAGTCGGCTTGTGGAGCTTCTACCGGCTTGACTGCTTCTTCGTAAGAGACCGATTTGTCGGTCACGTTAGCCTTCTGCAGAACAGTATCCACAACTTGTTCTTCCAGCACAACCGAACGGACTTCGTTCAGTTGCTGGTCGTTCTTGTAGTACCAGGACACAACCTGCTCAGGCTCTTGGTAGGCCGAAGCCATTTCCTGAATCATTTCACGAACGCGGGATTCGTCAGGCTTGAGGTCGAATTGCTTGACCACTTCAGCCACGATCAGACCCAGCACAACGCGACGCTTGGCTTGTTCTTCGAACAGCTCGGCCGGCAGTTGGTCAGGCTTGATGTTGCCACCGAACTGCTGAACAGCCTGCACGCGCAGACGGTCAACTTCGTTGGACAGCAGAGCCTTTGGCACTTCGATCGGGTTGGTGGCCAGCAGACCGTCCATTACCTGATTCTTGACCTTGGATTTGATTGCCTGACGCAGCTCGCGCTCCATGTTCTTGCGAACTTCGGTGCGGAAGCCTTCCAGACCGGTTTCCTTGATGCCGAATTGAGCGAAGAACTCTTCGTTCAGTTCTGGCAGTTTTGGCTCGGAAACAGTGTTCACGGTGACGGTGAACTCAGCAGTCTTGCCGGCCAGGTCGAGGTTCTGATAGTCCTCTGGGAAGGTCAGGTTCAGAACGCGCTCTTCGCCGGCTTTAGCGCCAACCAGACCGTCTTCGAAGCCAGGGATCATGCGGCCGGAACCCAGAACCAGCTGAGTACCTTTGGCGGAACCGCCAGCGAACACTTCACCGTCGACCTTGCCGACGAAATCGATGTTCAGCTGGTCTTCGTTCTGAGCGGCGCGATCGGTCACTTCGAAACGGGTGTTCTGCTTGCGCAGCACGTCCAGCATCTTGTCCAGATCGGCGTCAGCCACGTCGGCGCTCAGGCGCTCGACAGCGATGCCTTCGAAACCGGCAACGGTGAACTCAGGGAACACTTCGAAAATCGCGACGTATTCCAGGTCTTTGCCAGCTTCCAGGGATTTTGGCTCGATCGAAGGAGCGCCAGCCGGGTTCAGCTTCTGCTCAACCACAGCTTCGTAGAAAGAGGACTGGATCACGTCGCCTACAGCTTCCTGACGCGCATCAGCACCAAAGCGGCGCTTGATTTCGCTCATCGGCACTTTGCCTGGACGGAAGCCAGCAATCTTGGCCTTTTGGGCAGTCTGCTGCAGACGCTTGTTGACCTGAGTCTCGATGCGCTCAGCCGGCACGGTGATGCTCATGCGGCGCTCAAGAGCAGAAGTATTTTCAACAGAAACTTGCATGGATATTCCTCGTTGCACAGACGTTAGCCGGCCGTTTCCGACCCCAGAATCAAGGGCATGCATTCTAGTGGGTCAAACTCAAGAAGTCACCCTACTGAAAACGGGTAAAAACGCAGCAGGCAATTTATAGGTGCGAATGCATGAAAGCATCTCGCTCCGGTGGCAAATACAGCCAATCACGCCAGGGCTCTGCGCCAACCCTTCTATATATAGAAGCGGTTGTCATTCATCTCCCTGACAGCCGATCTCGCGAGCAAGGCCGGCGGGCAGTGCAGCATCATCGAGAAACATAAATACGACGAAACGCCCTGCTCCTGCGACCCAGAACCTGCAGCCGCTAAACGCTAACCACTAAAACAAAAAAGGCGCCAGACTGTTAAATCTGGCGCCTTTCGGAATATGGGGTGGACGAAGGGGATCGAACCCTCGACAACGGGAGTCACAATCCCGTGCTCTACCAACTGAGCTACGCCCACCATATTGCGCAACAAGGAAGCCAAACAGCTTCTTTGTAGAGCCCCACTCATGCCAGACGGCATGGGCGAAGCATTATTTGGTGCGGATGAAGAGACTCGAACTCTTACGCCTCGCGGCGCTGGAACCTAAATCCAGTGTGTCTACCAATTCCACCACATCCGCGATTCGAAGCTGTTAAAGCAAAGGCGCCAGACTGTTAATCTGGCGCCTTTTGAAATATGGGGTGGACGAAGGGGATCGAACCCTCGACAACGGGAGTCACAATCCCGTGCTCTACCAACTGAGCTACGCCCACCATATCGCGCTACTTGTGCCAAAGCTGCCTAAATGGCGCACCCGGCAGGACTCGAACCTGCGACCATCCGCTTAGAAGGCGGATGCTCTATCCAGCTGAGCTACGGGCGCCTTGTTAATCTGTACTCTTGGACGACTACAAACTAAGTGCTTTCCAGCCTTGCAGAACCGTAACTCTGCTCGACCTTCTTAACCAGTGCTAGGCTGTGCCCGACAAGTGCGACGAATAGTATAGACCGCCCCAAAGGGCGTCAAATCCTTTTTAAAAAAAATTCATTTAATTAAAGGGGTTAGAGGAATTTGCAGACCAAGCGCCTTTGCCCTCACCGCATGACATGCGAGAATGCGTTCTCTTTTTTTCCCCTCTCGATGGTTAATCACGCGCAATGACTGCACAACTAATCGACGGCAAATCGATCGCCGCCAGCCTGCGCCAGCAGATCGCCAAACGCGTCACCGAGCGTCGCCAGCAAGGCCTGCGCACGCCCGGTCTCGCGGTGATCCTGGTCGGCAGCGATCCTGCCTCTCAGGTTTATGTCTCGCACAAGCGTAAAGACTGTGAAGAGGTCGGCTTCCTTTCCCAAGCCTATGACCTGCCTTCCGAAACCACTCAAGAAGCGCTGGCCGATCTGATCGATCGCCTGAACGACGACCCGGCAATCGACGGCGTTCTGCTTCAGCTGCCGCTGCCTGAACACCTGGACGCCTCCAAACTACTGGAGCGCATTCGTCCGGACAAAGACGTTGACGGCTTCCACCCTTATAACGTCGGTCGCCTGGCCCAGCGTATTCCGCTGCTGCGCCCATGCACACCCAAAGGGATCATGGCGCTGCTGGAAAGCACCGGTGCCGATCTTTACGGGATGGACGCCGTGATCGTTGGCGCGTCCAACATCGTCGGCCGCCCGATGGCGATGGAATTGCTGCTGGCCGGTTGCACCGTGACCGTCACCCACCGTTTCACCAAGGATCTGGCCGGCCACGTCGGCCGTGCCGACCTGGTGGTCGTAGCCGCCGGCAAGCCGGGGCTGGTCAAGGGTGAGTGGATCAAGGAAGGCGCGATCGTGATCGACGTCGGCATCAACCGCCAGGAAGACGGCAAGCTGGTCGGTGACGTGATCTACGAAACCGCCCTGCCCCGCGCCAGCTGGATCACCCCCGTACCGGGTGGCGTTGGTCCGATGACCCGCGCCTGCCTTTTGGAAAACACGCTGTACGCAGCGGAAACACTGCACAGCTGAGTTCACGCGGCGACGTCAGCGACGAACAAAAAGACCCCGCCAATGGCGGGGTTCTTTTTGCCCGGAGAAATAACACGACCATTCGCCGGAAACCTGCTGTTTTGTAGGGGTTTTCAAGGACTTTCACCTGTTCATTGAACAACTATCGACAGTTCTTCAGCCATACTCCTAGAATGCGTCGGTTTTTAAGAAACAGCCCGTTACAAAACGGCTAATCCACACCTTATGAGTCTGCCAGCGTGAAAATCCGTCTTTCCATCCTGAGCCTATTTTTTGCATTTACAGGGACGTTCATCACGCCAGCGGTCAACGCCGCTGATACCACCGGGGCACCACGCGATACGACACATTTGAAGATCGCTTCCGGCAGCGCTTTGCTGATGGATCTGCAGACCAACAAAGTCATCTACGCCAGCAACCCGGATGTGGTTGTGCCGATCGCGTCTGTCAGCAAACTGATGACGGCGCTGGTTGTGGTTGAAGCCAAACAGAACATGGATGAATACATCTCCATCAACATCAGTGACACGCCGGAAATGAAGGGTGTGTTTTCCCGGGTCAAACTCAACAGCGAAATGCCCCGTCGGGAAATGCTGCTGATTGCCCTGATGTCCTCGGAAAACCGTGCGGCCGCCAGCCTGGCGCACCACTATCCGGGCGGCTACGTGGCCTTCATCGCCGCAATGAACGCCAAGGCCAAAGCGCTGGGCATGACCAGCACCCACTACGTCGAACCGACCGGCCTTTCGCCGCGTAACGTGTCGACGGCACGCGACCTGAGCAAACTGCTGATCGCCGCGCACAAGTACCCGATCCTGACCGAGCTGAGCACCACCAAAGAAAAAACCGTGTCGTTCCGCAAACCTAACTACAGCCTGGGTTTCCGCAACACCGACCATTTGATCGGCAAGCCAAACTGGGACATCAAAATCACGAAAACCGGTTTTACCAACGAAGCCGGCCACTGCCTGGTATTGGTGACCAGCATGGGCAATCGCCCAGTGGCGCTGGTGATCCTCGATGCGTTCGGCAAGTACACCCACTTTGCCGATGCCACACGGATTCGCAATTGGGTCGAAACCGGCAAAGGCGCAGACGTGCCGTCGGTAGCCTTGCAGTACAAATCGGAGAAGAACCTCAAGCATCGTCAAAGCGGTGTGGTCGAGGCCTCGAAGTAATTATCTTGTAGGAGCGAGCTTGCTTGCGATGGGCTAAGAGCGCCGGGGTCAAACAGTAATCCCGCGTTATCGTTAGCGACCATCGTCGGAACGCCGCCCGGAGCAAGCTCGCTCCTACAGTTTTACTAATCATTGGGCAGCGGCATCTGATCGTCATCCGGAATGCCGTCACCGGCACTCGGATCTCTGGTGCGCTGGGGATGTTCCGTTGGCACCCCCATCGGACGCGCCAGCGGATCCCTTAACGGATCGTTCGGATCCATCACCGGATCAACGCCCTCCTCCGGGGTTGTCGGAACGCTGTCCGGACGTTTGTCGTCGAAACTCGAATCGGTAGACATACGCACCTCTGTGAGATCTAGGGTTTCAGATCGGCAAGCGGGTCGTAAGGCTTCGCCGGCGCCTTGCCCTCCTCGCCTGGTTTTACATCCCGGGGTGCCTTGGCAGGTCCGATGGGGTCCACCTGAGGGTCGGCGAGATCCGGCGAATCGGGGTCAAAACCCAATTCATTGCCCGAAGAATGCTCGGACGAGTGCGGACCTGTGGGTGACGTGGAATGTGCCATGGGCGCCTCCTGGATACTGACCCGCGGACTTGCGGGCCTTATCCGTAAGAGGTCAACGGAGGGTGGCAGTGCCGTGCAGATGACGAACGGAACCTACTGGGCTGTCAGCGCCTGCCTGGCCCGCGCGGCCGCCTGCTCCTGCCCTGCCTGCCCCAGATCGCTCGCCGCTTTCAGCCAGCGCTGCTGATCGACGTTCGCTGGAATCTGGTTCGGTCTCTGGATCAGCACAGCCCAGCCACCGGCATCCTTGAACGCCGATTCAAAGGAACTGAAGCTCATCAGGTTTTGGCGGTCCATTCCGGAGCGCAACAACACGGTCTGCTTATTGCGGTTGTAGCCGGCGAGAATGGCATAACGGGGCTCAGTCCAGAACGCCGAACCCTCAGTGAAGCGCACCATCACCGGATAACCGGCTGCGACCTGGGTCAACAACGCCGGCAGATTACTGTCAAGGGGATAAACCACCATGCCGTACTCGCGGGCGAGGTTTTGCATGTTCTGCTGCAATTGCGCTTCGGCACCGGGCAAATGCAGGGGTTTGTCGAGCAAGCCCGGCGTAATCACCACGCCTTGCTGGGACAACATGCTGGCCAGCACTTGCGGCCCACTCTGATTGGCCACGCCCCGATAGAACCGTCCACTGAGTTCGACACGCTCCGGCAGGCGCTTGATCTCCGGCGCCACGCTTCCCGCGCAACCCGCCAGACCTGCGACACAGCCCACAATCAGCCCCGCCGATAGAATTCGAGAAAATAGCCGCACCATCATCACTCTCTGTTCAGACGCCAGGCATCCGCGCTCCCGGCTTGGCTGTCGATCATAGGATGCCGCGCGCCGCCGGTATAGCCTTAACCGGTAGTTGATTGCCTCCGATAGAGCGAAGTGGTTGGTGTCACGCGACCTTTGGTCAATAGCCTGAAATACATCAGCGACTAGACTGTCACTAGCAAGCGTGTGCGCCCGCAGCAGGGCAAAGAGGAGGCACAGATGAGCCTGACGATGACCATTGCAATGTTGATTTTCAGCTGGTTGGCCGTTGCCGCCGCCATGTTGTGGGGCGTCCTGCGGATTGCGCGCCGGCACCATCACCACCCCGCCCAATCGACCGAGGCGCCGAAAGCCGAAACAGCCGCACGTCCCGTGACCGCGCACTGATTGTTTAAACACCACAAACAAAAACGGCCGCCTGGGCTCTTTCGAGCGCAGGCGGCCGTTTTGTTTATCGCGGATTACGCCTCAGCGCTGATGCGCTTCTGCCTGGCCCGTCGCGACATCATGTTCAAGCCCTCGATCGTTGCCGAGAACGCCATGGCCGCATACACATAGCCTTTCGGTACGTGGGCGCCGAAGCCTTCTGCAATCAGCGTCATGCCGATCATGATCAGGAAGCCCAGGGCCAGCATGACAACCGTCGGGTTGTCGTTGATGAACTTGGCCAGCGGGTCAGCCGCCAGCAACATCACCAGCACCGACACCACTACCGCGATGATCATGATCGGCAAATGCTCGGTCATGCCGACGGCGGTAATGATGCTGTCGATGGAGAACACCATGTCCAGCATCAGGATCTGCCCGATCGCGGCGGCGAAACCCAGGGTCACCGTCGACGTCTTCGAGGCTGGATCTTCTGGCGCCGGGTCCATGCTGTGATGGATCTCTGTGGTTGCCTTCCACAACAGGAACAGGCCACCGGCGATCAGGATCATGTCCTTCCAGGAGAACGCCTGGCCGAGGATGTCGATCACCGGCTCCGTCAACTTAACGATAAACGCGATGGTGCTCAGCAACGCCAGACGCAGAATCAGCGCCATGCCGATACCGATGCGCCGCGCCTTCTGCCGGTGCTGCTCTGGCAGCTTGTTGGTCAGGATCGAGATAAAGATCAGGTTATCGATGCCGAGCACGATTTCCATCACGATCAACGTGGCCAGGGCGACCCAGGCGGTGGGGCTTGCAACCAGTTCTAAAAGGTATTCCATGGGTCAGTCCTGACTCGGTTTAAGACGGTTTAGATTTCCTGGGACGAAGAGTCGGGTTTATCCGCCTCTTTGACCGGTTGTTCTTTCTTGCTGATCAAGCCGCTGGTGGCATCGCTCAGCGCTTGCTCGGCGGCTTTGTGGGTGTCATCGATGGCTTGCTTGGCGGTTTCGGCAGCCTTGCCCATCAATTGTTGGGCGCTTTTCTCGGCCTGGTCACAACCGGCCAGTACCAGTAAAGACACAATCAGCAGGGCCGTGGTTTTAAGCTTCATGATGCTTTCCTCGATAGATCAGAACGGACCGAAACAATGGCCCGTTGATAGCGAGGCATTCTAGGGAGACAAACAGTTCAGGAAAATTCGTATTTTTACCGGTTATACTTCGATTTTTACGAACTGTAGGTCGTCATGCTCAACTATCGGCAACTGCATTATTTCTGGGTGGTCGCCAAGACGGGCAGCATCGTGCGCGCCTGCGAGCAGCTGAACCTGACGCCACAGACCATCAGCGGGCAGATTTCGCTGCTCGAACAGACCTACGGAATCGAGTTGTTTCGCCGGGTAGGCCGGCAACTGGAACTGACCGAAGCCGGCCGCCAGGCACTGCCTTTCGCCGAGCAAATGTTTCAGCTAGGGGGCGAACTGGAATTGATGCTGCGCGCGCAGCCCAATGAACAGCAGATTCTGTTTCGGGTGGGGGTGGCGGATGTGGTGCCAAAATCCATCGTCCATCGCCTGATCGCGCCGACCATGGAGCTGAGCGAGCCGCTGCGGATCAGCTGTCGCGAAGACAAACTGGAACGCCTGCTCGCCGACCTGGCCATCCAGCGCCTGGACCTGGTGATTTCCGACAGCCCGATGCCGTCGCACCTGGACATCAAGGGCTACAGCCAAAAACTCGGGGAATGCGGGATCAGCTTCTTCGCCACCGCTGAACTGGCGACGCAATATGGCCAGGATTTCCCTCGCAGCCTGCATGGCGCGCCGCTGCTGATTCCGGGGCCGGAAACCGTGGTGCGCAGTCGCTTGCAGCGTTGGTTTGCCGAACAGCAGATTCAACCGCGAATCGTCGGTGAGTTCGACGACAGCGCGTTGATGCAGGCCTTCGGCCAATCGGGGAGCGGGATCTTCATCGGCCCGAGCGTGATCGCCGACGAAGTAAAACGCCAATACGGCGTTGAGCTGATCGGCCAGACCGACGCGGTGACCGAGTCGTTCTACGCCATTTCGGTAGAACGCAAGGTCAAGCACCCCGGCATTGTCGCCATTACCGAAGGTGCCCGGCGCGAGTTGTTTACCGAGATCTAAATGACGCTCAGGCGCAGATTTCGCGCGGCTTGAACGTCATCAAGGCCATGGCCAAAAGGATCGAAACCAGGATGAACGCGGCTGCCGCGAAACCCAGCCCTTGCAAGCCAACGGAGTCGATGACCCGTCCGCCGATCAGCGCACCCAGCCCGATCCCGAGATTGCCCCCGGAGATGTTCAGCGACGCAGCGAAGGCCGGGGCTTCAGGTGCGGCTTTCATCAAGCGCACATGACTGACCAGGAACAACGCCGCCTGAGTCACACCCCAGATGGCCATGGCCGCCGCCAGGCCGAAAGGCGAATGAATGTTCGGCACCAACGCCACCAGGCCTGCAATCATGAATGCGCAGAACATCATCGAAGCGATCAGCGGATGACGGTCCACCGCGCGACCGCCCAACGAGTTGCCGATCAATCCCACGGCGCCAAAGCCCATCAGGCACCAGCCGACCACCGTGCCGTTGAAACCGGCCAGGCGCTCGAGGATGTCGGCGAGGTAGGTGTAGGCCGTGAACATGCCGCTGAAGACAATAATCGACAGCAGCACATGGCCGAGCATCAACGGGCTGCGCAGGATCTTGAACTGCGAGCGGAAACTCACCTGGCGCAGGTGCAGATCGGTTTTCGGCAGGTAGATGAACAGCAGCAAGGCCTTGGCGAACGCGATGACCGCCAGGAGGCCGAAGGCACTGCGCCAGCCGAACGCATCGGAAATCAGCGTGCCCACCGGAATACCGAACACCGTGGCGCAGACGATCCCGAACCCGATCTTGGCCACGGCCCGTCCGGCGAAGTCAGGTCCGACGATGCTCACCGCCGTCTCGCTGGCCAGCGCCCAGAACACCGTCAGGCCCAGTGCCGGAATCAGCCGGGCCAGCGCCATCACCCAGATGTTCGGCGCCAGTGCCGCCAGGGTATTGGCCAGACCGAACATGATCAGCACCGAGACGAACAACTTGCGCCGCTCAAACCTGGCGAAGTACGCCGTCAGAAATGGGCCGAATGCGGCGACGGTGAACGCGAACAGCGTCACCAGCAAACCCGCCTGGGGAATGCTGACCTCAAGGTCTCGAGCGATGGCCGGCAACAGGCCGACGATGATGAATTCCGTGGTCAGCACCGTGAAACCGGCGGCGGACAACAGAAGGATGGGAAACAGCATGCAAACTCCGGAAAACGACAACACCAGCGACAGCCCGAAGGCCCACTGGCATACCTGAAAATGAGGAAGGCGAATCTTAACAGAGTGTGTCCGATCAAAGTTGCACGAACCTGCCCCTGTAGGAGCGAGCTTGCTCCGGGCGGCGTTCCGACGATGGACTCAAGCACGCTGCGTTTAGTCAGCAAACACGCGTTATCGTTAACGACCATCGCGAGCAAGCTCGCTCCTACAGGGATCGCGGTGTTTAGAAATTAAAAAGCCCCCGCAACCTGAGGCTGCGGGGGCTTGTTTGTACGCGGACGGTTTAGAACGCGCCCATGTAATCGCGCTTGCCCACTTCAACGCCGTTGTGACGCAGCAGTGCGTAAGCGGTGGTGACATGGAAGAAGAACTGCGGCAGGCCGTAGCTCAGCAGGTAAGCCTGGCCGGTGAAGCGCTTCTCTTTCGGCGTGCCCTGACGGGTGATGATCTCGATGCCTTCCTTGCCATTGATCTGCTCTGGCTTGATCTCGCCGATGAAGGCCAGAACCTTGCTCAGCAGCGCTTGCAGGTCGGCGAAGGTGGTTTCGCTGTCGTCGTACTTCGGCAGTTCGACTTCAGCCAGACGCGCGGAAACGCCTTTGGCGAAATCGACGGCGATCTGCACCTGACGCACCAGGGGGAACATGTCCGGGTACAGGCGGGCTTGCAGGAACGCATTCGGGTCAATGTTCTTGGCTGTCGCGTGGGCTTCGGCCTTGTTCAATACATCGCTCAGGGCGGTGAGCATTTGCTTGAAAACAGGGACGGAAGCGTCGTACAGGGAAATGGTCATGGCAGTCTCGTGTGGTGACAGGAGGGAAACGTCGACCGATTATAGCCATGCCCGCCCCCCTCGCGACCGGTCTTTTTCAGCTGCCGCAGCGCCGGGCCACCGAGACGGCCTTGGGCATCGGCCGGCCCGATCCACGAAAAATGCAGGCCTGCACGCCAGCAATGCTCGACTAACCTCCCACTACGAGGTCTTATTAGCCAAGAACATCATTACCCACCGTTAGCGAGGTTCCAGACACTGTGACCACTGAGCAAGAGACGACCTTCGACGAGCCACGACTCAACAGCACGGAAATCCGCATCCTGGGCTCGCTGATCGAGAAACAGGCCACCAGCCCGGAAACCTATCCGTTGACCCTCAACGCCCTGGTGATTGCCTGCAACCAGAAAACCAGCCGCGAACCGGTGATGAACCTGACCCAGGGCCAGGTCGGCCAGAGCTTGCGCGCCCTTGAGGGCCACGGCTTTACCAAATTGGTGATGGGCAGCCGTGCGGATCGCTGGGAGCACAAGGTCGATAAGGCGCTGGAATTGGTGCCGGCACAGGTGATTCTGACCGGGCTGCTATTTCTGCGAGGCCCGCAGACCGTCAACGAACTGTTGACCCGAAGCGGGCGCATGCATGAGTTTGAAGACGCGGAGCAGGTGGTGCATCAACTGGAACGCCTGATCGCGCGCGGCCTGGCGCTGCTGATTCCGCGTCAGGCAGGCCAGCGCGAAGACCGCTACATGCACGCTTTGGGTGACCCGGCGGATATCGAAGTGATCCTCGCTGCCCGGCAAAATCCGGTGGAGCGCGGTGGTGGCGGTGTTTCGGTTGAACGAATCGAAGAGCTCGAGGCACGCATAGCGGCACTGGAAGAACGGTTGGCGCGCCTCGAATAACTCAAATCGTCTGCACGGATGCATCCGCCCGATGTACGTCCGCCCTGTAGCAGCTGCCGAGCCTGCGAGGCTGATGCTACAAGGCGGATGCGATGGCTAGCTCCGGGCAAACTCGACGGCTTGGTGAAACTGCTCATCCGTCGGGCGTACGCCGGTGTACAGCACGAACTGCTCCAGCGCTTGGATCGCGATGACCTCAAGGCCGGTGATCACGCGTTTGCCTTCGGCGCGACCGCGCACGATCAACGGTGTTTCCGAGGGAATGGCCACCACATCGAAGACGGTGTCTGCAGACTTGATCGCTTCAGCGTCGAACGCGAGTTGATCGGCTTCAGGCCCGCCCGTCATGCCGATCGGCGTGACGTTGATCAGCATCTGCGGTCGCTGGCTGCCCAACTCCGCTTGCCATTGATAGCCCAGGGATTCAGCCAGCGCCCGGCCCGTCTGTTCGTTACGGGCAATGATCAAACCATTCGTGTAGCCACCATCGCGCAAGGCGCTGGCCACAGCCTTGGCCATGCCGCCGCTGCCGCGCAAGGCAAAGGTCGAGTCCTTGGGCACTTCGTGGGTCTTGAGCAGTTGTTCGATGGCGATGTAATCGGTGTTGTACGCCTTGAGGTGGCCGTCCGTGTTGACGATGGTATTGATCGACTGAATGGCCGCCGCGGACGCGTCCAGTTCATCGACCAGCGCGATGCAGGCTTCCTTGAACGGCATCGAGACGCCGCAGCCCCGAATCCCCAGCGCGCGAATACCGCCGACCGCGCCGGTCAGGTCTTTGCTGCTGAACGCCTTGTAATAGAAATTCAGGCCCAGTTGTTCGTACAGATGATTGTGAAATCGCAGGCCAAAGTTACCCGGACGCCCCGAGAGGGACATGCACAACTGGGTGTCTTTGTTGGGGTTCATCTGCATGTGAATCTCCTTCAATAGCACTTTCAGATGGACGGGATTAGCCAATCCATCGGGTTCTGTTCGATCATATTGGCCTGTCTGCGCGAGGCATCACAGGTCGGTAAGGAAGCCGGTACAGACCTTACACAAAATTTACCTAACGGCCGTGCTGATTTTCAGAAAAGCGCTGTCTTAGATGTATCCCCGCGACAATCCTTGGGTCTATTGCAGACGCAAGCGCCGGGTCGAAGAACCGAGGAATTATCATGATCCGTAAAATCCCCACAGTAGCCTTGCTGATCGGTGTTCTCGCTGTCGCAGGGCAGGCAGAAGCCCATGGCGGTGGTGGCGGTTGGGAAGGTCCAGCGGTATTCGGCGCGATCGTCGGTTCAGCCATCGTCGGCTCGGCCATTATCAACAGCAACCGGCCGGTCTACGTCCAGCAACCGGTGTACGCTCAGCCGCAACCCGTTTATGTGCAACAGCCGCCACCGGTTTATTACCAGCCGGCCCCGGTGTATGTGCAGCAACCGGTGTACGTCGCCCCACCACCGGTTTACTACGGCCCGCCCCGCTACTACGGTCCTCCGCGCGGCTACTACGGCCCGCATTATGGTCGCTGGTAACAGCTCATCAGCCCCGCCTCAACAGCGGGGCTTTTTTGTGACCGTCTGTCGGTAGAGGTCTGGATAGACCTCGTCAAGGTCGCTGTCGGGACAGTCCCCTTGGCTCAACTTGGCAAGATTGACTGGGTTGACCGGCCCGACTGCAGGGAAACGGTCATATTTTTGTCATGCCAGGTCCGCAAGCTTGGACCTGTCCGTTAACAACAGCCGATAAAAACAAGGACGAGCGCATGCCCACACAAAACCCGCACCGCAATGTCGCTCTGTGCACTTCCAGCAAGGTGTACACCGCATTGACCGAACTCAAGCACCTGGAAGGCCATCGCAGCGCCAAATTTCTTTCGCTGCTGGCTGAAAACCTGGTGCGCAAAGGCCTGCTGAACGAGCAGGAAGTGGTTCATATGCTGGACCTGGTGGTCGATTGAGCGACAGGCAGTCGTCTGCCCTCGCTGTTATCAATGACCACTATCGAAAGCGTTGATTGTCCGAAAAATCGCCGGGCCCGTAATGTAGCTCCATAGATTGATGGAGGTACGTATGTCCCAGGTTCAGATCATGTCCGTTATCGGCAGTGCGGTTCCCGCCCCTCTCAGAGAACTGGGAATGCTCGTTTGCTGGTACCTGATTCAGGACGGCGAACCGATCAGCGGCCCGCTCACTTCGCTGCCTGATGCCCAAGCACTGTCGCAACGCATCGTCGCCGGGAAACTCAGCGCCTAAGGCAACTGAATCCGCGGTTTGGTTTCGAGGAAGATCGCCCAGCTCGACATGAACAGCGCGGCGATCAAGGGTCCGATGACAAAGCCGTTGAGGCCGAAGATCGCCAGACCGCCGAGGGTCGAGATGAGGATCAGGTAATCCGGCATCTTGGTGTCCTTGCCCACCAGGATCGGTCGCAGCACATTGTCCACCAGGCCGATGACAAAAACGCCGAACAACCCCAGCACCACGCCTTGCCAGATCGCGCCGGTGAACAGGAAAAACGCCGCCACCGGCCCCCAGACAATCCCCGCCCCCACCGCTGGCAACAGCGACAGAAACGCCATCAGCACCGCCCAGAGCAACGCGCTCGGAATATCCAGAAACCAGAAAATCAAACCGCCCAACGCGCCTTGCGTGATGGCCACCAGCAGGTTGCCCTTCACCGTGGCCCGCACCACGCGGTTGAACTTGAGCTGCAAGCGGCGTTTCTGGTGTTCCTCCAGCGGCACGGCGGCGCGGACCTTGCGCGCCAGTTCGGCGCCGTCGCGCAAAAAGAAAAACAGCAAGTAGAGCATGATGAAAAAACCCACCACGAAATCGAACGTGCCCTGGCCGAAACTGAAAGCCTGGGTGGCGATGAATTCGTTGCCAGTCACCGCGCTCTTGATGATTTTCTCCCGCAGCCCGTTCAGTTCACCGACCCCGGCCCGATCGAGCAAGTGCTGGAAGTACGGCGGCAGGCTGTGTTTGAAATGGGACACGTACCCCGCAATGTCGAGCTCGCCGCTTTCGATGCTCTTGTACAGCGTGGCCCCCTCTTGCACGAGCAGGATACTGAGGATGATCACCGGCAGGATGGCGATCACCAGGCAGATACTCAGGGTAAGCAGCGAGGTCACGTTGCGTTGCCAGCCGAACTTCAGCTGCAGCCGACGCTGCAGCGGCGCGAAGAGAATGCCGAGGATCACCGCCCAGAACACCGCACCGTAGAACGGCAGCAGAATCCAGATGAACGCAGCGGTGACGACCCCGAGCAGGATGACCAGCGATTTGTTGTGTACCGTCTCTTCGTTCATGTCCGATCCATGTCAGTCCGCAGGGGGCGCATGCTCTTGAATAAAGAGCCGTCCTGATGCTTAGTCCGCCACGGTTCGCGCGAGTGCCATCCGTTTGCTTATCAAGCATAGATCCAGATCGATGAACGCCGAGGGCGCACTATTGAACACACGCGCCCACTTGTAGGAGCGAGCTTGCTCGCAATGGACTCAAGAGCACCGCGCTTAGCCAGTAAAAACGCGTAATCGTTAACGACCATCGCGAGCAAGCTCGCTCCTACAGAGGGAAAGCGTCAGGCGAACTCTTCACGCAACATCGCCACAAACGCCTCTCGCGCCGGGTGGACCCCGGCGTTTTCATGCCAGTAAAACAGGTTCTCGACTGCCGACAGCTCAGGGAACTCATACCCCGCGCACCCCGCGCCTTTGGCGTATTGATCGAAAACCCCTTTCGGCACCAGCGCAACCCCCGCCCCCGCACTCACGCAACCGACAATCGCGCCGTAACTGGCGAGGCTGACAATCGGCAACGCCTGCCCCTGGCGCAGCAACCAATGCTCCAGCGCCGCCCGATAAGGGCAACCCTGAGGCCACATGAAGACGGTCTTGTCCTGCAAATCCTCGATGCCACGCACCGGCCCCAGCGATGTCGAGGCAATCAGCAACAGGTCTTCGCGGTACATCGGCGTTCGTTTAAGGGGCGAGCGCTCGACGTCCACGGCGACGATCGCGCCGTCGAGCCGGTGGCTGGCCGTGTCATCGAGCAACTGGCTCCACGTGCCGGTGGTCAGTTCCAGCGCCACCGCCGGATAGCGTTTGTGGAACTTGGCGAGCAAACGCGGCAAACGGCCGGTGGCCGAGGATTCGATGGCGCCGATGCGCAACGGGCCGGACGGCTCGGCGGACGGGTCCACGGCGCGCTTGGCTTCCGCCGTGAGCGCAAGGATTTTCGAGGCGTAGGTCAGGAAGGTCTGCCCCGAAGGACTGATGCGCAGCCCGCGCCCCTCGCGCAAAAACAGCGCAACACCCAGCTCCACCTCGAGTGTCTTGATCCGAGCCGTGATGTTCGACGGCACACAATGCAATTGCTCGGCGGCCCGGGCGATGCTGCCGAGCTCGGCAACCGTCTTGAACATGCGAATCTGAGCCAGCTCCATACATCACCAAAAGTGAATATTTAGCGCAGTATAAGTCAGTTGTGGTGAGCAACCTGAGTTCTGATACTCGGTGCATCTGCCCACTGGTGCCTGACAAATGAAGCCCTGCCCACCCTCCCTCAACATCATCCTGGCGATGGCATTTGTCGTCGCTTGCTGGGCGTATTCCCCTACCGGCATCCACATCGGTTTACGCGCCTACGATCCGGCTCACCTCGCGTTGCTGCGGTTTCTGCTGGCCTCGGTCTTCATGGCCGTGGTCGCCGTGTTCAAAGGCATTCGTCTGCCCGCGTTGCGCGATGTGCCACTGCTGTTCGCGCTCGGTTTCTTTGCGGTCGCCCTGCATCACGTGTCGATCAATTTCGGCCAACAAGGCGTCAGCGCGGGCGCGTCCAGCGTACTGGCGCAATCAACGCCGCTGTTCAGCACGCTGCTCGCGCGGTTCGTCTTCAGGAACCGGGTCAGCCTGTGGCGTTGGGGCTGCGTTGTTCTGGGGTTGATCGGCGTGGTGATTGTGGTGGCAGGCGATCACGGGCTGGGCAGTCTCGACGCCCACGGTTTATTGATCCTGTTGGCGGCGCTGTCCTGGAGTGTTTACTTCGCACTGCAGAAGCATCACACCGGACGTTACGACGGCCTGACGCTGGTGTGTTACACGGTGTGGTCGGGCACGGCGTTGCTGCTGGTGTTTCTTCCCGGCCTGGCGGACCAGGTGATGAAGGCACCGATGCCGGTGCAGTTGGCGGTGATCGGACTGGGCGTGTTTCCCAGTGCGTTGGCGTATCTCGCCTGGGCCTATGTGCTGGCGCATGTGGATTTGAGCCGGGCAGCGATGACGTTGTACCTGGTGCCGCCGACGGCGATGGCGATCGCGTCGTTTGCGTTGGGCGAACAGACGACGGTGATGATTGCTGTCGGGGGGATGGTGGTGCTGGTCAGTGTGTTGGCGTTGAATCTGGAGCGGCGGGTGGTGATTCGATTGGCCAGTGACTGATCACGGATAAGTGTCGATGCATCGGGCGCAATCGCGAGCAGGCTCGCTCCCACATTGATCGTGTGAACACCGCCAATCCCCTGTGGGAGTGAGCCTGCTCGCGATGAACGATGACACGGTCAACCTGGCACACACAAAACCCGAAGCAATCGAGCAGACCGACAGCTACCCGCGATCCGCCAGAAACCGGTCGCGACTGTTGGTCAGGTGCAGCCACATCGCGGCCCGCGCCGCATCGGCGTCCTGGCGCTTGATGGCGTTGAGGATCGCCTCGTGCTCGAGATTGGCCAGCTGCCCCAGCTTGCTCAAATCCGCCGCGCCGCGCTCGACGGCGTTGAGGCGGGTTCGGGGAATCATGGCGTTACCCAGGTGCTGCATGATGTCGGTAAAGCACACATTGCCGGTGGCTTCGGCGATCAGCAGATGAAAGCGCCTGTCGGCCTCGACGCAGCTGTCGTTGTTGGCGAGCAGGCGTTGATAGTCGTCCAGCGCCTCGCGCATCTGCGCCAGTTGCTGATCGGTGCGGCGCAATGCGGCCAGCGCGGCAGCCTGGGTTTCCAGGCCCAGGCGCAACTCCAGAATACTGCGCACCCCCAGCGCGGTATCGACATTCAGGCGTAGCCCCTGCTCCGGCGCGCGCTCGATCACAAACGTACCGATGCCATGCCGGGTTTCCACCAGCCCCGACGCCTGCAGCTTCGAGATCGCCTCGCGCACCACGGTCCGACTGACCCCGTATTCCAGAACGATGGCGTTCTCGGACGGCAGTTTGTCCCCGGGCAGCATCTGGCCGAGCAGGATGCTCTGGGTCAGTTTGGTGACCAGGTCATGGGCCAGGTTGTGCGTGCGCTTGCGGGCGGGCGCGTCGTCGAAATCTTCTTGCATGGTGATTTTCCGGGAGCGGGGGCTAACGCGAGCGTAGCACTGTGACTGAGTGGAATCCTTAACAAAAGCGCCCTAACTTGTATGACAACACTCAACAACCTCGCGTAAAACGCCTTCTGATAGGCGGCCACCTCCCAAACAAACGAATAACAAACGCTATTTAAAGCGCCATTTTGTTGGACATTAACCCTTGCAGATCGAAAAAACACAGTTGTATGATGTCTAGCAACAACGCAGCACCCGTTACACCCCGCATAAAAATAATCAGTGGGAGACAACGCAGTGAATAAATCCCTATCCGGTCTGGATGACGGCGCCGATTCGGCCCTGAAATCCGCCATCTCGAAAGTGAAACGCCACGTTCTGCCGCTGTTCGTCATCATGTTCATCGTCAACTACATCGACCGCGTGAACATCGGCTTCGTCCGCACCCACATGGAACATGACCTGGGCATCGGGGCTGCCGCCTACGGCCTCGGCGCAGGGCTGTTCTTCATCGGCTACGCGCTGTTCGAAGTCCCGTCCAACATCCTCCTGCAAAAAGTCGGCGCGCGAATCTGGCTGACCCGCATCATGCTGACCTGGGGCCTGGTGGCCGCCGGCATGGCATTTATCCAGACCGAAACCCACTTCTACATCCTGCGTTTTCTGTTGGGCGTCGCGGAAGCCGGGTTCTTCCCCGGGGTGATTTACTACTTCACTCGCTGGTTGCCCGGCGTCGAACGGGGCAAGGCGATTGCGATCTTCCTCAGCGGTTCGGCGGTTGCCTCTTTAATTTCCGGCCCGCTGTCCGGGCTGCTCCTGCAAATCAGCGGATTCGGCCTGCACGGCTGGCAATGGATGTACTTCATCGAAGGCATGTTCTCCGTCGGGCTGTGCGTATTCGTCTGGTTCTGGCTCGACTCCAAACCCCACGACGCCAAATGGCTGAGCCGCGAAGAACAAGACGCGCTGGTCAAGGCCATCGACGATGAACAACTGGCCCGTGAAGCGGCGACGCCGATCAAACCGTCACTGGGCACGCTGCTCAAGGACCGCCAGATCATCCTGTTCTGCCTGATCTACTTCTTCATTCAGCTGACCATTTATGCCGCGACGTTCTGGTTGCCGAGCATCATCAAGAAAATGGGCGACCTCAGTGACATTCAGGTCGGGCTGTTCAACTCGATCCCGTGGTTACTGTCGATTGTCGGCATGTACGCCTTCGCCTCGCTCTCGGCGAAATGGAAACACCAGCAAGCCTGGGTCGCCGCCGCCCTGCTGATTGCCGCTGCCGGGATGTTCATGTCCACCACTGGCGGCCCGATCTTCGCCTTCGTGGCGATCTGCTTCGCGGCACTGGGTTTCAAATCCGCTTCGTCGCTGTTCTGGCCGATTCCCCAGGCGTACCTGGATGCACGGATCGCCGCTGGCGTGATCGCGCTGATCAACTCGGTGGGCAACCTTGGCGGCTTCGTCGCGCCGACCACCTTCGGCCTGCTGGAAGAACACACCGGTTCGATTCAGGGCGGGCTGTACGGCCTGGCTGCCACGTCGATCATTGCCGCGATCATCGTCTTCGCCGCACGCAACACACCGAAAACCGCACCGGCCGCTGCGCTGGGCAAACCATCGCCTCACCACGCCTGATCGCTGTTCCATAAGGACAAGAAAATGAACGCACACGACACTGCAAAAGCCCCGATCATCACCAGCATGCAAGTGGTTCCGGTGGCCGGTCACGACGGCATGCTGCTCAACCTGAGCGGCGCCCACGGTCCGTTTTTCACGCGCAACATTGTCATCCTCAGGGACAACGCCGGCCACACCGGCGTCGGCGAAGTGCCGGGTGGCGAGCGCATTCGCCAGACCCTGGAAGACGCGCGTAGCCTGGTGGTCGGCAGCCCGATCGGCACGTATCAGAAGATCCTCAACCAGGTGCGCCAGACCTTCGCCGACCGCGATGCCGGCGGCCGTGGTTTGCAGACGTTCGACCTGCGCATCACCATTCACGCGGTCACCGGCCTGGAAGCGGCGCTGCTGGATTTGCTCGGTCAGCACCTGGACGTGCCGGTTGCCGCCCTGCTCGGCGAAGGCCAGCAGCGCGACGAAGTGAAAATGCTCGGCTACCTGTTTTATGTCGGTGATCGTCACGCCACCGACCTGGCTTACCGCAGCGAACCCGAGGCCGACAACGACTGGTTCCGCGTGCGTCACGAAAAAGCCATGACCGCCGAGGCCGTGGTACGCCTGGCCGAGGCCGCTCACGCCCGTTACGGGTTCAAGGACTTCAAACTCAAGGGCGGCGTGCTCAGCGGCGATGAAGAGATTGAAGCCGTCACCGCCCTGGCCGAACGCTTTCCCGATGCGCGCATCACCCTTGATCCGAATGGCGCGTGGTCACTGAAAGAAGCGATTCGCCTGTGCAGGGATCAGCATCACGTCCTCGCCTATGCCGAAGACCCGTGCGGTGCAGAAAACGGTTACTCGGGCCGCGAAGTCATGGCTGAATTCCGTCGGGCCACGGGCCTGAAAACCGCGACCAACATGATCGCCACCGACTGGCGGGAAATGGGGCATGCGATCCAGTTGCAATCGGTGGACATCCCGCTGGCCGACCCGCACTTCTGGACCATGCAGGGTTCGGTTCGCGTGGCGCAGATGTGCCACGAATGGGGCCTGACCTGGGGCTCGCATTCCAACAACCACTTCGATATTTCCCTGGCGATGTTCACCCACGTCGCGGCCGCCGCGCCGGGCGACATCACCGCCATCGACACACACTGGATCTGGCAGGACGGCCAACGCCTGACCAAAGCCCCGCTGCAAATCGTCGAGGGTTGCGTGCAGGTGCCGAAGGCGCCGGGGCTGGGGGTTGAACTGGACATGGACCAGTTGGCCAAGGCCCATGAGTTGTACAAGGGCATGGGACTGGGTGCGCGGGACGACAGCGTGGCGATGCAGTTTTTGATTCCGGGCTGGACGTTCGATAACAAGCGGCCGTGCCTGGTGCGCTAACCTCTCGGCACACCACAATCCCCTGTGGGAGCGAGCCTGCTCGCGATGACGGCGGCACATTTTGCATTTATGTGACTGAAAGTCCGCCATCGCGAGCAGGCT
>NZ_RWIN01000089.1 GCF_009761815.1 Pseudomonas sp. PB120
CGATAGCGGTGTGTCAGCCAAAGATGATGTCGACTGACACACCGCCATCGCGAGCAGGCTCGCTCCTACAGGAGGTTTATGGTGTTGAATGGATTTTTCACAGCCCTTCTACAATCGCCTCACCAATCCGCTCCTAGACTTACCTTATAGGCCGTCGAGCGGCCGGGAGCGTGAGATGTGGCGGTTTGTGGCGGTAGCAGGTGTGTTGATCGTGATCGCGGGTTGCCAGACGACCCACGAAGATCTGATTGCCAAGGGTTATCCACCGGCGTTCGCCGATGGTTTTGATGACGGTTGCACCAGTGGCCGCCAGGCGGCCGGGGCAATGACCGGTGAATTTCGCAAAAATGTGCCGCGCTATCTCAAGGACAAGCAGTACGCCGAAGGCTGGGGCGATGGTTTTCGCCAATGCCAGGCCATGCTGGAAAACCAGGACCGCGATGACTATCGCAGCCACCATTGGGACGAGCGCGACAAAGCCTGGCAGCAGGAAAAAGACCAGGGTGCGGCCAGGGCGTATCGCTCGCCATGAGTCGCTGACAGACATTCCTCGAAACTAAAAGGCTGCGACCATGGCCCAAACCCTATAACGGGAGAACATCATGAGTCGCGCTTTCGTCAATGAAGATAACGCCGCCGCGCAAACCGATCAGCCTGTCGAACGGCTGGTCAGTGCGCAGCCCAATTACGTCACGCCTGACGGACTGCGCCTGCTGCAAGACAAGGTCGCTGAGTTGCACGCGTTGCACGGCGAGCAATCGACGCTGGGTGATCAGGCTGACAAACAATTGATGGTCAACCTTGAACGCGACTTACGCTACTTCCACCAACGCCTGCAAAGTGCTCAGGTGGTGACCACAGCGACGTCCACCAGCAAGGTGCAGATCGGCAGCTGGGTCATCTACGCCGACGAACACGGTACCGAGCGCCGCGTGCAATTGGTCGGCGAAGACCAGGCCGATGCCACCAAAGGCCTGATCAATTGGGGGTCGCCGCTGGGGCGGGCGTTGCTTGGGGCGCAGCTCGGTGACGAAGTGCTGTGGCAACGCCCCGCCGGCAATCAACTGATCGAGATCATCCGCATCGAACCGGCTTAAACCACGCCCTGGGCCAACATGGCGTCGGCCACTTTGACGAAGCCGGCGATGTTCGCGCCCTTGACATAGTTGACCGTGCCGTTCTCTTCACCGTAATGCACGCAGGCGTGGTGGATCGACTGCATGATGGCGTGCAGCTTGCTGTCCACTTCCCCACCGGTCCACAGTAGGCGCATGGCGTTCTGCGACATTTCCAGCCCGCTCACGGCCACCCCACCGGCGTTGGACGCCTTGCCCGGCGCGAACAGAATGTCGGCGTCGATGAACAGGTCCACCGCTTCAAGCGTGGTCGGCATGTTCGCGCCTTCCGCCACACATATGCAGCCGTTGCGCAGCAAGGTGCGGGCGGCATCGGCATCGAGTTCGTTTTGCGTGGCACACGGCAACGCAATGTCACAGCTCAGGCCCCACGGGTGCTGTCCGGCGAGAAACTCCAGGCCAAAGCGGCCGGCCAGTTCGCTGATGCGTCCGCGCTGGACATTTTTCAGTTCCAGCACCGCTTGCCATTGCGCTTCGGTCAAGCCGCTTTCGCAGTACAGCGTCCCTTCGGAGTCAGACAGCGAGATCACTTTGCCGCCCAGGTCCATGACCTTGCGTGCGGCGTACTGCGCGACGTTGCCGGAACCGGAAATCGCCACGCGCTTGCCTTCAACCGTGAGGCCGCGACGCTTGAGCATTTCTTCGGCGAAGTACACGCAGCCGAAACCGGTAGCTTCCGGACGAATCAGGCTGCCGCCGTAGCTCGGGCCCTTACCGGTCAACACGCTGGTGAACTGGTTGCTCAGGCGCTTGTACTGGCCGAACAGGAAGCCGATTTCTCGTGCGCCGACGCCGATATCACCGGCCGGCACGTCAACGTCGGCACCGATGTGGCGGTACAGCTCGCTCATGAAGGCCTGGCAGAAGCGCATGACTTCCGCATCGCTTTTGCCTTTCGGATCGAAATCCGAACCGCCCTTCCCACCGCCCATTGGCAACGAAGTGAGCGAATTCTTGAACGTCTGCTCGAACGCGAGGAACTTCAACACGCCGAGGTTCACCGAAGGATGGAAGCGCAGGCCGCCCTTGTAGGGACCAATGGCGCTGTTCATCTGGATACGGAACCCGCGATTGACCTGCACTTTGCCGTGATCGTCGACCCAGGAAACCCGAAACACGATCGCCCGCTCCGGCTCGCAAATCCGCTCCAGAATTCCCGAGGTCAGGTAGTGCGGATTAGCCTCGAGAAAGGGCCAGAGGCTACGCAGGACTTCTTCGACAGCCTGGTGAAATTCAGGCTGGTCCGGGTCGCGTTTTTTCAGGCGTGCAAGGAAGGATTCGACGGATTCGATCATGGAAAAGTCTCGGCAAATTTATTGTCGTTGGAAGAAATTGAGCCGGACTGTAACAAACGATTCGTGCACAGGAACAGAGCGAAATGTCGCATTTGTGAAATTAAATGGTGCGCTTTATATAAATTAGTCCTGAATTTTGAGGTTTTTCGCACCTAAAAAGGGATTAACACATTGGGTTTTGCACCATCAGTGACTCCGCCATCGCCGGCAGGCCAGCTCCCACAAGTTTAGTGGTGTTCACGCCCCCCGGGGCATTACCCAATCCCTGTGGGAGCTGGCCTGCCGGCGATGAATACAACTCGGTTCACCTGAAAAACACGCAAAAAAAACGGAGCCCGAAGGCTCCGTTCTTGTTCATGCAACCAACCCGATATCAGGCCAGTTTCTTGTGCCGTACACGGTGCGGCTGGGCCGCCGCTTCGCCGAGACGCTTTTTGCGATCGGCTTCGTATTCGGTGTAGTTACCTTCGAAGAACACCGCTTGCGAGTCGTCTTCGTACGCCAGGATGTGCGTCGCGACGCGGTCAAGGAACCACCGATCGTGAGAGATCACAATGGCGGCGCCCGGGAAGTCCAGCAGGGCTTCTTCCAGGGAACGCAGGGTTTCAACGTCGAGGTCGTTGGACGGTTCGTCGAGCAGCAGGACGTTACCGCCCTCCTTCAGGGTCAGGGCCAGGTGCAAGCGACCGCGCTCACCACCGGACAGGTCCTTGACGAACTTCTGCTGATCGCCACCCTTGAAGTTGAAGCGACCGACGTAGGTCCGCGACGGGATCTCGTAGCTGCCGATGCGGATCTGGTCCGAACCGTCGGAGATTTGCTGGAACACAGTCTTGCTGCCGTCCAGGTCTTCGCGGCTCTGATCCACACAGGCAAGCTGCACGGTTTCGCCGACTTCGATGCTGCCCGAGTCCGGCGTTTCCTTGCCCATCAGCATGCGGAACAGGGTCGACTTACCGGCACCGTTACCGCCGATCACACCAACGATGGCGCCTTTCGGCATGGAGAACGACAGGTTGTCGATCAACACGCGATCGCCGTAGCCCTTGGTGACGTTCTTGAACTCGATGACCTTGTCGCCCAGGCGTGGACCGGCCGGGATATAGATCTCGTTGGTTTCCGAACGCTTCTGGAATTCCTGCGACTGCATTTCTTCGAAGCGTTGCAGACGAGCCTTGGATTTGGACTGGCGGGCCTTGGCGCCTTTGCGCACCCACTCCAGTTCTTCCTTCATGGCTTTTTCGTGAGCCGACTGCTGCTTGGATTCCTGGGCCAGACGATCGGACTTGGCTTCGAGCCAACCCGAATAGTTGCCCTCGTAAGGAATGCCCGCGCCGCGGTCGAGTTCCAGAATCCAGCCGGCGACGTTGTCCAGGAAGTACCGGTCGTGCGTGATCGCAACCACGGTGCCCGGGAAGTCGTGCAGGAAGTGCTCCAGCCAGGCGACGGAATCGGCGTCCAGGTGGTTGGTTGGTTCGTCGAGCAGCAGCATGTCAGGGGCGGACAGCAGCAGGCGGCACAGGGCCACACGACGTTTCTCACCACCGGACAGGAATTCGACCTTGGCATCCCAGGCCGGCAGACGCAGCGCATCGGCGGCGACTTCGAGCTGACGATCCAGGTTGTGACCGTCGCTGGCTTGCAGGATGGCTTCGAGCTTGGCCTGTTCTGCCGCCAGTTTGTCGAAGTCGGCATCTTCCTCAGCGTAGGCCGCG
This sequence comes from Pseudomonas sp. PB120, assembly GCF_009761815.1. Classification (GTDB taxonomy): domain Bacteria; phylum Pseudomonadota; class Gammaproteobacteria; order Pseudomonadales; family Pseudomonadaceae; genus Aquipseudomonas. The sequence continues at coordinate 4,147 of NZ_RWIN01000089.1, forward strand.
TAGACCTCGTCCAGGCGTGCCTGGGCGTTCTTGATTACGCTGACCGCTTCTTCGACCACTTCACGCACGGTCTTGGTCGGGTCCAGGATCGGCTCTTGCGGCAGGTAGCCGATGTTCAGCTCCGGCATCGGACGGGCTTCACCCTCGAACTCGGTGTCGACGCCGGCCATGATTTTCAGCAGCGTGGATTTACCCGAACCGTTGAGACCGAGTACACCGATCTTGGCGCCAGGAAAGAAGGACAGAGAAATGTTTTTCAGGATTTCCCGCTTCGGCGGAACAACTTTGCCCAGCCGATGCATGGTGAAGACGTATTGAGCCATGGAGAACCTTGGGTCAGTGACTGATGAATGATTGGAGCGCGGGCGATGCCCGGCCAGGCCGTGCGCGTCGACGATTGACGGGTATCAATGGTGCGCGCTGAAAAAACCTGATTCTAGGAGCTGGAACGCTCCCGCGTAACCGGCAAAGCTACCTTATTGACAGAAGGCAGTCCAGCCGGGAGGGGCTGGCACTTTGCCACAAGTCAGGGCATGCTAGCCGCCCTTCGGGCGTCCGGCTTATAGTGCACGTCGCGCCAGTCCAGCCAAACCGCAGGATTACAGTTTGTCCAATGTCTCTCCGCCCCTGACTCCCCGTGCACCGACGGTTGCGCCCGGCTCCCCCCTGCGCGGAACCTTGAAAGGCGCGCTGGCCATGCTGGTATTGATGCTGCTTGCGCTGCTCTTCTGGCAGTTGCTGGACCAACTTCGCGCCACCCAGAAAACCCAGCGCCAGTACACCATCGACTACACCGCCGATCTGGCCGCGCAAGTCAGCTTGAACATGACGCTGAAGGCGCAGATCGCGCTCAACCTGTTACCGATCGTCGAACAACCGCAAAGTGACGACGAACAGCAGGCACTGCTGCGCAAGCTGCAACAGTCGTTGCCCGAACTGCGCAGCCTCGCCCTGCTTAGCCCATCGGGCACCATCCTCAGCGACAGCGCCGCCAACAGCGACGACGCCGATTACCTGAGCGAGCTGGTCCGGCGCAGCCGTGCCCAGGCGCACTATTTCAGCAATGCCGACGACGGTTCAGTAGTGCATCTATTGCTGCACCAGGCCAGTGGCAGCACCCGCGGCTATTGGGCCCTGCGACTGAAGCCGAATTTTTTCACTTCGCTGACCCAACAAAACGAAGCCGGTGTCCGTCCGCTGTGGCTGGTGGAAAACCGCCTGAACCACCAGATTATCAGTCGCGACGAAAGAATTCCCGCAACCAATCCGGGCGTGTTGAGCCCGGACGATGTCGCCAACAGCGTACTGACCGTGCCCTTAAGTAGTAGCGACTGGCAATTGCGCGGGTTGTTCGACCGGCAACTCGTGCTTGAACAACTGCTGCCAGCGTTCATCGGCAAATGCCTGTTGGGGCTGGCGCTTTCTCTGCTGCCATTCATCGTTTTACTGAACATGCGCCGCCGCCAACGCCAGCTGCATGAAGGCCGTCGACGCTATCAGGACATTTTCGAGGGCACTGGCGTCGCCCTGTGCGTGCTCGACGTCTCGGGGCTGAAAAGCTGCTTCGACAAGGCCCACCTGCAAAACAATGAACAACTGCAGGCCTGGCTCGAAACACCGGAGCAACGTGAACAACTGCTGCAGGAAGTGCGCATCACCGAGGTCAATCAGGTCGCGCTCAATCTGCTCAACGTCAATTCCTGCGCTCAAGCCTGGAAACTGCTGATCGACAGCGGGCCGCTGGACGGCACCGACATCGGCAATCAAATACTAGAAGCCGTCCACAACCAGCAAAAACAACTTGAGCTGGAAATCAAACTCCAGGACGCCAGTGGTCGCGACCAGCACCTATGGCTGGTGCTGCGCCTGCCGGAGGACCAGGACGACTATAACGCGGTGATCCTGAGCATCACCGACATCACCAGCCGCAAGCTGATTGAATTGTCGTTGCTGGAGCGCGAAGGTTTCTGGTCCGATGTCGTGCGCACCGTGCCGGATCACCTGTATGTGCAGGACGTGATCAGCCAGCGAATGATCTTCAGCAACCACCACCTGGGCCAGACGCTCGGTTACAACCGAACCGAGTTGCACCAGATGGGCGAGTATTTCTGGGAAATTCTCCTGCACCCCGAAGATGCCGACTTTTACCACCGTTCACGCCAGAACCAGCGACAGGCCGGCTACCGGCAATTGCTGCAGTGTCAACTGCGCTTTCGTCACCGCGATGGCAAGTGGCGGCGTTTCGAGATTCGCGAACAGGCGCTGGCGCGGGACAAGCACGATCAGGTCACGCGAATCATCGGCGTGGCCAAGGACATCACCGAACAGATCGAAGCCAGCGAATCCCTGCGCGACAGCGAGCAGCGCTACCGGATGCTCGCCGAAAGCATCAGCGACGTGATTTTCTCCACCGACAGCAGGCTGGCGCTCAATTACGTCAGCCCGTCGGTACTGGGGGTGCTGGGCTACGACGTCGACTGGATTTTCCAGAACGGCTGGCAGTCCACCATCGCCAACCCGCAGCAATTGACCGGCATCTACAACCTGATGGACCGGGTCAGCAAAGCGCTGGATCACCCCGAACAACTGGCGCTGTTGCGCAACCAGGTGCAGACCCAATTGTTCTTGTTCGACTGCCTGCGGGCGGACGGACGCAAGATTCCCATCGAGCTGCGGCTGGTGCTGGTCTGGGACGAACACGGCGCCTTCGAAGGCGTGCTCGGCGTCGGTCGCGACATCAGCCAGCAGCGCCGCGCCGAGAAAGACCTGCGCATGGCGGCCACGGTATTCGAACATTCGACCTCGGCGATCCTGATCACTGACCCGGCCGGCTACATCGTCCAGGCCAACGACGCCTTCAGTCGCGTCAGCGGCTATGCGGTCGAGCAAGTCCTCGATCAACTGCCGAACATGCTGACTGTCGACGAACAGCAGGACGCGCACTTGCGTTATGTGCTCAAGCAACTGCATCAGCACAGCACCTGGGAAGGTGAGGTCTGGCTCAAGCGGCGCAATGGCGAACACTACCCGGCCTGGGTCGGCATTACCGCAGTACTGGATGACGAGGGCGACCTGGCCAGCTATGTGTGTTTCTTCAGTGACATCAGCGAGCGCAAGGCCAGCGAGCAGCGCATTCACCGCTTGGCCTACTACGACGCCCTGACGCACCTGCCCAACCGCACACTGTTCCAGGATCGCCTGCACAGCGCCCTGCAATCGGCCGACCGGCAGAAATCGTGGGTGGTGCTGATGTTCCTCGACCTGGACCGATTCAAGCCGATCAACGACTCCCTGGGCCACGCCGCCGGCGACCGCATGCTCAAGGAAATGGCCACGCGCCTGCTCGGCTGCGTCGCCGATGACGACACGGTGGCCCGCATGGGCGGTGATGAGTTCACCTTGTTGCTGCAACCCAAGGTCAACCGTGAAATTGCACTGAATCGGGCGATTCACGTGGCGGAACAGATCCTCGCCAGCCTGGTGAAACCGTTCGTCCTCGAAGGTCGCGAGTTTTTTGTCACGGCCAGTATCGGCATCGCCCTGAGCCCGCAGGACGGCAACGAACTCAGCCAGTTGATGAAAAACGCCGACACGGCGATGTACCACGCCAAGGAGCGCGGCAAGAACAACTTCCAGTTCTATCAGGCGGACATGAACGCCAGCGCCCTGGAGCGCCTGGAACTGGAAAGCGATTTACGCCATGCCCTGGAACAGGACGAATTCGTTCTGTATTACCAGCCGCAGTTCAGCGGCGACGGCAAACGCCTGACCGGTGCCGAAGCCCTGCTGCGCTGGCGTCATCCGCGACGCGGCCTGGTGCCGCCGGGGGATTTCATTCCGGTGCTGGAAGAGCTCGGCCTGGTGGTCGATGTCGGCGACTGGGTGCTCACCGAGGCCTGTCGTCAGCTCAAGGCCTGGCATCTGGCCAAGGTCCGGGTGCCCAAGGTGTCGGTGAACATTTCGGCGCGGCAGTTCTCGGATGGCCAGCTCGGGACGCGAATCGCCACCATTCTGCGGGAAACCGGCCTGCCGCCGGCGTGCCTGGAGCTGGAGCTGACCGAAAGTATCCTGATGCGCGAAGTCAGCGAAGCCATGCAGATTCTCGCCGGCCTGAAAAACCTCGGCTTGAGCATTGCGGTCGACGACTTCGGCACTGGTTATTCATCGCTCAACTACCTCAAGCAGTTCCCGATCGACGTGCTGAAAATCGACCGCACGTTCGTCGACGGCTTGCCGTCGGGCGAACAGGACGCGCAGATTGCCCGGGCGATTATCGCCATGGCCCACAGCCTGAACCTGGCCGTGATCGCCGAGGGTGTGGAGACTCATGAACAGCTGGATTTCCTGCGCGAGCATGGGTGCGATGAGGTTCAGGGGTACCTGTTCGGGCGGCCGATGCAGGCGCACAAGTTTGAAGTGCAATTCAGCAATGATGCGTTGTTCATGTTCGATTGAAGCGCAATCATTGTGGCGAGGGAGCTTGCTCCCGTTGGACTGCGCAGCAGTCCCTTTTTGGGGCCGCTTCGCAGCCCAGCGGGAGCAAGCTCCCTCGCCACAGGCCAGCATGATCACCGCTGATCCCGTCATGAAGCCCACTTGTCTGCGACATGATCTCCTTTCATATGCCATCTAAAACCCATTGGGTTAGAATGCCCCCCTTTTCTGCCCCCGATCCTTGAGGACCGCCATGTTCAGCCGTGATTTGACTATTGCCAAGTACGACGCCGATCTCTTTGCCGCCATGGAGCAAGAAGCTCAGCGCCAGGAAGAGCACATTGAGCTGATCGCTTCGGAAAACTACACCAGCCCTGCGGTGATGGAAGCTCAAGGCTCGGTACTGACCAACAAGTACGCCGAAGGCTACCCGGGCAAGCGCTACTACGGTGGTTGCGAGTACGTCGACGTTGTCGAGCAACTGGCCATCGACCGTGCCAAAGAACTGTTCGGCGCCGATTACGCCAACGTTCAACCGCACGCCGGTTCGCAAGCCAACAGCGCCGTTTACCTGGCCCTGCTGTCGGCTGGCGACACCATCCTGGGCATGAGCCTGGCTCACGGTGGTCACCTGACTCACGGTGCCAGCGTTTCGTCCTCCGGCAAACTGTACAACGCCATCCAGTACGGCATCGACGCCAACGGCCTGATCGACTACGACGAAGTCGAGCGCCTGGCGGTTGAGCACAAGCCAAAAATGATCGTGGCCGGCTTCTCGGCTTACTCGCAGATCCTCGACTTCCCGCGTTTCCGCGAAATCGCTGACAAGGTTGGCGCGTACCTGTTCGTCGACATGGCCCACGTGGCCGGTCTGGTCGCCGCTGGCGTCTACCCGAACCCGGTTCCTTTCGCCGACGTCGTGACCACCACCACGCACAAGACCCTGCGCGGTCCACGTGGCGGCCTGATCCTGGCTCGCGCCAACGCCGACATCGAGAAGAAACTGAACTCCGCCGTATTCCCGGGCGCCCAGGGTGGCCCGCTGGAGCACGTGATCGCCGCTAAAGCGATCTGCTTCAAGGAAGCGCTGCAGCCTGAGTTCAAGACCTACCAGCAACAAGTGGTGAAAAACGCCAAGGCCATGGCCGGCGTCTTCATCGAGCGCGGTTTCGACGTGGTTTCCGGCGGTACTGAAAACCACCTGTTCCTGCTGTCACTGATCAAGCAGGAAATCTCCGGTAAAGACGCCGACGCCGCTCTGGGCAAAGCGTTCATCACCGTGAACAAAAACTCCGTGCCAAACGACCCACGCTCCCCGTTCGTCACCTCCGGCCTGCGCTTCGGCACCCCGGCTGTGACCACTCGCGGCTTCAAGGAAGCAGAGTGCAAAGAACTGGCCGGCTGGATCTGCGACATCCTGGCTGATCTGAACAACGAAGCGGTGATCGACGCCGTTCGTGAGAAGGTCAAGGCCATCTGCAAGAAGCTGCCGGTGTACGGCGCTTAATTGCACCGCTGAACCGCAGCAATAAAAAAACCGGCCAGTGATGGCCGGTTTTTTTTCGCCCGCAACTCACACTACCTGTAGGAGCGAGCTCGCTCGCGAAAAACCAGAGAGCACTGCGTTCAAGCAGGCAGGCCCCGTTATCGTTCACGTCCATCGCGAGCAGGCTCGCTCCTACAGGGGATTGCATTTCAAATGTGGGAGCTTTACGACGCCGCCACTCGCGCAAATCCCTCGCGAATTTTCTCTTCTGGCAGCTCGTCGGCGATAAACACGATCACGCTTTCCCGCGCCTCATCGTCAGCCCATTCGGTGTCCCAGTCGAAACCATAAAGCTTCAACACGCCCTGAAACACCATCCGCCGCGGCTCGCCAACGATGCTCAGCACGCCCTTGTAACGCAGCAGTTGCTTGCCATGTTCTTCCAGCAACTCGTTCATGAACTCGCTGAGCTTGTCGATATCCAGCGGCTTTTCGGTGCGCAGCACCAGGCTGGAAATGCGATCGATGGATGGCCCCTTGCTCACCGGGCGCAAGCTCACGCCACCACCGAGGTCGGCGTTGAGGTTGAAACCGCGTACGTCGAGCAGCTCGGCCAGGTCGATCTGGCCGTGGTCGACGACACGGATCGGGGCGCGGCGGTTGATGCGGGTCAGGCGTTCGCTTAAGGCGGTGAACGTCGGCTCGTCCACCAGATCGCGCTTGCTGACCAACAAACGGTCGGCAAAACCGATCTGCGCCTGAGCGATGGTCTGGGTCAGGTGTACGTCCGCGTGCGCGGCATCGACCAGGGTAATGATGCCGTCGAGGATGTAGCGCTCGCGCAATTCCTCGTCGATGAAGAAGGTTTGCGCCACCGGTGCCGGATCAGCCAGGCCGGTGCATTCGATCACCAGGCGATCGAAAGCAATTTCGCCGCTGTCCAGGCGTTCGAGCAGCAGGTACAGCGCCTTGGTCAGGTCAGTGTGGATGGTGCAGCAGACGCAGCCGTTGGACAGCGTCATTACTTGCACCGGCTCGTCGCCCAACAGTTGGGTGTCGATGCCGGCGTCACTGAATTCGTTCTCGATCACGGCGATTTTCAGGCCGTTCTCGGCTTTGAGCAGGTGGCGCAGCAGCGTGGTTTTACCGGCGCCGAGGAAGCCGCTGAGGATGGTGACGGGGATGGGAGAGGACAAACGGTTTCTCCTGCTTAACAAAATTAAAAGAAAACAAAAAACAAATGTGGGAGCGAGCCTGCTCGCGATGGCGGAGTGTCAGTCAATACAGATGTTGACTGTCAGACCGCTATCGCGAGCAGGCTCGCTCCCACAGGGAGTGGCATCAAGCCAAAGGTTGCATCAACAGCACTTCGGCCCACCCTTGCCGCCGTAACGAGCTTCCTGGCGTTCCCGGAAGAACATTTCGTAGCTCATCACCGGTTTGTCCGGGTGCTTGGTTTGCATATGCTCGACGTAGTTGTCGTAGTCGGGCATGCCGACCATCAGGCGCGCGGCCTGACCGAGGTATTTACCGAGGCGACTCAGGTCATTGAACATGTTTGCAATCCTCGATTACGCATCTGGCACAGCATGGAATGGCGCTTCTTTATCCGTACGCTCCTTGCTGCCCCAGGCGGCGATGCCGACCTTGAGCGCATAGAACAGGATACTGAAGACCACGAACAGGAACAGCGTCGTCAGGGTTGCGTTGGTGTAGGCGTTGAAAATCACGTGTTGCATCTGCGTGATGTCCTTGGCCGGCGCGAGGATCTGACCATTGGCCAGCGCATCGCTGTATTTCTTCGCCAGTGACAGGAAGCCGATCGCCGGGTTGGCGTCGAACAGCTTGATGAAACCGGCAGTGACGGTGCAGATCAACAGCCACACCGCGGGCAGCATGGTGACCCAGATGTAGCGCTGGCGTTTCATTTTGATCAACACGACGGTCGCCAACATCAGCGCGATACCGGCCAGCATCTGGTTGGAGATACCGAACAGCGGCCACAGGGTGTTGATGCCACCCAATGGATCGATCACGCCCTGATACAGCAAGTAACCCCACATCGCCACACAACCGGCGGTTGCGATCAGGTTGGCCGTCCAGGATTCCGTGCGTTTCAGTGCCGGTACGAACGAGCCGAGCAAGTCCTGCAGCATGAAGCGACCGGCACGGGTACCCGCATCGACCGCCGTCAGGATGAACAGCGCTTCGAACAGAATCGCGAAGTGGTACCAGAACGCCATGGTGTTTTCACCCGGCAGCACGCTGTGCAAAATCTGCGCGATACCGACCGCCAGGGTCGGGGCACCGCCAGCGCGAGCCAGGACGGTGGTTTCACCGATGTCCTTGGCCACCGCTTGCAGGGCTTCCGGGGTAATGGCAAAACCCCAGCTGCTAACCGTTTGCGCCACGGCCACCACGTCACCGCCGACGATAGCCGCCGGGCTGTTCATGGCGAAGTACACGCCCGGCTCGATCACCGATGCGGCAACCATGGCCATGATGGCCACGAAGGACTCCATCAGCATGCCGCCATAACCGATGTAACGGGCATGGCCTTCACTGGCCAGCAACTTCGGCGTGGTGCCGGAGGAAATCAGCGCATGGAAACCTGAGACCGCGCCACAGGCGATGGTGATGAACAGGAACGGGAACAGACCGCCCTTCCACACCGGACCCGTGCCGTCGATGAACTGGGTCAGGGCCGGCATTTTCAGCTCGGGCATGGTGATCAGAATACCGATGGCCAGCGCGACGATGGTGCCGATTTTGAGGAAGGTCGACAGGTAGTCGCGCGGCGCCAGAATCAGCCACACCGGCAATACCGCCGCGACGAAACCGTAGCCGATCAGCATCCAGGTGATTTGAATGCCGGTAAAACTGAATGCCTTGGCCCAGACCGGATCAGCGGCGATCTGCCCACCGAGCCAGATCGAACCCAGCAGCAGCAACACGCCGACCACGGAGATTTCACCAATGCGGCCCGGGCGGATGTAGCGCATGTAAATGCCCATGAACATCGCAATCGGGATGGTCGCCATCACCGTGAAAATGCCCCATGGGCTTTCGGCCAGGGCCTTGACCACGATCAGCGCCAGCACCGCAAGGATGATGATCATGATCAGGAAGCAGCCAAACAGCGCGATGGTGCCGGGGATGCGGCCCATTTCTTCACGGACCATGTCGCCCAGGGAACGGCCATTGCGGCGAGTGGACAGGAACAGCACCATGAAGTCCTGAACCGCACCGGCCAGCACCACGCCGGCAATCAGCCACAGCGTGCCGGGCAGATAGCCCATCTGCGCCGCCAATACCGGACCGACCAGCGGCCCCGCGCCGGCAATGGCTGCGAAGTGGTGACCGAAGAGAATGTGTTTGTTGGTCGGCACATAGTCCAGACCGTCATTGTTGAGCACGGCGGGGGTGGCCCGTCGCGGGTCGAGTTGCATCACATTGGACGCGATGAACAGACTGTAATAGCGGTATGCAACCAGATAAATGGCCACCGCGGCGACCACAATCCACAAGGCGTTGATCGCCTCGCCTCGGCGCAATGCCACTACGCCTAGGGCGCACGCTCCTACGATTGCCAGCAGCAGCCAGGGCAGATGGCGTAGCGGGCTATTATTATTTTTCATTTTATGATTCCAGCCAGGGTGGACAAGAAAGACAGCCACCCCGAGTTTAGCTCTCCTGACGCCAAAGACCATACCCCGACATTGGTCGAGAGGACTGCCTGCGGTGGCAGCCTTAGGCGATGCGGGTCTATAGTCAGCGAACCTTATCGAGGATTGCACCATGAGCGAGCACCCTGCCGATCGCCGCCGCTTCAAACGTATAGCGTTCGATGCCAGAACCGAGCTGAGCCAGGGAGAGTTCATCTGGCCGGTGAAGTTGATTGACCTGTCGCTCAAGGGCTTACTGATTGAGAAGCCCGAGGCGTGGTCGGGGGATAAATCGAAGGATTTCTTCGTCGATATTCATCTGACCGATGAGATCGACATCACCATGGATGTGCACCTGACGCATGAAGACCACGGTCAATTGGGCTTCGTCTGCCGCCACATCAGCCTGGAGTCCATCCAACGTTTGCGGCGCCTGATCGAGCTCAACCTGGGCGATGAGGCCGAGCTTGAGCGCGAATTGGGCGCACTGATGGAAGTCTGAAACCCAGCAGCTGGCTTATTCGAATAATGCGTCCAGGGCCTGTTCCAGACGTGTGACGGCAATAATCTGCAACCCCGGCGGCGCCTCTTTCGGTGCGTTGCCTTTGGGCACGATCGCACGTTTGAAGCCATGTTTGGCCGCCTCTTTCAAGCGTTCCTGGCCGCTCGGCACCGGGCGTACTTCACCCGACAGTCCAACCTCGCCGAACACCAGCAGATCATGGGGCAATGGCCGGTTGCGCAAACTGGACATCACCGCTGCCATCAGCGCCAGGTCAGAGGCTGTCTCCAGCACTTTCACGCCGCCCACCACGTTGAGGAACACGTCCTGGTCATGGGTCGGAATGCCGCCGTGGCGGTGCAACACGGCCAACAACATTGCCAATCGATTCTGGTCCAGCCCCAGCGTGACCCGACGCGGATTGGCCAGGTGACTGTCATCCACCAGCGCCTGAACTTCAACCAACATGGGCCGTGTGCCTTCCCACGTCGCCATGACCACACTCCCCGGCACTTCTTCCTGGGCACGCGTGAGAAAAATCGCCGACGGGTTAGAGACTTCTTTCAAACCCTTGTCGGTCATGCCGAACACGCCGAGTTCATTCACCGCGCCAAAGCGGTTTTTTACCGCGCGCAACAGACGCAAGCGCCCATCGGATTCACCCTCGAAATACAGCACGGTGTCGACCATGTGCTCGAGCACGCGCGGCCCGGCCAGCGCGCCTTCCTTGGTGACGTGGCCGACCAGGAAAATCGCCGTGCCGCTCTGCTTGGCATAGCGCACCAGCAGCGCGGCACTTTCACGCACCTGGGAAACGCCACCCGGTGCCGATTGCAACTGTTCGGTAAAAATGGTCTGGATCGAGTCGATCACCATCACCTTGGGCTTTTCGAGCCGGGCGGTGGCAATGATGGTTTCGATGCAGGTTTCGGTCATGACGCGCAGCTGGTCCTGCGGCAAGCCGAGACGACGAGCGCGCATGGCCACTTGCTGCTGGGATTCTTCGCCCGTGACGTAGAGCGCCGGCATGCTCTTGGCCAGGTTGCACAGGGTTTGCAACAGAATGGTCGATTTTCCGATGCCAGGATCACCGCCGATCAGCACCACCGAGCCGTCCACCAAGCCGCCGCCCAGCACGCGATCAAGCTCGCTGGACGCCGTGGAGAAACGCGGGATCTCTTCGACACTGACTTCGGCCAGGGTCTTGATTTGCGCCTGCTGGCCGGTCCAGCCGGTTCGCCCGGTCGGGGCCGCCGCCCCACCGCTCTCGACCATGGTTTCAGTCAAGGTGTTCCAGGCCCCGCACTCGCCGCATTGCCCGGCCCACTTGGGAAAAGTCGAACCGCACTCGGTGCAGCCATACATGCGCTTGGCCTTGGCCATCGGAACTCCCGGCAAAAAACGCGATGATAACTCAGGAAAGCCCGCTCAGCGCGACGCTATGGGCTGCCGAATCCTGGGCAGCAACTTTTGTGAATGAATAACATTATAAGATGCACGCAACGCATAACCACCTGTACAACTTCAAACAGTTTCAGCCAAACCAACCCCAACAACTATAAATAAAAGCTGTACAGGTCTTAAATAATTACAACGCCACTGTACAACCCACCAATAACATTGAGCCCGCAATATAAAAATCGAGTTCACTTTGAGGCAAGTCATATTCTCAGTCATACCGCATCGACACCTTTACAAACTCCGAACATCAAAGTGAAACTTTATTCATGTCCAGCATATCCTGCGCCATTGGAAATCAATCAATTCTCAAATACGAACTGATAACCGGAACAAGCGCTCTCCTCCGAAATAATCCACTCTCCTGAACGGACAATGGCCATTGCAGTGACGACATTGTGTAAACTTTTCGCCCCTGACCCGGTCGATACCCCACAAGCGCTGCAAGCAGGTGTTGCGAGCAAGATGCATTTTGCTGACTTACACTGCGCTTACCAATCTCATCTGTAACAAGGAAAAAACCTATGGGCGTGCTTAATGAGTTCAAGGCCTTCGCGGTCAAAGGCAATGTGGTCGACATGGCCGTCGGTATCATCATCGGCGCCGCCTTCGGCAAGATCGTCACGTCTTTCGTGGGCGATGTCGTGATGCCACCCATCGGCCTGCTGATCGGCGGGGTGGACTTCAGTGACCTGGCCATTACGCTCAAGGCCGCCGAAGGCAACGCACCCGCTGTAGTATTGGCCTACGGCAAATTCATTCAGAGCATGATCGACTTCATCATCGTCGCCTTCGCGATCTTCATGGGCGTAAAAGCCATCAACCGCCTGAAGCGTGAAGAAGCCGTTGCCCCTACCTTGCCGCCGGTTCCCACCAAGGAAGAAGAGCTGCTGGGAGAGATCCGCGACCTGCTGAAGGCCCAGAACAATCGGCCTTCGCTTTAAGTGAATGAAAAAAGGCGCCCCTGAGGCGCCGTTTTTTTACCAGTAGTTTTCCACGGCCACTTGCGCCGGGCGGCGGCTGAGGCTCAAGTGCATGTTCCGCTGTTTAAGCAGCTGGCGTGTGTCGTCGATCATCTGCGGGTTTCCGCAGAGCATGACCCGCGAATGCTCGGCGGTCAGGGCCACGTCGGCTGCTCGTTCCAGCTCGCCATTCTCGATCAGCGTGGTAATTCGGCCATTCAAGGCGCCCGGATGATGTTCCCGCGTGACAGTGGGAATGAATTGCAACTTGTGTGCGAATTCCGCCAGGTAATCGCGCTGCACCAGCCCCGCGATCAGCTCCTGGTAGGCCAGCTCCCGCGCTTCACGCACGCTGTACACCAGAATGATCCGCTCGAATTTTTCCCAGACCTCGAAATCCTGCAGGATCGACAGAAACGGCGCCACGCCAGTGCCTGTGGATAACAGCCACAAATCACGCCCGTCGACAAAGCGGTCAAGCGTCAGGTACCCGAAGGCCTGGCGATCGACCAGCAACGTATCGCCAACTTCCAGTCGGCACAATTCACTGGTGAATTCCCCACCTGGCACCACGATGGAAAAGAACTCGAGAAACTCGTCGTAGGGTGAGGACACCATGGAATAGGCACGCCACACCGTGCTGCCATCAGCCTTAGTGACCCCCAGTCGGGCAAATTGGCCTGCGCGAAACCGAAAGCCCGGATCCCTTGTAGCCCGCAAGGTAAACAGGTTCGGGGTCAACGGTCGTACGTCGAGCAAGGTCTGACGAGTGAATTTTTCTGCGCTGGCGGTCATGGGGCGCTCCGTTCATCTGTGCTCCCAGTGTCCCGCAAAGCGCGCCAATTAAACACGGATGAACTGTAGTGTCTTTGGTGTAAATACTCTATCTCTGGCAAACATAACCAACCAGTTAATACCAAGGTTGTTTTCGATAATATTAAAACTGACATTCAAAAAAATGCATGAAAATCCGATATGTATTAGAACTTAATTATTGTTTTTATAAATTAATAACATCGAAATATTTCAGCGCTTTCGTACGAATCATCCTACACTCGCAGCGTGCTGGATCTCGGATCCAATAGACACCCCCGCGCTAATTTACACATGGAGTCCCTTATGGAGAGGTGGAAAGAATCACAGCTAAAACGCCTGTCGATGACGACGGACATTGAAACGGCCTATGAAATTTCACTCGGTTTTGCAAAAAACATCGGTTATAAATTTTTCGCCTTTTCAACAACTTGCCGAACACAGAACGGATCATTGAAAACTGTTCGTTTAAATAATTATCCGGTCGAATTCGAATCTGACTATGTAGAAAAACAGTCTCGCGACATTGATCCAGTAGTAGCACATTGCAATCAAACAACCATGCCCATCCTTTGGCAGGAAGAGCTTTTTTCCAGCTCTCCGTGGTTATGGGATGCACTCGAATACCAAGGGATGCAGCACGGCTGGTCACAATCGGTGCACGACGAAAGCAGCGATCTGTGCAGCATTTTAAGCCTGGCCAGAAGCCATTGCCCGGTTTCCGCACTCGAGCTGTATGAAAACCTCGGTTATTCAATTTTCATGGGGCGGCATTTACACGATTTGATTGCGCCGACGTTGCCCCAGTTAGCCCCCAGGCCCCCTCCCCCTCATTTGTCACAACGTGAAATCGATGTGCTGAAACTGGCGGCAGATGGCAAGACAGCGGGCGAGAGCGCGGTCATTCTCAACGTCACCGCCCGCACCATCAATTTCCATGTGCAGAAGGCAATCGAGAAATTCAGGGTCAACAACAAGCTTTCGGCCGTTATTGCAGCGGCGAAAGCAGGCTATTTCCCTGGCTGATCAAAAAAACCTGCGAGTAATCCAAAAGAAAAAACCGTACCATTTGCGGTCTCTCCTGAGTGATGTTGTGTGAACCTTCACGGCGCAGTCCACTCAGCCGGTCCCGCCCGCAAAAATGCCTCTTGGCAGCGGGGCACCCGTTGATTACCAAGAGCCCCGCCCGATGCCTTTGCTCGAAACACCCTTCGCCCGACTTGATCTGATCCGCCAGCCTGAACAGCAGAATGAACCGCTGCAAGCGTTTGACGCGGCAGACGAGTACTTGCTCAATCATCTGGCCGAACAGCAACCGAGCCCGGAAACCCGGGTGCTGGTGCTCAACGACAGCTTTGGCGCATTGGCCGCGAGCCTCTCGGGGAACGTTCGGGTGACCAGCAGTGGCGACTCTTTCCTGGCCTTCCAGGGACTGGAAAAGAATCTGATCCGTAACGGACTGGCGTTCGATGCGGTGCCGAGCGTGCCTGCCAGCGAAGCCTTCGTAGGCCCGTTCGACCGGGTACTGATTCGAGTCCCCAAAACACTGGCCCTGCTGGAAGAGCAATTGATCCGCCTGCAGGGTCATCTGGCCCCCGGCGCCCAGGTCATTGCCGCCGCGATGATCAAGCATTTGCCCCGTGCGGCAGGCGATTTGCTGGAGCGCTATATCGGTCCGGTACAAGCCTCACTGGCGGTGAAGAAAGCCCGGTTGCTAATAGCTTCCGTTGAAGTCAAGACGCCAGCCGTATCGCCTTACCCTTCGCGCTATCAGCTCGACGAACCTGCCATCGAACTGCTCAACCATGCCAATGTGTTCTGTCGAGAAGGCCTGGACATCGGAACGCGAGCGTTTCTACCGCACTTGCCGAAAAACCTGGGTGCCGCACGCGTCGCCGACCTGGGTTGCGGCAACGGCGTTCTGGCCATTGCCAGCGCCCTGCAAAACCCTGAGGCTCACTACACGCTGGTGGACGAATCATTCATGGCCGTGCAGTCGGCGGGTGAAAACTGGCGCGCGGCGCTGGGTGATCGCGACGTGATCCTGCGTGCCGGCGATGGCCTTGCGGGCCAGGAACCTCAGTCGCTGGATGTGGTGTTGTGCAACCCGCCGTTCCACCAGCAACAGGTGGTCGGCGACTTTCTCGCCTGGCGGATGTTCCAGCAAGCTCGCGAAGCGCTGGTGGTCGGCGGTGCGCTGTACATCGTCGGCAATCGCCATTTGGGTTATCACAGCAAGCTTGCGCGGTTGTTCCGTGGTGTCGAGCAAGTGGCGGCGACGCCGAAATTCGTGATTCTCAAAGCCCGTAAATAACCGGCAAAAAAAACCCTCCGTCAGGAGGGTTTCAAAGCCGTGCCATTCGGCAACGGGATGGGATCAGACATGCATCAGTGGGTCGTCAAACCCGCGGCATTCATGAACAGGCGCATCAGGCTCGCAGCGATGAACAGCGCCACAACGCTGCCAGCCCAGATCATCGCCAGCCAGCCGAGCCGCTGCCACAGCGGCTTTTTCTCTGCGGCTTCGATTTCCTGCAAGGTAGGTTTGCCAGCCATCATCGCAATCTCCTCTAGTGGTAGCCGTCTTCGTGGGTCACCTTGCCGCGGAACACGTAGTAGCTCCAGAAGGTGTAACCCAGGATGAACGGGATGATGAACAGTGTGCCCACGAGCATGAAGCCTTGGCTTTGCGGCGGTGCGGCGGCGTCCCAGATCGAGATCGATGGCGGCACGATGTTTGGCCACAGGCTGATCCCCAGGCCGCTGTAGCCGAGGAAAATCAATACCAGCGTCAGCAGAAATGGCGTGTAGTGCGCATTGCGAGCCACCGCGCGGATCAGGCCGTACATGGTCACCAGTACCAGGATCGGCACCGGCAAGAACCAGAACAGGTTCGGCAGGGTAAACCAGCGTGCCGCGATCTCGGCATGGGCCAGCGGCGTCCAGAGGCTGACGATACCGATCACCGCCAGCACCACAAAGGCCAGCGGCCGTGCCAGGTTGTGCATCTGCTCTTGCAGCTTACCCTCGGTTTTCATGATCAGCCATGTGCAGCCGAGCAGCGCATAAGCCACCACCAGCGCGAGACCGCAGAAGAGGGTGAATGGCGTCAGCCAATCCAGTGAACCACCGGCAAACTGACGGTTGACGACCGGCAGTCCATCGATGAACGCGCCGAGTGCAACGCCCTGGAAGAACGTCGCAGCGACCGAGCCACCGATAAACGCCTTGTCCCACAGGTGACGCTTATCGTCCCTGGCCTTGAAGCGGAACTCGAACGCCACACCGCGGAAAATCAGGCCGATCAGCATGAAAATCAGTGGCAGGTACAACGCCGAGAGCACCACGGAATAGGCCAGTGGAAAGGCCCCGAACAACGCGGCGCCCCCCAGTACCAGCCAGGTTTCGTTACCGTCCCAGACCGGCGCGACGGTGTTCATCATCACGTCACGGTCGGTCTTGCCCGGGATGAACGGGAAGAGAATCCCGATGCCCAGGTCGAAACCGTCCATGACCACGTACATCATGATGCCGAAGATGATGATCACGGCCCAGATCAGCGGAAGATCAATACCCATGACTCAAATCTCCTTGGTCAGGCTGGGGCTGTGGTCAGCGTCGGCACCATCATCGTCAGCCGCGGACAGTGGACGGGCCGGCGTGCGTTTCTGGCCAGGACCACCGTCGTTGGTTTCCTTGCCTTCGTCGATCTTCGGCCCTTTGCGCACCAGACGCATCATGTAGCCCAGACCGGCACCGAACAGCGCGAAATAGACCACGACGAACAGGACCAACGTGATGCTCATCTGCATGAAGCTGTGATTGGAGGAGGCATCCGCCGTGCGCATCAGCCCATAGACCACCCAAGGCTGACGACCGATTTCAGTGGTGAACCAACCGGCGAGAATCGCGATCAGGCCGGACGGCCCCATCCACAACGCCAGGTACAGGAACGGCCGCGAGGTATACAGCGTGTCACGCTTGCGCAGCCACAGGCTCCACAGGCCGGTGAAGATCATCAGGAAACCCAGGCCAACCATGACCCGGAACGACCAGAACACGATGGTCGAGTTTGGCCGGTCTTCAGGCGGGAACTCCTTGAGCGCCGGCACTTGCTTGTCCAGCGAATGCGTCAGGATCAGGCTGCCCAGGTACGGGATCTCAACCGCGAATTTGGTCTTTTCGGCTTTCATGTCAGGCCAGCCGAAGAGAATCAGCGGGGTCGGTTCATCACCGATGTTTTCCCAGTGCCCTTCGATTGCGGCGATTTTCGCCGGTTGGTGTTCCAGCGTGTTGAGGCCATGGAAGTCACCGATTACAGCCTGAATCGGCGCCACGATCAAAGCCATCCACATGGCCATCGATAGCATTTTGCGGATCGCCGGGTTGTCTTTGCCGCGCAGCAAATGCCAGGCCGCGGAGGAACCGACGAAAAAGGCCGTGGCCACAAACGCCGCCGTGGCCATGTGCATCAGGCGATACGGGAACGAGGGGTTGAAGATAATTGCCAGCCAATCGGTGGGTATGACCTGACCGTTAACAATTTCGAAGCCCTGCGGGGTCTGCATCCAGCTGTTGGAGGCGAGAATCCAGAAGGTCGAAAT
Source organism: Pseudomonas sp. PB120 (assembly GCF_009761815.1). Classification (GTDB taxonomy): domain Bacteria; phylum Pseudomonadota; class Gammaproteobacteria; order Pseudomonadales; family Pseudomonadaceae; genus Aquipseudomonas. The sequence goes on from NZ_RWIN01000089.1 coordinate 22,071, forward strand.
CAACGTGCCGATGGCGACCATGACCGTGGCGAAGAAGTGCAGCTTGCGTCCGACCTTGTTCCAGCCGAACAGCATGACGCCAAGGAAACCGGCCTCGAGGAAGAAGGCTGTGAGCACTTCATAGGTCAGCAACGGGCCGGTGACCGAACCGGCAAAGTCAGAGAAGCGGCTCCAGTTGGTTCCGAATTGATAGGCCATGACCAGCCCGGAGACCACACCCATGCCGAAGTTGACGGCAAAGATCTTCGACCAGAAGTGATACAGGTCGCGGTAAGTGTCGTTATGGGTTTTCAGCCACAAGCCTTCGAGCACCGCCAGGTAACTCGCCAGGCCAATGGTGATGGCCGGGAACAGAATGTGGAATGAGATGGTGAACGCGAACTGGATTCGGGCGAGATCAAGCGCCTCCAAACCGAACATATGTCTTCCTCTGTCAGGTAAAACCGGCTGAAGGCTTGCGGCCTGCACCCACTGCCCCCACGGATATGGAGTGTGGCGAATTTGGATTCGTTCTTTTTTTACCAACATCACAACGTAGGGAGTCTGGCCAACTGGCCGCCGAATCAATTCCAGGAAGGTTTTGATCTGGATCAAGCATGGGTAAAAGAGTAGTCCGCTTTTTGACGATGGACGGTGTGGTCTTTTGCCGCGTGACAGGTTGCCTCATAGGCCCGGGCAATCCTTCGCAACACTTTCCCTGTGGGAGTGAGCCTGCTCGCGATGGGGTGTCAGGTGAGATTGGTTTCGACAGTTACGACGCCATCGCGAGCAGGCTCGCTCCTACAGGAGAAATGGCGCAGTTTCGGGATAGGTGTCTAGCTAACTAAATTTTTCTTCACCGCAACTTCTGGTTACAGGTTGGTGATAATCTCGACCCTCCCCTCGCTCAAGACTCTGCCTCAGATGCCCAGCCAAGCGCCGTTGCTGTTACGTCATCACCGCCCTTTCATCGCGTTTTGGCTGGCTCGGGTGTTTACCGCCAGCGGCTTTCAGATGCTCACGGTCGCCATCGGCTGGAACCTGTACCAACTGACCGGTAACGTGCTCGACCTGGGTTTGGTGGGCTTGGTGGAGTTCGCCCCTCGTGTGCTGTTCATGTTACACACCGGGCATGTCGCGGATCGCTATGACCGGCGCAAGGTCGCGGCGATCTGCCAATCCGTGCAAGCGCTGATCGCCCTGTCGCTGGCCATCGGCAGCGCAACCGACCATGTCACCCGCGAGATGATCTTCATCCTGGCGTTCCTGCTCGGCGCCGCGCGCTCCTTCGAAATGCCGACGACCCAAGCCTTGCTGCCCAGCATCGTACCCAGCACGCTGTTTCCCCGTGCCGTCGCCGCCGCACAATCGGCCCAGCAATCGGCAACCATTGTCGCCCCCGCCCTCGGCGGTTTGCTCTACGCCTTCGGCAGTGTCTGGGTTTATGGCCCGACAGTGATTCTCTACATCATCGCCTGCTCGCTGATGCTCAATCTCCCGGCTCGGCAAACACCGCTGAACAAGGGCAAGGCCACCCTGAATTCATTGTTGGCTGGCATCCGTTTCATTCGCAGCCGTCCGGATATTCTCGGAGCGATCTCCCTGGACCTGTTTGCCGTGTTGCTGGGTGGCGCGACCGCGCTGTTGCCGGTGTTCGCCAAGGACATTCTGCTCACCGGCCCCTGGGGGCTTGGGCTGTTGCGTTCGGCTCCGGCGGTGGGCGCGTTGCTGATGTCGCTCTGGCTGGCGCGTTTTTCCGTGGACCGCAAGGTGGGGCGAGTGATGTTCACCGCCGTCGGTGTGTTTGGCGTCGCGACTATCGCGTTCGGCCTGTCCACCTCGTTCTGGTTCTCACTGGCGGTGCTGGTGGTATTGGGCGCAGCCGACATGATCAGCATGGTGATACGCGCTTCCTTCGTGCAACTGGAAACCCCGGACGAAATGCGCGGCCGCGTCAGCGCGGTGAACGGCTTGTTCATCGGCGCCTCAAACCAGTTGGGCGAATTTGAATCCGGCCTGACTGCCCACTGGTTCGGCACCGTGCCGGCGGTGGTGATGGGCGGCATCGGCACGCTGGTGGTGACGGGCGTCTGGATCAAACTGTTCCCGACGTTGGCCAGTCGCGACCGGATGCATGTGCCGGTGGAAGAAGCCAGGGTTTGATCGCCTCTAAACCACCAACTCCCCCGCCACCGTCGACCGCGCGGCGTTGCCGCACAGTTGCTCCACCAGCGTCAGGGCAAATTCCAGGGCGCCTCCCGAACCTTGGGCGGTAATGCAATTGCCATCGACTACCACCGGTTGATCGACGAAGTTGCAGCCCGACAGTTGATGGCTGGCCGACGGCAGGCAGGTCATGCGCCGCTGACGCAAGACGCCGAAGGCTTGCAGCGCCACTGCCGGTGCTTCGGCAATGCCGGCGAACAGCCGCCCCGCCGCTGATTGATCCTTGATCAATTGTTGCAAGGGTTGATGGGCGGCCAGGTGTTGGGCCCCTACAGCACCGCCGGGCAGTGCGATCAGGTCGAACGGCTGGGCCAGCAAGTCGACCAACATCGCATCGGCCGTCACGCGGGTGCCACGGGCGCAGGTGAGCATGCGTCGCCCTTCGATGCTCGCCACCACCACTTCAACCTTGGCGCGGCGCAACACATCGATCAACGTCACTGTTTGCAGGTCATCGATGCCCTCGGCGAGGGTAATCAAAGCTCTAAAGGTCATGGGCAAAGTCCACAGGATGATCTTTAAAGCGTAGTCAGCTTTCCTGACCCTTGTTCGCGCCTGCCGTTACTTGATGTAAAGCTGCGTTGACATCGTGTTGCCCGGCGCATTGATCGACGTGTTGCTGAAGGTGAAGGTGCCTTCCTGCTTGCCCGCCAGATCGAATACGTACAGATAGCCCACGACTTTCGTGCGCTCGGAGCAATCGGTCAGGTTGCCGTTGGCAAACGCACAGACCTTGCTCCGGGTGCCGTCCACTTCGAAACCATCCAGCGCGACCCGGGGCTGGCGCCCGTAACCGACTTCCAGCACGTAGACCTTGATGCTCGGTCCGCTGTGATTGCAGCGGGTCTGCTCCTGCCCCTCGGCAATGTCTTCAAAGCCACAGCCTGGCGATTCGACCTTGAGCACTTTTACCTGGGTCAACGGCGGCGCCGATGCCGCCACGGCGGTTTGTGTCAGCAGAATCAAGGCGATCAATGCAGCGAATCCACGCTTTTTCATGCAATACCTATGTACCCCCAAAACCAGCGCGCAGTATGGCGCACTTGGCTTTAGTGCAAAACATCGACGACGATCACAGCCATAAGCAGCCACAAACCCACGCTGCTGGTATGATGCGCGGCTTTTTCCGACCCACAGAAAATTACCAGGCGCCTGCAGCGGTCTGTGCTTTGCTGTTGAGGTCGATACATTCACGGCGCCGGGCGCGCCACGGGGAGCAGACATGCTGGAAAGGCTGTTTCAACTCAAGGCACACAACACCAACGTACGCACCGAGATTCTGGCGGGCGTCACGACCTTCTTGGCCATGGCCTACATTCTGTTCGTCAACCCGAGCATTCTCGGCGAGACCGGCATGGACAAGGGCGCAGTGTTCGTCGCCACCTGTCTGGCAGCTGCCTTCGGCTCCACGGTGATGGGCCTGATCGCCAACTACCCGATCGCCCTCGCGCCGGGCATGGGCCTGAACGCCTTCTTCACCTACACCGTGGTCCTGCACATGGGCCACACCTGGCAAGTGGCGCTGGGTGCGGTGTTCATCTCGGCGGTGTGCTTCTTCCTGCTGTCGATCTTCCGCATCCGCGAATGGATCATCAACAGCATCCCGCTGCCACTGCGCTCGGCGATTGCTGCCGGTATCGGCCTGTTCCTGGCGCTGATCGCCCTGCACAACGCGGGCATCGTGGTCAGCAACCCGGCGACCATGGTCGGCCTCGGTGATCTGAAGCAACCGGCACCGATCCTCGCGACCCTCGGCTTTGCCCTGATCGTCGCCCTCGAAGCCCTCGCCGTACGCGGTGCGGTGCTGATCGGCATTCTGGCAGTGACCATCGTTTCCATCGTCTTGGGCTTCACCCCGTTCGGTGGCGTGATGTCGATGCCGCCGTCGCTGGCCCCGACGTTCCTGCAACTGGACATCAAGGGCGCACTGGACATCGGTCTGGTCAGCGTGATCTTCGCCTTCCTGTTCGTTGACCTGTTCGACAACTCCGGCACCCTGATCGGCGTCGCCAAGCGCGCCGGCCTGATGGGCAAGGACGGCCACATGCCGAAAATGGGCCGCGCCCTGATCGCCGACAGCACCGCGGCAATGGCCGGTTCCCTGCTGGGCACGTCGACCACCACCAGTTACATCGAATCCGCCGCCGGCGTGAGCGCCGGTGGGCGTACCGGACTGACCGCCATCGTGGTTGCGATTCTGTTCCTGCTGGCGCTGTTCTTCTCGCCACTGGCCGCCAGCGTTCCTGCATTTGCCACCGCACCGGCACTGCTGTTCGTCGCCGTACTGATGACTTCCGGGCTGGCAGAAATAGACTGGGACGACATCACCGTGGCCGCACCGGTCGTGATCACCGCGCTGGCCATGCCGTTCACGTACTCCATCGCCAACGGCATCGCCTTCGGCTTCATCTCCTGGACCGTGATCAAGCTGCTGTCCGGTCGCGGCCGTGAGCTGAACCCGGCACTGGTGATCCTGTCGATTCTGTTCGTCATCAAGCTGGGTTGGTTCAACGCATGACTTTTGATTCCCAGGCCTACGCCGTCCAACTCGAAGAAAAGGTCACGCGCTTGCGTGACCTGCTGGCCCCGTTCGATGCGCCTGAGCCCGCTGTATTCGACTCGCCACTGAAAAACTTCCGCTTGCGCGCCGAATTCCGTTTGTGGCGCGAAGGCGGCGAGCGGCATTACGCAATGTTTTCCCAGGAAGACAAACGCACGCCGATCCTGATCGAAGCGTTTCCGATTGCCAGCCTGCGCATCAATGAGTTGATGCCGCAGCTGAAAGCGGCCTGGAAAGCCAGTGCAGCGCTGAGTCACAAGCTGTTCCAGGTGGAGTTCCTCACCACCCTGGCCGGCGATGCGATGATTACCTTGTGTTATCACCGCCCGCTGGACGAGCACTGGCACGCGGCGGCCTCAAAACTGGCTGCTGACCTGAACGTCAGCGTTATTGGTCGCTCCAAGGGCAAACGCGAAGTCATCGGTCACGATTACGTGGTCGAGCGGCTTGAAGTGGGCGGCCGCACTTTCAGCTACCGCCAACCCGAAGGCGCGTTCACCCAGCCCAACGGGACGGTGAACCAGAAGATGCTCAACTGGGCTTACGATGCGCTCGGCGACCGCACGGACGATCTGCTGGAGCTGTATTGCGGCAACGGCAACTTCACCCTGCCGCTCGCAACCCGCGTGGGCAAGGTACTGGCCACCGAAATCAGCAAGACGTCGGTCAACGCGGCGCTGAGCAACCTCAGCGAAAACGCTGTGGATAACGTCACGCTGGTGCGTTTGTCTGCCGAAGAACTGACCGAAGCGCTGAACGAAGTGCGACCGTTCCGTCGCCTGCACGGCATCGATCTCAAGAGCTACGATTTCGGTAGCGTCTTCGTCGACCCGCCTCGCGCCGGCATGGACCCGGACACCTGCGAGCTGACCCGCCGCTTCGACAACATCCTGTACATTTCCTGCAACCCGGAAACCCTGGCGGCCAACATCGCCCAACTGCACGACACCCACCGCGTCACCCGGTGCGCGATGTTCGACCAGTTCCCGTGGACCCATCACATGGAGTCCGGAGTGTTGCTGACCCGGCGTTGAGTGCAGATGCCCGATACAAAACAGCCGTCAATCGACGGCTTTTTTGTGCCTCAAAGAAATTATCCCGACTATTTTTTTCGATGCTCCGTGGCGCTGACTCCCGCATACCCCCAGTTATCCGTGTCGACTTCCTCGATCACGATATGGGTCAATTCTGGCGGCTTGCCGAGGACGCGCTTCAAGGTGTCGGTGATCTCGGCGATGACCTGGGCTTTCTGCTCCCGGGTGACGCCGTCACGGGTGATACGTACGCTGACGAACGGCATGACGTTTCTCCTGTCCGGTGATGAAAAAAGATGACCAGCCGCCACGGGGAAATGGGCGCGGGGCAAGTAAAACACTGCTATAGCGATTTCATCTACAGTGGCGAGTCCAGCACTTCATTTGATCCCCCGGTGTTTTCACATGCAGAGACAATTCGACGATCTACAACTGGGCAGCATCGAACTGTTTTGCCTGGCCGCCGAGGCCGGCAGTTTTACCGCCGCCGCACTGGTGGCCGGTGTGACGCCGGCCGCGGTGAGCCGTTCGGTGTCGCGCATGGAAGAACGCCTGGCGGTGCGGTTGTTCGCCCGCACGACCCGCAGCGTCAAGCTGACCGACAGTGGCCGGCGCTATTATGAAGAATGTCGTCAGGCACTGGCACAACTGGTCGAAGCCCAGCGCGAAGTCATGGGCCAGCAGCAGCAACCTTCCGGCACGCTGCGCATCAGCATTCCGACGACTTATGCCCACCACAGAATCCTGCCGTTGCTGCCTGAATTCCGGGCGCGGTTCCCGTCAGTGAACGTTGAGTCGCACATCAGCAATCGCAACATCGATTTCGTGGGCGAAGGCTATGACATGGCCATCCGCGTGCGCGCCATTCCGGACTCAGGCCTGATTGCCCGCCACCTTGAAGACGCGCCGCTGGTCATGATTGCCAGCCCGGATTACCTCAAGCGCGCCGGCATCCCGCAAACCCTGGACGACCTCGCGCAACACGAATGCATCCAGTACGAACTGCCGAGCAGCGGCCGACGGATTGCTTGGCTGTTCAACGACAATGGCATGCAGCGCGAAATTCTTGCCGACGGCAGCCTCAGTTGTTCGGACGATGTGCTCGGTGGCGTGACCCTGGCAAAACACGGCGCCGGGCTGTTTCAAACCTACCGCTTCATCGTCGAAAACGAACTGGCCGATGGTTCACTGGTGGAAGTGCTCCAGCCCTACAGCGGACGCTCGCGGCCTTTCACCCTTCTCTATCCACAAAGCCGTCATGTGCCCCTGCGTTTAAGGGCATTTATCGATTTTCTGGTGGAACACCTGCCTCGCTGATCGCCGAAACCGTCCGATCACCGCACACAAATGAATGAGGGCGAGCCTCTTTAATTGACCGAATTAACCGGTTAGTACAATTTATCTCCACAGGCTGAAATCTTCAGCCAATGCCAAAAATAATAAGTGGAGAGACCCCGATGAACCCTATCGTTCTGGTGCTCAACGGCCCGAACCTGAACCTGCTCGGCACCCGTGAACCGGCGACTTACGGCCACGAAACGCTGGCGGACATCTCAGCGCTGTGCGCACGTGCCGCCGAGGAGTTCGGCCTGGCGATGGAGTTTCGCCAGACCAACCATGAAGGCGAATTGCTCGACTGGATTCACGCCGCCCGCGGCCGTTGCGCCGGGATCGTCATCAATCCGGCGGCCTGGACCCACACCTCGGTCGCGATCCGCGATGCTCTGGTCGCCAGCGAATTGCCGGTGATCGAAGTTCACCTCTCCAACGTCCACGCCCGCGAACCCTTTCGCCACCAATCCTTTGTGTCTGCCATTGCCACCGCGGTCATGGCCGGTTTCGGCAGCCATGGCTATCGCCTGGCACTCGAGCATTTCAGCCTGCGGTTGAAAGGGTGAACGCCATGACTCAGAACAACGCGATACTGGCCGGGCTGATCGGCGCCGGCATCCAGGCGTCCCGTACGCCGGCGCTGCATGAGCATGAAGGCGACGCCCAGGGTCTGCGCTACCTCTATCGCCTGATCGACCTCGATCAATTGCAGCTCGACAGTGACGCCCTGCCCGACCTGTTGATGGCCGCCGAACGCATGAACTTTACGGGCCTGAACATCACCTTCCCGTGCAAGCAGGCGATCATCCCGCTGCTCGACGAATTATCGCCGGAGGCCCGAGGCATTGGCGCGGTAAACACGGTCGTCCTGAAGGACGGTAAACGCATCGGTCACAACACTGATTGTCTGGGGTTTGCCGAAGGTTTTCGCCGCGGCTTGAAGGGCGCCGCCCTGGATCACGTCGTCCAGATGGGCGCCGGAGGTGCGGGGGCGGCGGTGGCTCACGCACTGTTGAGCGAAGGCGCACAACAGCTGAGCATTTTTGATGTGGAGATCAGCCGCGCCCAAACCCTGGCCGACAACCTCAATCAGACCTTCGGCGCCGGCCGAGCGGTGGCCGGGCATGATCTGCCGAGCGCGATGGCACAAGCCAACGGCCTGGTGAACACCACGCCCATGGGCATGAAAAAACTGCCGGGCATGCCAGTGCCGGTGGAACTGCTTCGGGCGCAGATGTGGGTGGCGGAGATCGTGTACTTCCCGCTGGAAACCGAACTGCTGCGCAACGCCCGGGCCTTGGGTTGCCGCACGCTGGATGGCGGCAACATGGCGGTGTTCCAGGCCGTGAAGGCGTTCGAGTTATTTTGCGGCGTGGTGCCGGATGCCCAGCGGATGCTGGCGCATTTTCAGAGCATGAATGACTGAACAGCTTCGCGGGCAAACCGGATTGCCCGCGAAAGCGTCAGGCCTGCAAATACCGCAAGACCGACTCGCAAATCATCTCCCGATGACGCTGCTTGATGCTTTCGTCCGGCAAATCGATCTGAAAAATCTCACCGAACGTATGGCGGTTCGACACGCGATAGAAGCAGAACGAACTGATCAGCAGATGCACATCCAGCGGTATCAGCCCGGCGCGGAACAGACCTTCATCGGCACCACGACGCAAAATCACGCCCAGTGAATCAAGAATGGTGTTGTTCATCGCCTTGATCGCATCGGAGCGTTTCACGTACTCGGCGTTGTGGATGTTTTCGATGCTGACGATGCGCACGAAGTCGACATTGCGGTCATGGTGATCGAAGGTGAATTCCACCAGGCGCCGAATCGCCTCCACGGGCGCCAGCTCGGCCAGGTGCAGGCGGTTTTCGGTGCTGCGGATATCGCCGTAGAGTTTCTCCAGCACCTCGACGTACAGCTGCTCCTTACTGCCGAAGTAGTAATAGATCATGCGTTTGGAGGTGTGGATGCGCTCGGCGATGGCGTCGACGCGAGCGCCGGAAAGGCCCTGCTGGACGAACTCGACAATGGCTTCTTGAAGAATGTTCTCGCGGGTTTTTTCCGGGTTGTTCTTGCGACTCTTGCGCGGCTCGACGAGAGGTTCGTCGGCGGCGGCAGAGAGTTCTGAATGTATTGTCATTGCGGGCTCACGGCCGTTGCTGCACAGGCTGGCGATTATGGGCTGCGCCGCACACTGAAGGAAGCCGTGCGGCTGCGGTTTACCCCCCCGCTTACGAATTTCCTACAACTTTGCCTGACGGACGGCACCGCTTCGAGACTTGGCCATGGCAGCCAGTCTCACCGCCACATTGGCCGCGCCATAACCGGCATAGCCATTCTTGCGCTGGATGATTTCAAAGAAAAACCGCCCTTCGAACGGTTCCGTGTACACATGGAACAGCTCGCCGCCCTGGGCATCGCGGTCGTACAGCACATTGAAATAGGCCAGCTCGCTCAGGAACTCGTCGTCGAAATCGAACCGTGCCGCCAGGTCATCGTAGTAGTTGAGCGGAATATCCAGCAGCGGTACGCCCGCCTCCTTGGCCCGGCTGACTTCGGCGAAAATGTCATCGCAATCGAAGGCAATGTGATGCACGCCGGAACCGCGATAACTCGACAGCGCGTGTGAGATCGCAGTGTTACGGTTCTCGGAAATGTTCAACGGCAAACGAATCGAACTGTCGCGGCTGCGCAGCGCCCGGCTCTTCACCAGACCGTAGGGGTCGGGCAACACCACTTCATCGTCAGCCTCGAAATCCAGCAGGCTTTTATAGAACAGCACCCAACTGTCGAGGCTGTCGGCCGGCAACGCCATGGCCATGTGGTCGATACGCTTGAGCCCGCCGCTGGCCACCGCCGCCGGTTGCAGATTGAAATCGGTGTCGTAGACGTCGGCCTCCTGATCCACCAGGTAAATCAGGCTGCCATCCGGCGCACGCACGGCGGCCAGTTCCAGTTCGTTGGGCCCCACCAGTCCGCGATACGGCTGGCCTTTGTAGGCCACGGCCCGGGCCAACGCACTGGCGCTGTCCTTGACGCGCACGGCGGTGGCACACAGTGACGGGCCGTGAGCCTCGAAAAAACTGTGAGCGAATGAGTAAGGCTCGGAGTTGAGAATCAGGTTGATATCGCCCTGACGCAGCAGGCTGACACTTTTGGAACGATGCTGGCCCGCCTTGACGAATCCCAACCGCTCCAGCCAGTGAGAGAGCTTGGCGCCAAGGCTTTCGTCCACGGCGAACTCAAGGAATTCGATGCCGTTGTATTCGCTGGCCTTGGGCGTCGCGAACAGAATGTCAGGACTGGCCGTGGGTTTGGCTTCCTGCGCCAAGCGCTCACGGGTTTTTTCCTCGAGGTACAGCAACGAACGCAACCCGTCGGCGGCATTGGCCCGAGGCGGCGCAGCGCGGAAGCCGTCGTTGAAGATTTCCAGCGAGAGTGGCCCGGTGTAGCCACTCTTGATGATCGGCGCGAGAAAACCCGGAAGATCGAATTCACCCTGGCCCGGGAAACAGCGGAAATGGCGGCTCCACTCCAGCACGTCCATGGCCAGAATTGGCGCGTCGGCCATTTGTACGAAGAATATTTTGTCGCCGGGGATCTCGGCGATGGCCGTCGGATCGCCCTTGAGCGATAGCGTGTGGAAACTGTCCAGCAACACGCCCAGGCTCGGGTGATCGGCCTGGCGGACGATGTTCCACACCTGTTGATACGTGTTCACGTGACGACCCCACGCCAACGCCTCGTAACCAATCCGCAGTCCCCGAGCACCGGCTCGCTCGGCCAGCAGGCGCAAATCATCGACGAGGATTTGCTCATCACCGATTGAATCGGCGGAAGCGTTACTGCACACCAGCACCAGGTCGGTGCCCAGTTCCTGCATCAGGTCGAACTTGCGCTCGGCCCGTTCCAGATTGCGCGCCAGACGATCACGGCGGCAGCCTTCGAAGTCGCGGAACGGTTGAAACAGGGTGATGGCGATCCCGAGATCGGCACACATCTGCTTAATTTCCCGGGGGCTGCCGTCGTAGTACAGCAAGTCGTTTTCGAAAATCTCCACGCCGTCGAAACCGGCGGCGGCAATGGCTTCGAGTTTTTCCGGCAGGGTACCGCTCAAGGATACGGTGGCAATGGAACGCTGCATGTTTCGACTCCCGGTGGTGGAGGCAATCTTGTTAGGGGTATTGCACGCTTTCGCTTTTTGTAGCGGCTGGCGAAGCCTGCGTTCGGCTGCGAAGCAGTCGTGTAATCAGGCGATGCCGTCTTACAGGGAAACCGCGTGCGCTGGTTTTACGACTGCTTCGCAGCCGAACGCAGGCTTCGCCAGCGGCTACAAGGGATCGCGTTAATCTTGCGGTAAATTATTGTCTTCGTAGATCCACACAGCAATTCAAAGTGTACTATCCGGTTAGTTTTGCGTGCGATTATCGAACACAATGGCCTTTGGCGAATTGACGATTTTTCGCCCACTGCGCAACATCGACCCCACATTGAGCCCGGTCACACACATCGGTCTCGGTGACCAAAGACCCAGAACACCACATAAAAATAATCGGTGGCCTACATGACTCCTTCTCAAAGCTCTCCCGTGGAGCGTTCCTCCATGACCCATGCCGCTGGCGGCATCGGCGAAAAAATCCGCGGCGCCATGGCGGTCGGAAAAACCCGTTGGGGCATGTTGGCGCTGGTGTTTTTCGCCACCACCCTGAACTACATCGACCGCGCCGCACTGGGCGTCATGCAGCCCATCCTCGCCAAGGAAATGAGCTGGACGGCGATGGACTACGCCAACATCAACTTCTGGTTCCAGGTCGGTTACGCCATCGGTTTCGTGCTGCAAGGCCGGTTGATCGACCGGGTAGGCGTCAAGCGTGTGTTCTTCTGCGCCGTGCTGCTCTGGAGCATTGCCACCGGCGCCCACGGCCTGGCCACCTCGGCGGTCGGCTTTATGGTTTGTCGGTTCATTCTCGGCCTGACCGAAGCCGCCAACTACCCGGCCTGCGTGAAAACCACGCGGTTGTGGTTCCCGGCCGGCGAACGCGCCGTGGCCACCGGCATCTTCAACGCCGGGACCAACGTCGGCGCGATGTTCACCCCGATGCTGCTTCCACTGATCCTGCACGTATGGGGCTGGCAGGCCGCGTTCCTGTGCATGTCGGCACTGGGCGGGATCTGGTTGCTGTTCTGGGGCTTGAAGTATTTCAACCCGGAAGAACACCCGAGCGTCAAACAATCGGAACTGGACTACATCCAGAAGGAAGTCGAACCGGAACAGGCCCGCGTACCGTTCTCGAAAATCCTGCGCATGCGTGGCACCTGGGCTTTCGCCCTCGCCTACTCGATGACCGCGCCGGTGTTCTGGTTCTACCTGTATTGGCTGCCGCCGTTCCTGAATCAGCAATACAACCTGGGGATCAACGTGACCCAGATGGGTATCCCGCTGATCATCATTTACCTGACCGCTGACTTCGGCAGTGTAGGTGGCGGGATTCTTTCCTCGTTCCTGATCGGCCGCGGAATCAATCCGATCAAGGCGCGACTGATGTCCATGTTCCTGTTCGCCTGCTGCATCGTCGGCGTAATCATGGCGGCTGGTTCAAGCAGCCTGTGGGTCGCCGTGTTCGCCATCTCCCTGGCCATCGGCGCGCACCAGGCCTGGACCGCGAACATCTGGAGCCTGGTGATGGACTACACGCCTAAACACATGATGAGTACGGTGTTCGGTTTCGGCGGCATGTGCGCCGCCATCGGCGGGATGTTCATGACCCAGTTGGTCGGCCACATCCTGACGGTCACCAACAACAACTACACCGTGCTGTTCACCCTGATTCCGGCGATGTACTTCATCGCGCTGACCTGGATGTACTTCATGGCGCCACGCAAGATTCCGACGGTCACCGAATAAAATGCCCTCTCAGGCAGGCCTGATTCCAGGCCTGCCTTTCTACTTTTCCTACCGACGACTCTGCTGCCACGCCGCCGCCAGGCCGCTGCAGCAAATCACTGCGATCCCGACCACCGTGGTCAGGGTCGGCGTGTGGGAAAACAGCAACCATCCCAGCAAACCGGCAAACACGATCTGGCAGTAGCCGAACGGCGCCAGCAGCGCCGGCGCGGCGTAGCGGAATGCCTGGGTCAGAAACAAATGCGCCGTCATCCCGCAGGCCCCCAGCGCCACCATCATCAATCCGTGTCCAAGGCTTGGCATTTGCCAGAAGAACGGCACCAGCGCACTCATCACCAAGGTGTTGCACAGCCCCGCGAAGAAGTTGCTGGTGGTCGGGCTGTCGATGTTGCTGAGCTTGCGGGTGAGCAATTGATAGAAGCAGAAAAACAGCGCCGAACAGAGCGGCAACAGCACCGCTGGCGTAAACAGATCACCGCCGGGATGGACGATGATCAACACACCGGCAAATCCGCAGATCACTGCGATCCATTGGCCCCGGGTGACGTGCTCCTTCAACAGCGGTACCGACAATGCGGTGACCAGCACCGGTGCAAGGAAGTTGACCGCCGTGGCTTCAGCCAACGGGATGTACTGCAACCCTGTGGTGAAAAACAGACTGGTGCCCAACAGGCACAACGCCCTTAGCACCTGCAGCAACGGCCGTTTGGTGCGTAGGACACCTAACCCGGCTTGCGGCAGAAAAATCCCGGCCATCAAGAGTGTGTGAACCACGTAGCGGGCCCAGACCACCATGACGATCGGGTAAAAACCCGAGAGGTATTTCGACAAGGCGTCATGGCTGGAGAAGAGGAAGGTGGCGACGACGATCAGCAAAATCCCTTTGAAGGGATGGTTTACGCCGGAAAGCGGGGTGCTGACGGTCATGAAAAGCCTCTGGATGAAATCGGAATGTGGCGAGGGAGCTTGCTCCCGCTGGACTGCGCAGCAGTCCCAAATCAGCAAGGTGTTTCATGTACGGACTATTCAGAATAGCCGGCGACCGCTTCGCGGCCGAGCGGGAGCAAGCTCCCTCGCCACAAGTTCAACCAATCTGAATAATTTAGAACCTGGTTCCATATTTTCATACGCGCGAATATAAGAAAGTGTTCGATCAGCGAACAGATTCAAATAGGGTTTTCGCCACATTGATTAGCTAAACAATTCTGACGCCAGGCTCGCCGCCGCCAACTCCTCGGTAAACTTCAACAGCAGCGGCGCCAACTCATGCAACCGTGCCCCCGGCATCCGCGCGCTCGGCCCGGCAATGCTCAGCACACCGATCACCCGCCCATCGCTCGGGTGTCGTACCACGGCAGCAATGGCCGAGGTCCCCACCGCCGAGCTTTCTTCGACCCAGGCATAACCCTGCTCTCGCGCCAGGCGCAGACGCTCCAGCAACTCAATGTTGGAACGCGGCGCGTTCGGCCCCAGGTCTTTGGGCCGGTCACCGCCCTGGCGCTCCACCAGCGATAAGGCTTCGGCGTCGCTCATGCACGCCAGCCACGCATGCCCCGACGCGGTGTAGAAAAGCGGCGCATCGCGGCCCATGTCCGGGTCATAACGCAGTCCCGAACGGGCGCCCTGGGACTTGGCGATCCACGTCTGCCGTTCACCCTCGATCACCCCCAGGCGCACCAGTTCCCCGGTTTCCAGCGCCAATCGGTCGAGCACCGGCTGTACGATGTCCGCGCCACTGCTCGACAAGTAGCGGAAACCCATCGCGACCAGTTTGGTCGACAGGTGATAGCGCAGGTTATCCGGGTTTTGCCGCACGTAGCCCAGCCGAATCAGTTCGGCCAACAGGCGATGGGTCGCGCTCTTGGGAATGTCCAGTTGCTCCGCTAACGTCTGCATCGGCAGCCCGCGCGGGTCACTGGTGAGGCTTTCCAGCACGCTGAAAACACGTTCGATCTGACTGCCGGCCATAAGGGAGTTCCGTGCAAAATGTGTTCGATTCTAGAATACAACTGACCGAATGCGAAATCTGGAACTCGCTGCTGATATCCACTCGCGCGATAAAAACCCGTCGCCTGACGGAATTCGATGAGCTATCCACGTTCCTACAGTCAGCCCCGTTCCCGGCGCAACCATGGCAGCCGGGAATTTGCCCGTGGGCGAAAAGCCGGACGACCGGACTGGCGCCGCCCCCACACACCAGCAACACTCATCCCCACGGATAAACAGAGGATTCCCACATGCTATGGAAAAAAGGCCGACGCAGCGACAACGTGGTCGATGCCCGTGGCGATGATGTCGGCGGCGGCGGTGGCGGGATGCGTTTTGGTGGCGGCAAGGGGCTGAGCCTCACCGCCATCATCCTGATCGTCGGGATCGGCTGGATCACTGGCCAGGACCCGATGCAGATCCTCGGGCAACTGACCGGGCAGATGAGCGAGCAGTCGGCGCCCGCGTCGACGCAAACCCGCAAGGCGCCGCCGGCCAATGACGAAGGCGCAGAGTTCGTGCGTTCGATCCTCGGCGACACCGAAGACACCTGGGGCCAGATTTTTCAGCAGGCAGGTCGCCAATATAAGAACCCGACGCTGGTGCTGTTCAGCAATCGGGTGAACTCGGCCTGCGGCCTGGCGACATCCGCGACAGGTCCGTTCTATTGCCCGGCAGACCAGAAGGTCTATCTGGACATGGCGTTCTTCCAGGAAATGTCGCAACGATTTTCTGCGGCTGGCGACTTCGCTCAGGCCTACGTAATCGCTCACGAAGTCGGACACCATGTTCAGACCTTGCTGGGCGTTTCAGCGAAAATTCAGACAGCTCGCCAGCAAGGCCGGCAGATGGAAGGCGACGGCGGTTTGCTGGTACGCCAGGAACTGCAGGCCGATTGCCTGGCCGGGGTCTGGGCCAACAACGCACAAAAACGCCTGAACTGGCTGGAACCGGGTGACATCGAAGAAGCCTTGAACGCCGCCAATGCCATTGGCGACGACCGTTTACAGCAACAAGGCCAGGGGCGCGTCGTACCGGACTCGTTTACCCATGGCACGTCGGCGCAAAGGGTGCGCTGGTTCAAAACCGGATTCGCGCAAGGTCAGGTCAGCCAGTGCGATACCTTTGCGACGAAAAACCTGTAAATGAAAACGTGGCTGTTGGTTTTACTGTTTACCTGCACAAACGCCCTGGCGACCGAGCATGGGGTCAAGGAGATCAGCCCCGGTCGCCTGCTGTTGAAAGAAGGTGAGATGGCCGTGGGCATCGGCCCGGCGCCGGCGAAAATCGAACGCGTGCTGATCATCATCCACGGCCGGTTGCGCAATGCCGAAACCTACCGCCAGAGCGCCGAACGCGCCGCCGAGCTGGCCGGGCAAAGCGCGACCACACTGGTGATCGCCCCGCAATTTCTCAATGAATCCGACATCGCACTCCACCCGGTGGCCGACACTGTGTTGCGCTGGCAGGGAAATGACTGGATGGCGGGCGGTTTATCCAGCGCGCCTTTCGCGCTGAGTTCCTACGCCGCACTCGACCAGATCATCGCCCGGATCGGCGATCGTCGACAGTTTCCGGACGTGAAGGAAGTGGTCATCGCCGGCCACTCCGGCGGTGCTCAAGTGGTGCAGCGCTATGCGTTGTTGAGCCAGGATCAGCCAGCCCTCGAGGCGGCTGGCGTGAAGGTGCGTTATGTCATCGCCAACCCGTCTTCGTACGCCTATTTCGATGAGCGACGCCCCGTGGCGTTTAACCATGCGGCCTGCCCCGGGTTCAATCGCTGGAAGTATGGGCTGTCGGATTTACCGGCCTATGCCGAAGGAAAAACGCCCGCGCAACTGGAGGAAAACTACGTCACACGCGACATCGTTTATTTGCTTGGGCAGCAGGACATCGACCCGCATCACCCGGCGCTGGACAAAGGGTGTGAGGCCCAAGCCCAGGGTGCTTATCGTTTGGTTCGCGGGCGCAATTATTTTGATTACCTGAAGCGCAACCATCCGCAGGGGTTGAATCAGCAGCTGATCGAAGTGCCCGGGGTTGGGCACAATGGGGATGCGATGTTTACGGCGCCTGAGGGGCAGAAGGTGTTGTTCGGGCAGTAAGTTTTTTGCTGCTTGATCCGACGCCATCGCGAGCAGGCTCACTCCCACATTAATCACATTCGTTCAGAAATAACTCGGTCGAATGTGGGAGTGAGACCGGCTTGCCGGCGATGGGGCCCTCAAGCCGAAAGCATTTCTCGCAACGCCACACAATCCGCCGCATGCCAGTCGGTCAACTCCGGCCACGGATTCTCCGGCAGGTTCACCAGCACCGTGCGTGCGCCCGCTGCCCGACCACAATCCAGATCAAAGCGATAATCCCCGACCATCACCAACTCGCTCGCCGGCACATTCCAGGCCTGCGCCAGCTTCAGCAAACCACCGGGATGCGGTTTAGGCGGCGCTTCATCGCGGCCCAAAACATCTTCCACCGCGAAGCAGTCCGCCAGGCCGATGGCCTCAAGCGTCACGTGCGCCAATTCACGTGCATTGCGCGTGAGGATGCCCAGGCGATAACCGCGCCCGGCCAACTCTCGCACCAGCTCCACCGCACCTGGCGCGGGTTTCGAACCCAGCGCCAGATCCCGCTCGTGCTCAAGCAACCACGCATGCTTTGCCGCCGCTTCATCGGCCGGGAGCGCCGCGAGGTGGGTCAGGATGTCGTCTTCGGCCGGGATCGCCAAGGCCACGCGAATCGCCGCGAAGTCATGCACGGCCACCGTGAGGGTGCCGTCCATGTCGAACACCCAGTGCCGCACCTCGGCCAGGCTCATGCCCAATCCTTGCGGTGACGAATCAGGCCTTCCTGAGTGACCGACGCCACCAGTTGCCCGGCGCGATTGAACACGCTGCCACGGGTGAAACCGCGAGAGTTGCCCGCCCACGGGCTGTCCATCGCGTAAAGCAACCAGTCGTCCGCGCGCAGATCGGCATGGAACCACAGCGCGTGGTCGAGGCTGGCGACCTGCATGTCCTTGTGCCAGACCGACTTGCCGTGGGGCTGCATCGAAGTGGTCAGCAGGCCGAAGTCCGACGCGTAAGCCAACAGGTATTTGTGCAGCGCCGGGGTGTCGGCGAGCGCACCGTCGGCGCGAAACCAGACGTACTTGACCGGATCGGACGGCAGCGGGTTGTAGGGGTCTTTTTCGGTAATCGGGCGGAATTCGATGGGCTTGGGGCACAGCAGTTTTTCACGCATGTGCTCGGGAATCAGGTGGGCCCGTTGCTGAGTGAGCTCAAGCTCCGAAGGCAGGTTTTCCGGGCCGACCACAATCGGCATCTCGGCCTGGTGCTCGAAGCCTTTTTCGTCGTACTGGAACGAGGCGCTGCAGGTGAAGATCGGGTTGCCCTTCTGGATCGCCGTCACCCGGCGCGTGCTGAAACTGCCGCCATCGCGCACCCGGTCAACCTGATACACCACGGGCAACGCGGAGTCGCCCGGACGCAGGAAATAGCCGTGCATCGAATGCACATGGCGCGTTTCTTCGACCGTCTGACTGGCCGCCGACAGGGACTGGCCAATCACCTGGCCACCGAACAACTGACGAAAACCCAGGTCCTGGCTGCGGCCACGAAACAGGTTTTCTTCGATCGGTTCCAGGGTCAGCAGGTCGACCAGATCATCCAACACTTGGCTCATTCAGACTCTCCTCACACAACACAATGCCGCGCAGTCTTGGCTGCGGCGGTCGATTCAGGTTCTGGCCCGGGCCACTATGGCCGCCATTGTAAACGTCTGCGCCCGCTTATCCATGCAAGGTTTGCAGCCATTGTTCACGGCTGATGCGATACAGCACATGGTGCCGCAAGGGATGATCGGCCGCGAGCCTTGGGTGCATGAAGTCATCCGCTGAATCATGGTGCATGCCAATCGCCTGCATGACTTTTTCCGACGGCGTATTGGTTCGGGTGGTGAAAGACACAACCTCATCCAGCGCCAAACGGTCAAATCCGCAGCGCAAGGCCGTCCACGCCGCTTCACTGGCATAGCCCAGGCCCCAATGCTCACGCGCCAGGCGCCAGCCGATTTCGACGGCCGGGGTGAAAGGCGCGTCGAAACCGACCACAGCGAGCCCGGTAAAACCGATAAAAGCGCCAGTGTCCTTGCGCTCCAGCGCCCAGAGGCCGAAACCATGCTCGGCAAAATGCCCACGGATCCGTCCGATCAGCGAAGCACTTTCCAGCCGACTCAAGGACGCCGGGAAATAGCGCATCACCTGAGGATCGGCGCACATCGCCGCAAACTCCGGCAGATCCTCATCGCGCCACTGCCGCAGCAGCAATCGCGCGCTCTCGAGTTCCAGTATCGGCTCCATCGTGTCCTCCCCTTTCCATGCCGCAAGTCTACAACGCTGGTAGGATCCTTCCTTCATTCCTGTGCGCCTTCCTAAACCCGTCATGCCACTGCCACTGATCTACCACGAAGACTACAGCCCCGAGTTCCCGGCGGATCACCGCTTCCCCATGGACAAGTTTCGCCTGCTGCGCGATCACCTGGTCGACAGCGGCCTGACCCGGGATGCCGACCTGCTGCGCCCGGAACTCTGCCCGCCGGAGATTCTCGCCCTCGCGCATGACGCTGCCTATATCGAACGCTACATGAGCGGTGAACTGTCCCGTGAAGACCAGCGGCGCCTCGGCTTGCCGTGGAGCGAAGCGCTCGCCCGGCGTACGGTGCGGGCCGTCGGGGGGTCGTTGCTGGCCGCCGAGCAGGCCCTGGAACATGGCCTGGCCTGTCACCTGGCGGGCGGTACACATCACGCGCACTACGACTATCCCGCAGGATTTTGCATCTTTAATGACCTGGCGGTGATCAGCCGGTTCCTGCTGGAAAGCGGTCGTGTGAATCGGGTGCTGATCTTCGATTGCGACGTGCATCAGGGCGACGGGACTGCACGCATCCTGCACGACACCCCGGAGGCAATCACCGTTTCCCTCCACTGCGAGAAGAATTTTCCTGCACGCAAAGCTGAAAGCGACTGGGACATTCCGTTGCCCAAGGGCATGGGCGATGCGGATTACCTGAAAGTGGTGGACGATGCCCTCAACTATTTGCTGCCGCTCTACCAACCAGACCTGGTGCTCTATGACGCCGGAGTCGATGTGCACAAGGATGACGCGCTCGGTTACCTGAAGCTGACAGACGAAGGCGTATCCGCTCGCGATGAAAGCGTGATGCGCCATTGCCTGGGCCGGGATATTCCGGTGGTCGGGGTAATTGGCGGCGGGTACAGCAAGGACCGACAGGCGTTGGCGCGTCGCCATGGCCTCCTGCATCACAGCGCGCAGCGGGTATGGACGTCATCAGGTTGTCATTGAGGTGTGCGCCTTTACCCACAATGCCTGTGGAACTGCCTGTGGATAACCTGAGCGAAAGGTCCTACAGGCTATGCTGCGTATAGCCTGCAAAGCGGTGGTTGTTTTTTGATCACTCATTTTGAAACCACCCAAGATCAACTGTGGGAGCGAGCCTCCTCGCGATAGCGGTTTAACAAACACATCGATTTCGACTGCCACACCGCTATCGCCGGCAAGCCGGTCTCGCTCCTACAGAGACCTGGGCTGGTAGAATGCCCGGCTTATTCCACCGAACCGCAGCGCACCCCATGACCCAGCCCTCGCCCCCCCTCTCCCCTCGCATCGCCATCATCGGCGGCGGCCCCGCCGGTCTGATGGCGGCCGAAGTGTTGAGCCAGGCCGGGATACACGTCGATCTTTACGACGGCATGCCTTCAGTGGGGCGAAAATTCCTGCTGGCCGGTGTGGGCGGCATGAACATCACCCATTCCGAAGCCTACCCGGCGTTTCTCGCACGCTACGCCGAGCGAGCCCCGCAGATCGCGCCGTTGCTTCGCGCGTTTGGCGCCGAGGCGCTTTGCCAATGGATTCATGACCTGGGCATCGAGACCTTTGTCGGCAGTTCCGGCCGGGTGTTTCCGACAGACATGAAAGCCGCCCCGCTGCTGCGTGCCTGGCTCAAGCGGTTGCGAGACGCCGGCGTCGTTATCCACACCCGCCACCGCTGGCTTGGCTGGAACCCCGATGGCAGCCTGAAGGTGTCGAGCCCCGAGGGCGAACAGACCTTGAGCCCTGACGCCACCTTGCTGGCCCTCGGCGGCGGCAGTTGGTCGCGCTTGGGTTCTGATGGTGCGTGGATGCTGCCACTCGAACAGCGGGGTGTAGGACTGGCGCCGTTGCAACCCAGTAATTGTGGCTTCGAGGTGCAGGCCTGGAGCGAATTGCTGGTCAGCAAATTCGCTGGCGCGCCGCTGAAAAACATCGCCATCGGCCTCAACGACGACATTCCCCGGCTCGGCGAGTGTGTGATTACCGCGACCGGGATTGAAGGCAGTCTGGTCTACGCCCTCTCTGCCCCGATTCGTGAAGCCATCAACCTGCAGGGTTCGGCGACCGTTCACCTCGACCTGTTGCCGGGCAAGCCTGTGGATAAAGTTTTGGCGGCGCTGAGCAAACCTCGCGGCTCTCGCTCAATGTCCAAACATCTGCACAGCCAGTTGGGAATTGACGGCGTGAAAGCGGCGTTGCTGCGGGAGCTGACAGTCAGCGAAACATTCGCCAACCCGGAGCAGCTGGCCAAAGCGATCAAGGCGCTGCCACTGACGCTGGTGAAAACCCGCCCATTGGACGAAGCCATCAGCAGCGCCGGTGGTGTGCTGTTCGAGTCGATGGATGAGCGATTGATGCTCAAGCAGTTGCCTGGCGTGTTTTGCGCGGGGGAAATGCTGGACTGGGAAGCGCCGACGGGCGGCTATCTGCTGACCGCGTGTTTCGCCAGTGGGCGTGCGGCGGGGTTGGGGATGGTGGAGTGGCTCAAGCGCAAGTCTTGAAACCGAGGCGCGCCCATCGCGAGCAGGCTCGCTCCCACATTGATCGCATTCTTCCTGAATGAACTCGGTCAACTGTGGGAGCGAGCCGGCTCCGGGCGGCGGTCCGACGATAGCGGCTTAATTAACGCTGCACCAATTAAGGCTTACGCTTACGCGGCCCGGTGTTAAACACCGGCACTTTCCGCACAGGCTTGATCGAAGGCTCCGGCGCCGAAGCCTCCCCGCTCTCAACCCACTTGCCCAGGTTGCGTTTACCGCTACTGGAAGTCTTCGGCTTTTTCGGCTTCTTCGGTTTCTTGACTACCTGACCACTGGCATCGGTATCCGGCACGCGGTGCTCGGGTTCGAAGTCATGTTCCATCTGGCGAGGCAATGTCTGACGGGTCAACGTCTCGATGGCCGACAGCAGATTCACTTCATCGGCACACACCAGCGAAATGGCCTGCCCGGTGGCACCCGCACGACCGGTACGGCCGATGCGGTGGATGTAGTCCTCCGCCACGATCGGCAGGTCGAAGTTGACCACCAACGGCAAATCTTCGATGTCCAGGCCACGGGCCGCGACGTCGGTCGCCACCAGGATCTGCACTTCGCTTGACTTGAACCGGTCCAGGGCGCGTTGACGGGTGGCCTGTGGCTTGTCGCCGTGGATGCCGTCAGCGTTGATGCCCAGGCCCTGGAGTTTTTCCACCAGCGCGTCCACGCCGTTACGGGTCTTGGCGAACACCAGCACCTGTTTCCACTTGCCCTTGCGCAGCAAGTGAATGAACAGCTCCGGCTTGCGCTTCTTGTCGACTGTCACCACCCATTGTTTGACGGTGTTGGCGGCCACGTTGCGCGGGCTGACTTCGATGCTCAACGGATCGTTGAGCATTTGCCCGGCCAACGTACGGATCGCGTCAGAGAAGGTCGCGGAGAACAACAGCGTCTGACGTTTCTTCGGCAGCGCCTTGTAAATGTTCCCCAGCTCCTCGGAAAAGCCCAGGTCGAGCATGCGATCGGCTTCGTCCAGCACCAGGGTTTGCAGCTGGTTGAACTTGAGCGCGTTCTGACGGAACAGGTCGAGCAAACGGCCCGGGGTCGCCACGAGCAGGTCGACACCTTTGCGCAGCTTCATCATTTGCGGGTTGATGCTGACGCCGCCGTACACCGCGTAAGTGCTCAACGGCAGGTTCTCGGCGTACTGGCGCACGGCTTCGTGAACCTGCTCGGCCAGCTCGCGGGTCGGCACCAGGATCAGCGCACGTACCGAGTTGGCGGTGACTTTCGGCCCTTCCATGGCCAGCAATTGCAGCAGCGGCAGCGCGAAACCGGCGGTCTTGCCGGTGCCGGTCTGGGCGGCAGCCATCAGGTCACGACCGGCCAGCACCGCCGGAATGGCTTGCGCCTGAACCGGCGTCGGGGTCTGGTAGCCGAGCGTCTCGAGAGAGCGCAGCAAGGGTTCGATCAGGCCAAGGGTGGCGAAAGTCATGGGGGTACCGTAGGAAAAATTCAGCGCGATTGTGCGAACAAATGTGCAATGGCGCGCAGTTTACCCTAATTCACACGGGATTCTGTCGGGACCGCTGCCGCAGGTGACCGTCGCCACTGCGGCAACCCGATCAATACCACCGCGCTGATGATGACCAGCATCGCCAGCGCCTCTTCGATACCGATGGTCTCGCCGACAAACACGATCCCCAGCAACACCGCCACGGCCGGGTTGACGTAGGCATAGCTGGTCGCGGCCGCCGGACGGACGTTTTTCAACAGGTACATGTAGGCGTTGAAGGCGATGATCGAGCCGAAGAAGGTCAGATAGGCCAGGGCCAGCCAGCCTTCAATCGGTGGCATGGCTTGCAGGTGCTCACCGCTGAGCGCACTGCCGATCAGCAGCGCCACGCCGCCCACCAGCATTTGCACGGCACTGGACATCGCGCCTTGGGGCAGCGGCAAGTGTTTGCTCCACACCGAACCAAAAGCCCAGGACGCGGCGGCAAACACCAGCAACGCCGCGCCCAGCGGGCTCGATTGCAGGTTGGAACCGAGATTGAGCATCGCGATCCCGATCAGCCCGAGCACAATCCCGGCCCATTCGAGACGGGTATTACGCGCGCCCCAGAAATAACCGAAGAGCAAGGTGAACAGCGGCACGGTCGCCACGGCCAGCGCTGCGACACCCGAGGCCACGCCCGTGTGTTCCGCCACGCTCACCCCGCCGTTACCGCACGCCAGCAGCAAAATCCCGATCATCCCCGCCGCTTTCCATTGCGCCCACGTCGGTGCCGGCACTCCG
Source organism: Pseudomonas sp. PB120 (assembly GCF_009761815.1). Lineage (GTDB taxonomy): Bacteria > Pseudomonadota > Gammaproteobacteria > Pseudomonadales > Pseudomonadaceae > Aquipseudomonas. The sequence goes on from NZ_RWIN01000089.1 coordinate 46,261, forward strand.
CGCCAGCGCAGGAAGGCGTACATCAGGATTCCAGCGATGACAAAGCGAATACCCGCCAGCAGCAACGGCGGCCAGTATTCAACGCCGATGCGGATCACCAGGTAAGTCGAGCCCCAGATCACGTACAAGGCGAAGAAAGCCGCGATCAGCGGCAAGGGAAAGCGGCGTAGGCCAGGCATTGGGCAGCTCGTAGGCAGGGCGAAGAGAATCGTTATTCTAGAAAGGCCAACGCCGGAAATTAAGTTACAAAACCGGTTTATAGGGCCGGTACACTTTTCGAAATACGAATGATCTTCCTGTAGGAGCGAGCTTGCCCGCGAAGGTCGTTAACGAAAGCGCGCGTTTGCCGGTTAATCGCGGCGCGTTTGAAATCATCGCGAGCAAGCTCGCTCCTACAGGGAATTTACGGTGCTTTTAGAACCCGCGATGGCGCTTGAGGTGCTCATTGATCTTCGCCGCAGGCACTTTCTGCAGGCTGACCAGCAAATCATGGGACAACTCCCGCAGCCCGTGCGTTTGCCGCAATGTCTGGGCGAGGTGCGTCGTCAGGTTGGCGGCCATCTCGGCATCGGCCATGGCCCGGTGAGCCTGGCCGGTATGCGGCAGCTGGGCGAAGGTGGTGAGGGTGCCGAGCTTGTGATTCGGCGCCGCAGGCATTAGCCGACGGGCCAGTAACAGCGAGCAGGCAAAGTTCTGCAGACGGGTGCGTTTGATACGCCCCAGTTCGAAGTCCCAGAACTTCTGGTCGAACGCAGCGTTATGCGCCAGCAGCGGCGTGATGCCGACGAATTCGTTGACTTCGTTCATCACCTGTTCAGCCGACGGCGCGGTGCGCAGCATGGCGTTGCTGATGCCGGTGAGTTGTTCGATGAAGGCCGGGACGCGCACTCCGGCGTTCATCAGGCTCTGGTAACGCTCGACGATGCGCCCCTGCTCAAGGATCACCACGGCAATTTCCGTGGCCCGGCAGCTGCTGCTCGGGGAGATCCCGGTGGTTTCAAAGTCGATGACTGCTATGCGTTCCAAACCTGTTTCAACTCCGTAAAAATCAATTCTTGAGCAGCAACGCGCCTTCGATCGGTACGTAGCGACTGGCGGCGCGGATCAGCGAATTGGCGGTCAGCCCCGGCACGCCATAGGCCACCGCTTGCACACCGTGCTTGGCGATGATGCGTTCCAGCAGCATGTCGAAATCACCGTCGCCGGAGGCCAGCACCACTTCGTCGACGTGGTCGGCGGCGTCCATGATGTCGAGGGTGATGCCCACGTCCCAGTCGCCCTTGGCCGAGCCGTCGCTGCGCTGGATGTAGGGTTTGAGCTTCACGGTGAAGCCGAGGTTGCGCAGGATCTGCTGGAATTGTTGCTGCTTGCTGTCGCCACGATCGATCGCATAGGCATAAGCCTCGACGATCTCGCCCTGTTTGCTGACGTCAGCCCACAAGGCGGCGTAGTTGAAGTGGCAACCATAGGCCTGACGAACGGTGTAATAGAGGTTCTGAACATCGGCGAACACTGCGATTTTCTTCACCGTGCATCCTCTTTCACGCAAACGGGATCAGGCACTGAGCCCGAAAAGTTGCCCAGTATGCCAGCCATAAGGCGTGTTTCGCGAAAAATCAGCCACGTGGCGAGGGAGCAGGCTCCCTCGCCAACGGGCATCAGACGAAGGAGTCGTCGTCATCACCGCCGAAGAACGATGAACTGTCATCGTTGTAATCAGCGTCGGCGTAACCGCCCTGATCATTGGAAGAATTATCTGCCACGCGCTGGTTGTCACCCCAGCTGTTGCGATCGCTTTGATCGTTGACCTGAGCCGGCTCTTCCTTGATCACTTCCACCACTTCCGGCTGCTGGTTGTGATGGAACAGGCTGCTGATGCCCTGTGCCAGCATCACGCCACCCGCTACACCGGCCGCCGTTTTCAGTGCGCCACCGAGGAAACCGCTGCCGACCGGTTGTTGCGGCGCGTAATTCTGCTGCGGCGGCTGCGTGTTGAACGAAGGTCGCGCCGGCTCACGCCAGCCGCCTGTGGAAGGCGGCGCGCTCGGGGCTGGTGCGGGTTGCGGATCACGGGAACCGCCACCAAAGATGCTCGACAGAAAACCACCGCTGGCCGGCGCGGCAGCCGGAGCCTGCGCCCTGGCCGATTGAAGTTCGGCCTGCAATTGCTGGACTTGCAGGGCGAGTTGCTTGTTCTGTTCGTCGAGGCTCTTGATCGCCGCCTCCTGAACCAGAATCGCCTGGGTCATGAAATAACCTGCCGCCGGTTGGCGGGTCAGGTGTTCCTTGATCCGCGCCTCAGCCTGGGCGTCGCGCGGGGCTGAATTCGTTTCGGCCTGTTGCAGCCGGGAAAACAGTCCATCGATCAGGGTTTGTTCTTCGTTGTTCATGGCGACCTCGTAGATTGCCGGGAAAATCGTTGTCCTTCTCCACTGAGGATAAGGTGCTCGACCTTAATGGAGGCTGAAACAAGTTGTTTCAATGGCCTTTACCGAACGTTTACGTTTGCTTCAGGCGGTACATCATCGGTTACAGTGAGTTACTGAATATGACCTGCGATACCGACTGATGAATCCGTTCGACGTGCTGCGTGACTCTTTGTATTTCTTCAAACGCAATCTGGGCCAGATCGTGCAGCTGTGCCTGCCGCTGGTGATCCTGGAGGCGCTGCTGCAACAAGTGGTCGACAACACCGCCGGCCCGGAAGGCTTTCCCGGGTATAGCGTGATTGTCGGTTTGCTGGTGTATCCGCTGTACACCGCCGCGCTGATCCTGTTTCTCGATGCCCGCAGCCGCGGCGAGTCGCCGCGCACCCGCGACCTGCTGGCGATGTCCGCGACCCTGTGGCCGCGCTTCGCCCTGCTGACGGCGCTCAATACCGTGCTGATCCTGCTCGGCCTGTCGTTGTATTTCCTGCCGGGCATCTGGCTGATGGTAACCCTGGCGTTCGCCGAGTACCTGTTGGTGCTGCGCGGCCTGGCTCCGCTGGCCGCCATGAAGGAAAGCATGCGCCTGACCCGCGGCCATTTCCTGCGCATTCTCGTGTGCATCCTGTGTGTGATGGGACCGTTGTGGGTGCTCAAGGGCGCGACCGTGGCGGTGTACCCCGATCCGAATCCGGCGATTTCACTGCTGATCGACAGCGCTCACAGCTTCCTGCAACTGTTCACCAGCGTGGTGCTGTTCCGCTTGTTCATGCTGATCGGCGAGACCCCGGAAAAAATTGACCGGGCGCTGTGACAGCGTTCGGCCGACGGGTGGGCATGCCGTTGACGCTCGGTTATGCTCGGGGCCATCTTTTGTAACGCTATAAGCCGAGCCATGACCCGTCTACTGCGCTACACCCTGCTCACCCTGCTGATCGTCATCGCCGTATTCGCCTTACTGCTCTACAACCTGACCTGGCGCCCCGGGGCCAAGGAAGTGTTGCCGGTCAGTTGCAACGCCAAGGCGCCGACCCTGGTACCGGGCCAGGCATTGAAAGTGATGACCTGGAACGTCCAGTTCCTCGCGGGCAAACGCTACGTGTTCTGGAATGACCTGGCGCACGGCGACGACGAAAGCCCGACCGCCGAAGACATGGCCTTCAGCCTTGATGAAGTGGCACGGGTGATTCGGGATGAGCAACCGGACATCGTGCTGTTGCAAGAACTGGATGACGGCGCCAAGGCCAGCGATTACCAGAATCAGCTCAAGCTGCTTCAGGAGCGGGTCGCCGACCTGTATCCGTGCAGTGCCCACGCCTTCGACTGGAAAGCCGATTTCGTCCCTGATCCGCACATCTTCGGCAGCGTTGGCCGCCAGTTGGCGACCCTGAGCCGTTTCCAGATCGAACACGCCGAACGCCTGCAACTGCCGACCCTGCCGGCCAATGTCATCAGCCGCCAGTTCAAGCCGAAAAACGCCTTGCTGGTGAGTTACCTGCCCTTGAGCGATGGCGGGCAGATGGCGGTGCTCAACACCCATCTGGACCGCGTCACCGAACCCGACCAGACCTTGCAGGACCAGGTGACAGTAGTCGCCAAGGTGCTCGACAAGTACGAAAGCCGTGGCACGCCCTGGCTGATCGGCGGCGACTTCAACCTGTTGCCGCTGGGGCAATACCGACGGTTGCCGACTGACCAGCGCACGCCTTACACCACCGACAGCGCCCTGCATCTGCTGTGGGACCGGTACCCGATGATCCCGACCAACAACGAAGCCAGCGGCGTCGACCGGGCGCGGTGGCTGACCCACTACCCGAACGACTTCGGCTTGAACGGCCCGGACCGCACGGTCGATTACCTGTTCTACAGCCCGCGCATCAAACGGGTCGAGGCGATGGTGCGGCAGGACGACACCTTGCGGATCTCCGATCATTTGCCGGTGATCGCGCGTTTCCTCCTGCCGGCAGCGCCCTAGTCTCAGCTCAAACCAAAACCTGTGGGAGCCAGCCTGCTGGCGATAGCGGTGTGTCAGGCAATATCTCCACAACTGATACACCGCCATCGCCAGCAGGCTGGCTCCCACAGGGGTTTGTGTATGAGCAATTCCCGTATCAATGCGCTTCCTCCAACTCATCATGCAGCAGCCCGAATATCTTGCGCTTCATGTCGATAAATGAGCGCTCCATCACCATGTCGAGGGTTCGTGGGCGTTCGATCGGCACGTCCAGGATCTGCTTGATCCGCCCCGGCCGGGCGCCCATCACGTAGACCCGATCACCCAGCAGAATCGCCTCGTCGATGTCGTGGGTCACAAACAGCACGGTCTTCTTGCTGTTGCCCCAGACCCTTAACAACAACTGCTGCATTTGCAGGCGAGTCTGGCTGTCGAGCGCGCCGAACGGCTCGTCCATCAGCAGGATTTGCGGGTCATTGGCCAGCGCGCGCGCAATTGCCACGCGTTGCATCATGCCGCCCGAAAGCTGCTTGGCGTAGTTGTCGGCGAACCCCGTCAAGCCGACTTCGTTGACGTAGTAGTCGACGATTTCCTTGCGCTGTGCAGCCGCCATCCCGCGACGTTTGAGACCAAACTCGACGTTCTGCCGCACGGTCAGCCACGGGAACAGTGTGTAACTCTGGAACACCATGCCCCGGTCCGCACCCGGCCCCTGCACTTGCTGGCCACCGACGTAGATCTCGCCTTCGGTGGGCTCGTTCAGTCCGGCCGTGAGGTACAGCAAGCTCGATTTGCCGCACCCCGACGGCCCCACCAGCACCGCGAATTGCTGATCCGGCACTTCGAACGACACCTGCTCCAGCGCGGTGAACATACCGCCGTCAGGTTTCTGGTAGCGCAAGCTGACCTTGTCCACTTGCAGGCGTGGCGCCGCCTGGGACGCGTTGACCGTCGGGGTGACCAGACGCGGGTTGACTGCGGTTACTGAGCCCATGCGGCGATCCTCAGACGTAGGAAACGGAACAGTTGATCGGTGACCAGGCCCAGCAGGCCGATGATCGCGATTGCCAGGAAAATCACATCCACTTGAAAGCCGCGCATGGCTTTAAGGCTCAGGTAACCCAGGCCACTGGACGCGGCGACGAGCTCGGCAACCACCAGGTAAGTCCAGGCCCAGCCCATGGTCACGCGCAAGGTGTCGAGCACACCCGGCAGCGACGCCGGGGCGATCACGTGCAGCACTGCATCACGACGGGTCGAGCCGAGGGTATAGGAGGCGTTGATCAAGTCTTTGGAGATGCCTTTGGACACGTCCGCGATCATCACCAGCTGCTGGAAAAACACGCCGAAGATGATCACCGAGACGCGTTGCTCCAGGCCGATGCCGATCCACAGAATGAACAACGGCACGAACGAGGTCACCGGCAGGTAGCGGATGAAGTTGACCATCGGCTCGAGGAACGCCTGGACGATGCGGAAGCTGCCCATCAACAAGCCCAGCGGCACCGCCACCAGGGACGAAACGATGAAACCGACCATCACCACTTCGAGACTGGCCCACACATGCAGGCCGAGGGTGCCATCACGGCCCAGGCGCAAAGCGGCCTCGACCACCGCACCCGGAGTCGGCAGGAACATGCCCGGCACCACGCCGCCGTACGACAACCCGGCCCACAGGCCGATCAACAACACCCAGGCCAGACCACTCGCGCTCCAGATGACCTGCACAGGCAGGCCGGTCTTGGGCGTGATGCAGCGGCTCAGCCATGAATTGCGCTTGAACATGGGAACCTCCTAAAGCGGACTGACGAAACGGTTGTCGATCAGGTCGTCATTGCTGACGTTGTAGGGTTTGCCCTGCAATTCACTGGCGGTTTCGTTGGCCAGTTTGATCAACGGTTCGCTGTCACCCGGCTTGCCCGGCGAGCCCAAGAGTTTTTCGCTCATCGCCTGGTCGTAGAAGCGCACGCCTTGAGCGGCGGCGGCCAGTTCCTTCGGATCGGCGAGGTAACCGCCGACGCCTTTGGCCATGATTTTGTAAGCTTCCTCTGGGTGTTCCTGGGTGTATTTCACGGCTTTGTACAGGCCGGCGACCAAGGCCTTGACGTCTGCCGGCTGCTTCTCGATCACCGAGCAGTTCAGCGCGACCACGTCGACGATGACGCCTGGCGTGCTGCTGCTGTCGATCAGCACCTTGCCTTGCTGTTTGTCGCGGACCATCGACAGGTGCGGTTCCCACGTCACGGCGGCGGGCACGCGACCGGCGATGAACGCGGTGGCGGCGTCGTCAGCCGTCATGTTCTGCACGGTGATATCGCTCATGGTCATGCCGTGTTTTTTCAGCAGGTAGGACAGCCAGAACTGCGAGGTCGACCCTTCGTTCACGGCCACAGCTTTGCCTTTGAGCTCTTGCAGGCTCTTGACGTCCTTGCCCACCAGCACACCGTCGCCACCATGGCTGTCATCGAGTGCGGCAACAGCCTTGAAGCAGAATTGCGGGCGGTACTTCAGCACTTCATCGATGGTCGACGCCGAGCCGGACAACTCGCCCGAGGCCTGGGCAGCCATGTACATCGAGGCTTCTTCGACGACGGGCAACTCGACAGTCAAACCGCCTTCCTTGAAGTAGCCCAGGTCCTGAGCCAGGTAGAGGGTGCCGTAACCGACCCACGTGGTATGGCCGATGGACAGGGTGCCGGCCTGGGCGCTGGTGGCGACCGTCGCGGCGATGGCGGTGATCGCCAATGGATGAGCGAAGCGGGTAAACAAGGACTTGATCATGGAGCACTCCCAAAGCTGTTGATTTAGTTTTGTCATGGGCAGTACGGCCAGCGGCCTCGGGTAAGCGCTGCTGCCTGAGGTCTCTGATGAACCTTTCGGCGGGCAGCATTCGGCTGACTGGCGAGGTCGATGTTGGACCACGGCGGGGATTAGGAAAATTAGGAAATATGTCGATGGGAGTGATGAAAAAACTGGGTAGCGTGCGCGGAAAAAGGGCGGGGTTTGCGGGGGTGCACAGAGCAGGTGCAAAACTGGAGAAATGCATTGAATGGGAAAAAGCCATCGCGAGCAGGCTCACTCCCACATTGGATCTGTGTCGATCACAAATCCCCTGTGGGAGCGAGCCTGCTCGCGATGAGGCCCGAACGAACGCTACAAAATCAGAGCCGACCGTATTCCTTCGCCGTACGATCAACCGCTTTCAACGTCTTGCCGACCAGCTCATCAATCTCTTCCCGGCTGGCAATCAATGCCGGCGCCATGATCATCCGTCCCAGCGTCGAACGAATGATCACCCCTTCCTCAAAGCCGATCGTGCGGCAACGCCAGGCAATGTCGTTCTCGTTGGCAAAACGCTTGCGGCTGGTTTTGTCCTCGGCCAATTGCAGCGCGGCGACCATCCCCACACCCTGGATATCACCCACCAACGGGTGATTGCCGAACACCTCGCGCAAGCACTGTTGCAGGTACGGCCCGATGTCATCCTTGACCCGCGTCACCACGCCTTCATCGCGCAACGCCTTGAGGTTGGCAATGGCCACCGCCGCCGCGACCGGGTGGCCGGAGTAGGTCAGGCCGTGGGCGAACACCCCGCCCTGCTCCACCAGTACCTGAGCCATTTTCTTCGACAGGATCAGGCCGCCCATGGGGATGTAGCCGGAGGTCAACCCCTTGGCAATCGACAGTGTGTCGGGCTCGAAACCGAAGTACTCGTGGGCGAACCATTCGCCGGTGCGACCGAAGCCACCGATCACTTCGTCGGCGCACAGCAGCACGTTGTACTTGCGGCAGATCCGCTGAATTTCCGGCCAGTAACTTTCTGGCGGGAAGATCATTCCGCCCGCGCCCTGGAACGGCTCGGCAATGAACCCGGCGACCTTGTCGGCGCCCAGTTCAAGAATCTTCGCTTCCAGTTGTTGCGCCGCCCGCAGGCCGAACTCAGCCGGGGTCAGGTTGCCTTCGTGGGCGAAGAAATACGGCTCGTCGATGTGCTCGATGTCCGGAATCATGCCGCCCATTTCGTGCATGAACTTCATGCCGCCGAGGGCCGTCGCCGCCAGGGTCGAGCCGTGGTATCCGTTCCAGCGCCCGATCATGATTTTCTTCTCGGGCTTGCCGAGCACTTGCCAATAACGACGCACGGTGCGGATCAGCACCTCGTTGGCTTCAGAGCCGGAGTTGGTGTAGATCGCGTGGCTGTAGTGCCCCGGCAGCAGGCTGAACAGCAGCTCCGAGAGTTCGATCACCTGCGGGTGGGTGGTGTGGAAAAACATGTTGTAGTACGGCAGCTGCTCAAGTTGTTGAGTTGCCGCTGCCGCCAGGTCCTTGCGGCCATAACCGAGGTTGGTGCACCACAGCCCGGACATGCCGTCGAGGTAGCGCCGACCATCGTTGTCCCACAGGTGCAGGCGCTCGCCACGGACCATCACACGCGGCCCTTCGTCGTTGAGTGCCTTTTGATCGACGAATGCATGGATGTGGTGCGCAGCATCGGCGGCCTGGTAGTCGCGGGTTTCACGTGGGGTGGTCATCGCCAGTTCTCCGTTTTGTTATTAGCGCAGCTGAAACCAGGTGGTCTTCAACTGGGTGTATTTATCGAATGAGTGCAGCGACAGGTCACGGCCAAAACCGGACTGCTTGCCGCCGCCGAAAGGCACGGTCACGTCGAGCGCATCGACACTGTTGACCGACACGGTACCCGCTCGCAATTGCCGCGCCACGCGGTGGGCGCGATTGAGGTCGTCGGTCCACAGCGAAGCGGCCAAACCGTAAACGCTGTCGTTGGCCAGTTGCAAGGCGTGTGCCTCGTCATCGAACGCCGTGACGGCCAGCACCGGGCCAAACACTTCGTCGCGAAACAGCGGCATGTCCGGGGTTACGCCGGTGAAAATCGTCGGCTGAATGAAGTTGTCGGAACCGTTGAAAATCGACTGCCGTCCACCACACACCTTCGTCGCGCCCTGGCGCTCGGCCTGCTCGATGAACTTCATGATGCGCGCCGTCTGGCGGCTGTCGACTATTGCCCCGGCGCTGCTCGACGGGTCCAGCGGATCGCCCGGCAACCAGCGCTCGGCCTGGGCCTTGAGGCGCTCGACGAATTCATCGTGAATCGAACGCTGCACCAGCAAACGCGAGTTGGCCGAGCACACTTCGCCCTGGTTGAAGAAGATCCCGAACGCGGCTTTCTCGGCGGCCAGGTCCAGGTCCTGGCAATCGGCGAACACCAGGTTCGCGCTCTTGCCGCCGCACTCCAGCCAGACCTGCTTCAGGTTCGACTGCGCGGAATACTGCATGAAATATTTACCGACTTCAGTGGAGCCGGTGAACACCAGGCAATCGACATCCGGGTGCAAACCCAAGGCTTTGCCGGTCTGTTCGCCCAGCCCCGGCAGCACGTTCAGCACGCCTGCCGGCAGCCCGGCCTCCAGCGCCAGCTCGGCCAGGCGCAGGGCAGAGAACGGTGATTGCTCGGCGGGTTTGAGGATCACCGAGTTACCGGAGGCCAGGGCCGGTGCGAGTTTCCACGCGGCCATGTCCAGCGGGAAATTCCACGGCACCACGGCAGCCACCACACCCAGCGCTTCGCGGGTGATGGTGGCCAACACGTTTTGCGCGCTGGGGGCGACCTGGTCGTAAAGTTTGTCGAGGCTTTCGGCGTACCAGCGAAACACCCCGGCCGCACCCGGCACGTCGATGTTGTAGGCATCCATCACCGGTTTACCCATGTTCAACGAGTCGAGCAGCGCCAGTTCTTCGCGGTGGGTCATGATCAGATCGGCCAGGCGCAGCAACACCTGCTTGCGCTCACTGGGCGAGCGCGCCGACCACGTCCCGGCTTCAAATACCTGCCGCGTATTGTTGACGGCGGCGTTCACGTCTTCATTGCCGCACGCCGCCACGTTGGCCAGGCACTGGCCAGTGGCGGGGTTGATCGCGGCGAAGGTCTGTCCCGACTGCGCCGGGCGGCGCTTGCCGTCGATCAGGGCCAGGTCGGGAAACCGCAGCTCGGCGGCCTTTTTTTGCCAATATGCAAGCTCGAACACGTTCAGATGCTCCATGGGCTTTTCTTGTGGATTGGATGGTGGCTCAGGCCCGTGTCGAGGAAAAATAGTAAAAATGTCTTCGCAGACCATGAAAAAACTGGGCAGCCCATCTCCCCCGTGACGCGGTATGTGGTTATTGTTCGAGCACAACAACACCGTCGTCAGAACGGATGCGGGCGGCTCGCAATTTGCTTGGAGGACGCGTTCCTCCACCCCCGAGGTTTGCTGTGGCTGCCTACAACCTGCGTCAACTGAAATACTTCATCACCACCGTCGAATGCGGCAGCGTTGCCGAGGCTTCGCGCAAGCTGTACATCGCCCAACCGGCGATTTCCACGGCGATCAAAGGCCTGGAAGACAGCTTCGGCGTGCAACTGCTGATCCGTCATCACGCGCAAGGCGTATCCCTGACCCCGAGCGGCGCACGCTTCTACCGCAAGGCCCAGGAACTGTTGCGCATGGCCAAGGAGTTCGAGCAGAACGCCCTGGCCGACAACGACGTGGTGTCCGGGCAAATCGATATCGGCTGTTTTGAGACGGTGGCACCGCTGTACCTGCCGCAGTTGATCGCCGGGTTCTCGGCGTTGTACCCGGGGGTGAAAATCCGCATCCGCGACGGCGAGCAACAAGAGCTGGTGCAAGGCCTGACCTCGGGCACGTTCGACCTGGCGATCCTTTACGAACACGACCTCGACGCCACCATCGAAACCGAACCGCTGATGCCCGCGCAGCGGCCTTACGCGTTGCTGCCAGCAGATCATCGCTTTGCCCAGCTCAAGCAAGTGTCACTGCGCGACCTGTGCCTGGAGCCGATGATCCTGCTGGACGTGCAACCCAGCCGGACCTACTTCGTCAGCCTGTTCGAAGAGCTGAACCTGTCGCCAAACATCGCCTTCAGCTCCCCGTCGATCGAGATGGTCCGGGGCATGGTCGGCCAGGGTTTCGGCTTCTCGATCCTGGTCACCCGCCCGCATTCGGAATGCACCTACGACGGGCAGAAAGTGGTGTGCGTGGACATCGTCGAAGACATCACCGGCTCAGGGCTGGTGGCGGCGTGGTTGAAGCGCGGGCAGTTGACCAAACCGGCGCAGTTGTTTGCGGATTACTGCAGGGAGCAGCTCACTGCCAAAGCCGAAAGATCACAGGGCTGACTCGGTGGGACCCACCACCCTGTAGGAGCTTGCTCCTACAAGGCACTCCCAGCATCCCTGAGGTTCCAGTGGGGAAAGCCAACTGTCGAGGCGACTGAAATAGTTCAGGCCCACCTCCCCTTAAGCAATATTAATTTGAGGTGGCGCATCAACAAAAAACTGCCGATACCACTTCCGCAGCTCAAATAACTGCCCGTCCTCCGGACACAATAGCGGCGTTTCTCGATAAACCTTGTTCTCCCAAATTTCAACATCCTCGTAAAATGATTTGTGAGCGAACCCAGCGTACTCCTCGGCGATGGCGTCCGTATCTTCAAGAGCGGGATCGCGATGCAATTTCAATCCATAGCAAAGGTCGAGGCTTTCGTTATCAACGGGTGTATGAAAGTTAACCTGACGGCTTTCGTGAGTGCCGTGCATTTCAACGTGCATGACCCCGGGCCCATAGTAAGTTGCAACCGTTTCGAGTTGATCGCCAAGCGTTGGATGCGCCCCGATCAAGGCGATCTGTCGAGCAACATGTTGATCGAATTCAACGGTAATTTTATCGACCGGTGCGTGATGAACAATAGCGAAGTGCGGAGTATCTACCAGATTCTCGATGATCTCCTTACCCTGAGTTTTTATTCTCCAGCGCTTAAAGTACCAGCGTGTCCACCCATCCTCACCGCTCATCTCGGCTGACAGTGGAACCTCCCAAGCGGGCTCCCCACCCTCGGGGTCAAACCACAGGTGGATCATCTGGTTAAGTTCGCGTACATGATGCTGCTTTAAAGCACCCTTCTTCGCTTTATGCGGGATGCGCTCTGAATACGGTATAGCCGTGCACTTTCCAGCCTGATCGAACTGCCACCCGTGAAAAGGGCAACGAATGGTATTCCCGACACACGTACCGCCACCAAGGTGCGCGCCGAGGTGGGGACAGTGCGCATCCAGTATTGCTACTTCACCATTCTCACCTCTAAAGGCGACGAAATCTCGATTGAAGTATTTGAGCGACTTAATCTCACCGATGGCAAGTTCACTTGAAAAAAGTACGCCAAACCATCCTTTCGGAAATCGATCAGAAAAGAAGTCTTTGTTCACGGTTACTACCTCTTAAATATTATTATTCGAGTGCGGGATGCTATGCATCCGAAGGAGATAGCACTCCATTATCGCTCACCACAGGCTGGCCACTCTTATCAACGCCATGGATATCCAAAAGCCATTGAGCTGTATCCGGTCTCTCTCGAGAGATATAAACTTTTTTGTCAGCAACATCAGCTAAGACTTGGCCACGATCTAAATAAAACTGATCGTACCATCCACGCAGCTGATAGACCGGGCCATCGCCACCACAGAGAATCGGATTATCTACGCGCTTCTTGTTGTCCCAAATACGAAGATCCTGAAAGAAAGTTTCCTGTCCATTAGCAATATACTCAGCAATAATTTTCTGATTTTCCGAAAAAGACACCCCCCCTAACGCTCTGACCTTTATCCCAAAATGCATCATGAATTTATCATGATTAATCGGCACATTTCCGATCATCATTATGCACTCCAACTTGTGCCCCCACATTTCCGCGTCCATGTCCGCTATAACGTAGGAAGGGCCATAGTAATATGCAATACTCCGAAGTGAATCACCGGTGCCAATCAACTGATTGCCGCCCGTTAGCATCTGACAGTAGGTGTGTCCCTCGGAGACATTTATATAACTACTAACCGGGGAGCCGTGAACAGGCTCGAAATGATACACATCAGCAAGATTATCGATAAGCTCACGGCAATTGGTATTGGCTGGTTTACTGATCACCGCCCAATCCGACCATCCATCTTCGCTACAGCATCGATGTGCCGGTATCTTCTGTTCTACGATCGGAGGTTTACCTTCATGATCATGCCAAACAAACAGAAGTTCATTTTCGACCATGCTTTCCCATTGCCGTATCCTCGCCTTTGGTGGGATTTTTTCGCAATAAGGGATCTTCTCGCAATGCCCACCATCACCCCACTGCCACGAGTGAAACGGGCACTCCAAAGTATTACCCTTGACCGTTCCGTTGGCCAGATTTGCTCCCATATGCGGACAGTAAGCATCGAACACCCTAACGTTCCCATCCTCTCCCCGAAAAGCAACAAGCTCTGTCCCAAACGCCTCAAGAGAGGTTACTTGTCCTTGCTTTATATCTCGCTCAAGCCCAAAACAGTGCCAGCCACGAGCGTAGCGGCTCGGCAACTTCGAAATAATCCGCGCAAATTCAACCATCTAACTTTCTCCCTGTTAATGATCCATATATTGCTTGCAGCTATCGGCGCTATGGCACGTTAAAGCGATGATGACCCAGTGTAAATGCTTAAATTTGCATCTTAGAGTGCAAATTTGCACCTAGCAGTTATGTAGTTTAACGGCTAAGGATTGGCGCGTCCGTCTAGGCAAGCTTCTCTGTGGGTCTGCATGCGCATCACAAGGTATTCGAGGGTATCGAGAGTTTACAACTCGGGCTTCCGCCATGATCTCAATGATTTCTTCCCATTAGAAAAGTTCTAAACGCTTAAAGCACCAGTGGAACTGTCTGGTAATATTCGAGCGACTTTCAACATGTAACAAGAATCATTACTACAAGGAAGGAGAAATGAGAATGCTCGATTGGGATGATCTACGCTTTTTTCTCGTCGCCGTTGACTTTGGTTCTTATCAAAAAGCAGCAAAAGCTTTGGGGGTCAATCGAACCACGGTAGGTCGCCGTGTAGAAGAGCTTGAAAAATGCGTCGGCAGCCCCCTCTTCAGACAATCAGCATCGGGTTACCACCCGACTGAAGCCGGGCTTGAGGTTTTAAAGTGTGCACGGCAACTTGAAAAACATATCGCCCAGCTCACCAAGGCACTCGTTAAAAATAAAGAATCAGTGGAGGGGCACGTTCGTGTTGCTATCGCAGCAGAACTAGGTAGCGACTTGCTTCCCGAGGTTATGAAATTTCAACAAAAGTATGCTGAAGTCACAGTTGAAATTCTGATTGTGTGCGACCCCGTGATTGCCTTGACCCAACGCAAAGCGGACATTGCATTAGGCGTCCTAAGGTCAAAGCCTGAGTATTTGTCAGGGCGTTGTCTCGGTGGATTGTCACGCGCAGTTTACGGTGCTGCAGGTGCCTCCCATCCAAGCGTGGACTCTGCTCAGTTAAACTGGGTTGGATGGTCCGAGAGTATGAAGGGATGCATGCTGGCGAGCTGGATGAGCAGCAACGTCAAGGAAAATGCCCGAATCGCCAGTTGGGTCGATTCCTGGGCGGCACTTAAAGCAGCTACTCAAACAGGAAACAATGTCGCTGTTATGTGGCAAGCATTCGCTGAACCTGACCAGGGGCTTGTTCAGTTACCAGGCTTCGTCACGGGGCAAGGGGCTGATCTTTGGCTTCTATCCCTTGAAGCCATGCCTCTTGATGCCTGCAAGCAAGAGATGTTCGAGTTCCTGTCCTCATGCTTGAAGCAAAAACTCACCAATGGACCAGGTTTCATCCCTGCTGAACCAGCCTTACATCACCGTTGATGCGACTTGAAGCGGTGGTTGTGCATTCAGGACTTTCTGGGCTTGGCTCTAGCGGTTGCCTCCGCCACCAGCGGATCATCCGGCCAGTAATGCTTCGGATACCGCCCCTTCAAATCCTTCTTCACTTCCGCATAGGTACTCCGCCAAAAATTGGCCAGGTCCTGCGTCACCTGCACCGGCCGGCGTGCCGGGGACAGCAGGTGCAACTTCACCACTTGCCGGCCGCCCGCGATGCGCGGGGTTTCGGCCAGGCCGAACAGCTCCTGCAATCGCACCGCCAGAATCGGTGGCTGCTCGCTGTAGTCCAGACGAATCGAGGACCCTGACGGCACGCTCAAATGATGCGGCGCCCATTCGTCCAGCCGTTGCGGCAGCGGCCACGGCAGCAGGTTGTGGACGATGCTCGACAGGTCCAGATTGGCGAAGTGGCTGAGGCGCGAGACTTTGCCCAGATACGGCATCAGCCAGTGTTCAAGATTTTTCATCAGCGCGGCATCGCTGACATCCGGCCACTCACTCTCGTTTTTGCTGCCCACGTCCAGCTGACGCAGCAATGCGACCCGCGCCTGCCACTGGCGCAGCTCCGGGGTCCAGGGCAACAGCTCAAGGCCTTTGCGCCGCACCAGGTTCACCAGTGCCTGACTGCGGGCGGTTTCATCGAGCCCGGTCAGCGGTTCGCGGCTGAGGACCAACTCGCCGACCTTGCGCTGACGCTCGGCGCGCAACACGCCTTCGCGCTCGTCCCAATCCAGTTGATCGACCACCCGCACTTGCTCGGCCAGCACGGAATCGAACAGCGCCGGATCGAAATCCGTCGCCAGGTAAATCCGTTCTTCACGCTGCCCCTGGCGGCTGCCGAGATCGGCGATCACCAACCAGGGCTGTTTCATCAGGCTGTCGGCTTCGGCGAACAGCGCGGCACGCCCGTTGGCCAGGCGGTATTCCGCGCCACCGGCTCGCCGCTGCTGGGCGACACGGTCGGGATAGGCCAGCGCCAGCAAGGCGCCGAGCCAGCGCGGGTGATCCGGATCGCTGACCGGTTCCGACGCCTTGCCGCGCAGGTAACCGCGATACTGCCGCGCCAGTTGCCGGGCCCGCTGCACACCGCTCTGGGCACCGCGCGCGGCACGCTCTTCACCCGACAACAGCACCAGTCGGCTGTGCAGATCGGCGCCGCCACCGCGCAAGATATCCCGCTCGCCAAGCAGGGCGGCGACATCGCAGGCCATCGGCGCCAGCCCGAGTGCCTGGCCGCGCAGCAGCAAATGGGCGATGCGCGGATGTGCCGGCAGTTCGGCCATGGCCTGACCGTGGCGGGTCAGCGTTTCACCGTCCAGTGCGCCCAGGCGATCGAGCAGGTTTTGAGCCTGTGCATAAGCGGCAGCGGGCGGCACGTCGAGCCACACCAGTTGCGTCGGCGTCACGCCCCAACGACCGAGTTGCAGCGCCAGGCCGGCAAGGTCCGCCGAGAGAATTTCCGCACTGGCGTAGGCCGCCAGTTGCTCGTGCTGATCCTGCGACCACAAGCGATAACACACGCCCGGCTCCAGCCGCCCCGCACGGCCCGCGCGCTGCGTGGCGCTGGCCTTGGAAATGCGTTGAGTGTCGAGGCGGGTCATGCCACTGCCCGGATCGAAACGCGGGACTCGCGCCAACCCGGCATCGATCACCACGCGCACGCCGTCGATGGTCAGGCTGGTCTCGGCGATGTTGGTCGCCAGCACCACTTTGCGTTTGCCCGCCGGCGCCGGATCAATCGCCGCGCGTTGCGCCGCCAGGTCCAGTTCACCGTGCAACGGGCAAAGCATCACCGGCGTGCCCTCCCCCAATGCATCGGCCAGTTGTTGATGCACGCGGCGGATTTCGGCCTGCCCCGGCAGGAACACCAGCACGCTGCCGGTCTCGTCATTCAAGGCGTCGAGAATGGTTTGCACCACTCGCGGCTCGATGAATTCTCCTGACTGGAACGGTCGGCCCCAGCGCATCGCCACCGGGTACATGCGGCCTTCACTGCGCAGGATCGGCGCGTCGTCGAGCAACCCGGCCAGGCGCTCGCCTTCGAGGGTTGCCGACATCAACAGGATTTTCAACGGTTGATCGTCACGAAACAGCTCCCGGCCATTCAGGCTCAGGGCCAAGGCCAGGTCGGCGTCGAGGCTACGTTCATGGAACTCGTCAAAAATCAGCAAGCCCACGCCTTCCAGCGCCGGATCATCCTGCAGGCGCCGAGTGAGAATGCCTTCGGTGACCACTTCGATACGGGTAGTGGGGCCGACTTTGCTGTCGAGCCGAATGCGATAGCCGACGGTCTCGCCAACTTTCTCCCCCAGCTCACTGGCCAGGCGCTCCGCTGCCGCCCGTGCCGCCAAGCGACGCGGCTCCAGCATCAGAATGGTCTGCCCGGCCAACCAGGTCTCATTGAGCAAGGCCAGTGGAACGCGGGTGGTTTTACCGGCGCCGGGCGGTGCTTCGAGCACGGCTTCGTGGCGTGTCGCCAAGGCTTCACGCAGCGCGGGTAAAACTTCATCAATCGGCAAAGAAATCATGCTGGCTCCCAAACAGAGGGCCGAGTATAACGGCGAACTGCCTGGCGTTAATCACGGTCCTAATTCATACAGACGCCTATTCGTTTTGAGATGACCAAGGAGATTTCCTATGCGTGTTCCCTTTCGCCTGATTGGCGGTGTGCTGATTGCAACCCTGCTAACCCAAGTAACGGCCTGCGGATCGATCTTCTATCCCGACCGCCGTGGCCAGATTGACGGCAAGATCGACCCGGCCATCGCTGCGCTGGATGCCGTAGGCCTGCTGTTTTACATCATCCCCGGCTTGATCGCGTTTGCGGTCGACTTCGCCACCGGCGCGATTTATTTCGAACCGGGCAAGACCGCTCAGGTCGCTCCGGAAAAACTCAAGGAAGCCATCGGCGCCGATGGAAAAGTCGATAACCACAAGTTGCAGACTATTCTGGAAACCGAGCTGGGCCGCAGCTTCCCGCTGGATGACCCACGGTTGATCCAGCACAAGGGCAGCACTCAGCAATTGGCCATGTTCGGCTTGCAGCCTGCGGCATAACGCACAAGGAAAACCCGGCCCCATGATTTCAAGCTCCGAACACGCCCGCCTGCTGCGGCTCGCCACCCGCGCCTCGGTGGCGGTGGCGTGCACACTGGTCGTCGCCAAAGCCATTGCCTGGTGGTTGAGCGGATCGGTGAGCATGCTCGCCGGGTTGACCGACTCGGCGCTCGACGGCGTCACTTCGCTGCTGAATTTACTGGCGGTGCATTACGCCTTGCGCCCGGCCGATGACGATCACCGTTACGGGCATGGCAAGGCCGAGTCGCTGGCGGGCATGGCTCAGGCGCTGTTCATTGGTGGCAGTGCGGTGCTGATTGCGTTGCAGGCGTTTGATCGGCTGCAGCATCCGGAACCGGTGGGGGCGCCATGGATCAGCATCGGGGTGATCGTGTTCTCCCTGGTGCTGACCCTGGCCCTGCTGATGTTGCAACATCGGGTGGTCAAGGCGACCGGCTCCAACGCGGTGCGCGCCGACTCGCTGCACTATCGTTCGGACATGCTGCTCAACGGCAGCATTCTGGTGGCGCTGGTACTGGCCGGGTTTGGCTGGAACCAGGTGGATGCGTGGTTTGGCCTGGGGATCGCGGCCTACATTCTGTGGAGCGCGATCCAGATCGCCCGCGAGAGTTTTACCGTGTTGATGGATGAAGAGCTGCCAGCGGATGTCAGTCAGCACATGCTCGAACTGGCGTGCAGCGTGCCGGGCGTTCTGGGCGCGCATGACCTGCGCACGCGTGTTTCCGGCAACCAGTGGTTCGTGCAGTTGCACCTGGAATTGCCGGGCGACCTGACCCTGTCAGTCGCGCACGGCATCAGCGACCAGGCCGCCGATGCCATTCACGCCGCCTACCCGCGAGCCGAGGTGCTGGTGCACGCCGACCCGCAGGAAGTGGTGCTGGCCGCCAGGGCTCAGAACGTGACCTGATAACCGCGGCTGGCCAGGCAGTTCCCCTGGGCTTGACGGTAGGTTTGCACCACCGACGGGTCCGGTTGATAGGTGGCCGTTCGCGGATCGAAGCCACTTTGCTGCACCGCATATTGATAGCACTCGTAACCGTCCTGGCTGACTTGCTCCTGCGATTGACCGTTCGCCGGGTAAGCCGTCACGTCGTAGCCATTGCTGACTGGTTGCGGCTGCGGTTGCACGGGCGGCTCGACCACCACGTAATCCTGAGAGCTTTCCTGATAGGCGTAATACGACCCCGCCGCCAGGAACAACAGCGCACCGCCGATCCACACTTCACGGGCGTAATCGGGCAGGTAACTGACGCGGATGCCGCGCGGTGGTTGAACCACTACATAACGCGGGCCTTGCGGGCGATACCAATAGCCGCCGGAGTAGAAGTAGTCGCGACCGCCATAGGGCACGCGGAATTCACGATCCGGGAAACGGTCGACCATTTGCCCGGGACGATACTGCGGGCCGGGCCCCCAGCCGTTGCCGTGCCCATCCGGGCGACCGGCCCAGCGATGATCGTCCGGGCGCGGGCCATTGTTCTGCCAATGCGCGTTGTTGTCGTTGCGCCGTGGCACGTCCTGGTAGTAACCACGCTGGGGTTGCTGGGTCTGGCGCACGGTGTCGGGCCGGCCCTGGATCGGCAGGTCGTTGGCCGGCAGCTGCGGCGGTGGGGGTGGCGGGCGGACCGGACTGTTGTAGTCGTGCGGTTGCCGGTTTTGCTGATTCTGCCCGTTGTGCTCGAACTGACGGCTGTTGTCGCCGCGAATGATGTCATTGTTCTGCGGGCGAGGCTGATTCTGCTGTTGCTGCCCGTTTTGCGGACGCGGCTGATTGTTGCCACCGTGCCCCTGATTGTTCCCCTGGTGGCCATCCCACCCGTGTTGCCCGCCATCGGGGCCACGGTTTTGCGGCTCATCGGCCAGCGATTGCGCAGTGACACTTACACACAGCAAACCAACACCGGCCAAACGCCAGATGCGCGACTTCATGCTTTTCCTCACTGCGGGTTAGGGCCTGTACGTAAGACTGGGAAAGCACAGGCCGGTTCTGCTACAGGTTATCAGTCGCGCAACTTATTTATTGAGGGACACTTTTTAAAGGGCATGAAAAATCGCGGGCAAAAGAAAAGGGAGACCCGTCGGCCTCCCTTTGAGAACTTCGTCCGTGCTCGACGCTTATGACGTCGGCTCACCTCACGCCGTCTTCTGGACAGTGTGTAGCTCGGGGGCCGGCGCATCCCCTGTGGGGAGTGGCGGCCGCGACTGGCCTGATTGGGCGAGCCGCTGTGGACTGTTTGTCCGAGCAGTGATTCTGGTGATAAGAATAGGCCTGCGGCGCCGGCAGAGGATTGCGAAGATTGCTCAAATAAACATTACTTGCGCAATTTTTAACCCTGGATAGATAATCTGCCGCAATAGTTATGACAAAGGCCTGATTGATGAGCAAACTCGACCGATACGACTTGAGCATTTTGGCGGAATTGCAGCGTGACGCGCGCATCTCCAACCAGGAATTGGCCGAGCGCATCGGCCTGTCGCCCTCGCCTTGCTCGCGGCGGGTCAAGCAACTGGAAGACGACGGCTACATTACCCGTCAGGTCGCCCTGCTCGACCGCAAAATGCTCGGCCTGAGCCTCACGGCGTACGTGCTGATCGGCATGGACCGCCATACGCCGGAGCGGTTCGAGAATTTCGAAGCGGCGATTCGCACCTTGCCGCAGGTGCTGGAATGCAGCCTGGTGACCGGGATGGACGCCGACTATCAGCTCAAGGTGGTGGTGCCGGACATGGATCATTATCAGAAATTGCTGCTGGGGCATCTGACGCGAATTGAAGGGGTGACAAGTGTGCGGTCGAGTTTTGTGCTGAATCAGGTACTGAACAGCACTGAACTGCCGTTGACTCATCTGCGCAGCTGAAGACGCCATCGCGAGCAGGCTCACTCCCACAATTGACTGCATTCCCCTGTGGGAGCGAGCCTGCTCGCGATGGGGCCGGGACAGGCGACGAATAGCTGCGACACACCGCCGCAGGTCCATGCTGCGCCATTATCCCATGACGTATACTCCAGCGCCTTTTAGCCCCGCCCGCGCTGGAGATACTCAATGGATCCTGCAGTTTTTGAAGAGTGGATGATGACCGGACTGGTTACCATCCTGATCATTTTCATGGGTTTCATCGTTTGGGATCTGGCGAAGAAATCCAAGGCCGGGCGCTTTGGCTCGTTCATCCTGTTCTTCGTGCTGGGCCTGGGTGTCGCTGCTTTTGTGATCAAAAGCGTGGTGATCGGCCTGATCGAATCCGGCTCGTTATAAACGCGCCGGCACTTCTTTCCACTGGCCCTGATCGAGCCCTTCGATCGACCAGTCACCGATTTTGACCCGCACCAACCGCAAGGTCGGCAAGCCGACCGCCGCCGTCATGCGCCGGACCTGACGGTTGCGCCCCTCGCGAATCACCAGCTCCAGCCAACTCGTCGGCACACTTTTGCGAAAGCGCACCGGCGGGTTGCGTGGCCACAGTTCCGGCTCGTCCAGCTGCCGTGCCTCGGCCGGCAAGGTCATGCCGTCATTCAGCTCGACGCCCTCGCGCAAGCGCTGCATCTGCTCGGCGCTCGGTTCGCCTTCTACTTGTACCCAATAGGTCTTGGCCAGTTTGTGCTTCGGGTCGGCGATCCGCGCTTGCAGCTGGCCGTCATTGGTGAGCAGCAGCAACCCCTCGCTGTCGCGGTCCAGCCGACCTGCCGGGTAAATCCCTGGAATCTCGATGTAGTCCTTGAGCGTCGCCCGGCCTTCGCCGTCGCTGAATTGCGTCAGCACATCGAACGGTTTGTTGAACAAAATCAGCTTCGGCTCGGCCGGTGGCGCTTTGGCGACACGGCGCGGGGCTGAGGACGATGGCGCAGGCTTCGCGCCAGGGCGGCGGGAAACGGGACGTGGAGGACGAGGCATGGCGAAGAGAACATCTAACGGTCAGGGCTGCCAATGCTAGTGCCCCGACCGTCAAATGACCATGACTGTTAGCGGAACGGCGGCTCGTCGAAGCTGCGCAGTTTGCGCGAGTGCAACGAGTTGAGTTCGGTGCGTAGCAGATCCACCGCCTCGATGCCGATCTTCAAGTGCTGGCTGACCGCGCGCTCGTAGAAGGCGTTGGCCGAACCCGGCAGCTTGATTTCACTGTGCAACGGCTTGTCCGAAACACAGAGCAGCGTGCCGTACGGCACCCGCAAGCGATAACCCTGCGCGGCGATGGTGCCGCTCTCCATGTCCACCGCAACCGCGCGCGACAGGTTGATCAACGGACGCTCCTGCGCCCAGCGCAATTCCCAGTTACGGTCGTCGTAAGTGAGCACGGTGCCGGTGCGCAGGCGTTTCTTCAGTTCATCGCCCTTCTCGCCAGTGATGTTGGCCGCCGCTTGCTGCAACGCCATCTGCACTTCCGCCAGGGCCGGGATCGGAATGTTCGGCGGCACAACCCGGTCGAGAATCCCGTCACGTCGCATGTAAGCGTGAGCCAGCACGTAGTCGCCAATGGTCTGCGACTGACGCAAGCCACCGCAGTGGCCGATCATCAGCCAGCAATGCGGACGCAGCACGGCCAGGTGATCGGTGATGTTCTTCGCGTTGGACGGGCCGACGCCGATGTTCACCAGCGTCACGCCGTGGCCATCGTTGGCAATCAGGTGGTAAGCCGGCATCTGGTAACGATGCCAGACCACACCCGCCGCAATCGCCGACGCTTCGCCGTGGTCCATGCTCTTTTCGATGATCACGTTGCCCGGCAGCACCATGCGCACGAAACGCGGGTCGCTGCGCAGTTGCTCAAGGCCATGAACGATGAACTGATCCACATAACGGTGGTAGTTGGTCAGCAGAATCCAGGGCTGCACATGACGCCAGTCGCTGCCGGTGTAATGCACCAGGCGGCGCAGGGAAAAGTCCACTCGCGCAGCATCGAACAGGGCCAACGGCAGCGGGTCGGTGTTTTCCCAATCGTACAGGCCATCGGCAATGCCGTCGGTCGCGGCCGACAGGTCGGTACTCGGGAACACCCGCGCCAGCACGGCGGCGGTCACGCCGGAGCCGGCCAGCTCATCGCCCTGCTCGACCACGTAGGGGTAAGGAATGTTCTGCTGGCTGACGCCCACTTCGACCGTCACGGTGAAGTCGTGCATCAAGGGAACCAGTTGTTCCAGCAAGTACTTACGGAACGCCGCCGGATGGGTGACGGTGACGCTGTAGGTCCCCGGCAACTGGACCTTGGCGTAGGCGCGCGTGGTTTGTGGGACTTCGCCCTGGCAGTGGTAGGTCAGACGCAGTTCAGGATAACGAAACATCGCACGCTGTTCGGCGTCCGGCTCTACACGGTCCTTGAGGTAGAGCTTGAGCGCCTGGCTCAGCGCTGTGGTTGCACGATTGTGCAAGAGCGCAAGCCGGTCCACGGCTTGCTCGGCGGTTTGAACGATAATAAAAGCTTCGGTCACGATCAGCATCCTGTGTTCTGACTTGCAGGCCTTCATCTTGCCTGCAACAGCGTCGGACGGGAACAGTGGCGTGTTGATACATGAATGCCCGGAACCCCCCGGATCCAATGTAGGAGCGAGCCTGCTCGCGATGACGGTATGTCAGTCAATGAATAAGTTGACTGTCAGTCCGCTATCGCGAGCAGGCTCGCTCCTACAGGGGCGGTGGTGTTTATAGGGGCGGGGTTGAGCGGGCGACAATCGCTTCCACATTCAATCCTCGCGGCAACGCGCCATAGACGCGACCAGCGGCACCGAGCCGGCTGGCGATGAACGCATCACTGACCGTCGCATTCCCCGCTTCCAGCAACAGCTTGGCCTGAAGCCCCAAGGCGATGTCTTCAGTCAATTGCCGGGCGCGGTACTGAATGTCGCCGGTGTCCTTGAAGGCGCTCTGCAATTGTTGGATGTGCGCCGCCAGCCGCTTGTCGCCATGCCCGTCACCCAATTCACTGAACAACACATCCAGTACGCCCGGTTCCTTCGACAAGGCGCGCAGGACATCCAGGCATTGCACGTTCCCCGAACCTTCCCACGTCGAGTTGACCGGCGCTTCTCTGTACAGGCGCGGCAGAATGCTTTCTTCAACATACCCTGCACCGCCCATGCATTCGGCGGCTTCGTTGATCATCGCGGGCGCACGTTTGCAGATCCAGTATTTGCCCACTGCAGTGACCAGTCGCGCGAATTTGGCCTCGTGTTCGTCATCCAGATAATCCAGCGCCCGGCCCATGCGCAAGCTCAAGGCCAGCGCGGCTTCGCTTTCCAGGGCCAGGTCGGCCAAGACGTTCTGCATCAGCGGCTGCTCGCTGAGCAGTTTTCCGCCGACCGTGCGATGCGCGCAGTGATGGCTGGCCTGGGTCAACGCCTGGCGCATCAGTGAACTGGAGCCAACCATGCAATCGAACCGGGTCATGGCGACCATTTCGATGATGGTCGGGACACCCCGCCCTTCTTCGCCGACCATCCACGCCAGCGCACCGCGAAATTCCACTTCGCTGGAAGCATTGGAGACGTTGCCCAGTTTGTTCTTGAGCCGCTGAATGTAGAACTGATTGCGCGTGTCATCCGGGCGATGGCGCGGCAGCAGGAAACAGGTCAGCCCCTTGTCCGTCTGGGCCAGGGTCAGGAAGGCATCGCACATCGGCGCCGAACAGAACCACTTGTGGCCCACCAGTTCATAGGCCTGACCCGGACCGCTGGCACCGACCGGATAGGCCTTGGTGGTGTTGGCGCGCACGTCGGTGCCGCCCTGTTTTTCGGTCATGGCCATGCCGATCGTGACGCCGGCCTTGTGGGCCATGCCGACGTTGCGCGGGTCGTATTCGGTCGAAAGAATCTTCGGCAGCCATTGCTCGGCCAGGTCCGGTTGCAGGCGCATGGCCGGAACGCTGGCGAACGTCATGGTCAGCGGGCAACCGCTGCCGGCTTCGGCCTGGCTGTGCAAGTAGGTCATGGAGGCGCGCGCGACATGCGCGCCGGACTGTGGATGCGCCCATGGCAACGAGGTCAGACCATGCTCGACCGCCGTGCGCATCAGCTCGTGATACGCCGGGTGAAATTCCACCAGGTCAATGCGATGACCAAAACGGTCATGGCTGCTGAACACCGGCTTGTTTTGATTGGCCAGGAATCCCGCTTCCATCAGCGGTCCGCCCGCCAGTGCGCCATACGCATCGATCCGCGACTCGGCCCAACCGGCCCCGAAACGCCGCGACCACTCCTGCAACGGCAGGTCGATGCGATACAGGTTGGTGCCGTCCAGCGACGGTGGCTGGTTGGTGACTTCGTGGGTTTCGGCGAACTGATGCAGGTTCATGACAGGGCTCCTTTGGTCAGCCAAGGGACTTCAGTTAAGCACCGCTCCCAGGCCGATCAAAGTGTCATATCTGCCTAACTGCCGGCGCTTTCACCCTGCTCCGAACACAGCACCCGGCGATAGAGCGCTGCCTGCAAATCCTCGAATTTCACCGGTTTGTTCAGATGGTCGATCATCGCGCCAGTCGGGCACTGCTCCCGCTCCGAGCTCAGGGCTAGCAAGAACACCGGCAATTCGGCGCAGCCCGGCAAGGTGCGGATCTGGCAGCACAGCGACACCCCGTCCACGGCGGGCAATTGGCAATCCAGCAACACCGCGTCGAAAGCTTCACGTTGCAGACAATCCAGCGCCGCGGTGCTGCTGTCGGCGGTGCGCACCCGGAACCCAAGCTTGAGCAACATGCCGCGCATCACCAATTGATTGATGCCATTGTCATCCACCAACAGCACCGTGCAATCCTGAGGCAGTCGCAGGCGCGGGAAGTCCCGCGTCATAAACGGTGTTGGCGAGCGCTCAATCACCGGCAGCTCGAATTCGACATCCAGCTGGAAGCGGCTGCCGCGTCCCGGTTCAGAACGATGAGTCAGGCGACCGCCGAGCAATTCGACCAATTGCCGGCAAATCGCCAGGCCGACGCCCAGGCCGCCGTATTCGCGCGTCATCGAACCGTCGAGCTGGAAGAAGCGCTGGTACATCGTCGCCTCTCCCAGGTCGGTGAAACCGATGCCGGTGTCGATCACCGCAAAGGACAGCGCCAGGCGGTTGTTTTCCAGCGGCTTGCCCGTCACACGCAACGCCAGACCGCCGACCTTGGTGAACTTGATGGCGTTGTCCAGCAGGCATTCCAGGCACTGCGCCAACTTGGCGCTGTCGCCGTGCAAGCGATCCGGCAGCCCTTGTGTCACTTCGACTTTGAAGTCCAGGGACTTGCTCGACGCATTGCCCTGGAACTGCGTGCGCAACGCTTCAACCACGCCGCGCAAACTGAAGGCGTCCGCCGAGGCCTTGAGCTTGCCGGCCTGCAGTTCGGTCAAGGTCAGGATGCCATTGACCATGCGCATCATGTCCCGCGCCGAACCCGCCGCCGTTTGCTGATATTGCTCCAGCTCCGGGTCCATATCGACGGTTTGCATCAGTTCCAGCGAGCCGATCACCCCGTTCATCGGCGTGCGTAGCTCGTGGGTCAGCGTGGCGAGGAATTCGTCCTTGAGCTTGTTGCTGCGGGCCAGTTGCTGATTGAGCACTTCGAGCTTTTGACCGGCATCGAACAGGGTCTGTGCCTGCTGCTCACGCATGGCGTTGATGCGGTCGGCCAGGGCCAACGACAACAGCGCGACTTCGATGGCCGAGCCAATCTGACTGGAATACATGGTCAGGAACACATTCGGCAGGTAACCCAGCACCATCAGCGTATTGATGATGCCGCCGAGCAGAAACGCCGACCAGGCAATGATGAAATAGCGTGCCACCCGCAACCCGCGCAGCCAGGCAAAAATCCCTGCGGTAAAAATGACCACGGTGAACGTCAGCGCCAATGCCGTCGCCAGTCGCAGGGCCAGGGCGTAACTGGTCATCAGCGACAACCCGACCACCACCGCACCGAACGCAATCAACGCCAATAGCAAGCGGTCGAGCCAGCGGCTGTAGGTGCCCGTCTGCAGGAAACTGCGCGCGAACTGACTGCCGAACAACCCCGCACAACCAATGAAGAACGGCGTCGCGGCGTTGGCCCACCAGGGATTGTCCGGCCAGAAATACTGCACGGCCGCGCCATTCACCGACAGCTGGTACAAACCGAACGAGGCGATGTAGAAGATGTAATAGAGGTAGCTGGTGTCGCGCACGCTGAGGTAGATGAACAGGTTGTAGACCAGCATCCCCAGCAACACGCCATAAATCAGCCCGAGCACATAGAGCCGCACCGGTTGCTCTTCGAGGTACGCGGTGCTCGACCACAACGTGACCGGCGCCTGGATCGAGCCTTCGCTTTGCAGGCGCAGGTACACGGTCTGCGTTTGGCCAGGGGCAAAATTCAGATCAAACAGGTAATTGTTCTGGCGGATTTCCCGCGAGGCGAATGGCAACGCATCGCCGGTCTGCCGGGCCAACTGAAAGTCACCGGCCGCATTGGGCAAGTAAAGGTCAAGGTGATCAAGGGGTGGGTAAGCCAGCTCCAGCAGCCAGGTGCGTTGCGCCGACGGGTTGGTGGGGCGGTACTGAAGATCGATTTTTAGCCAGAATACTGAGCGCGAGTAACCCGCGTTGAGGGTGTCTTTGTGATGGGGTTTGAAGTTTCCGGCCGCCGCTTGCGCGCGGATATCCGCGATGGTCGCCTGACCACCCGCGTCTTCGAACACTTGCAGGTTCCGGCCCAAGGGCAGGCTTTGAGTGTACTCATCGAACTCGACAGCGCTCGCCAAAAGGGGCAAACACAACAGCAACATCAGCAAATAGCGCATTGAAGCCCCAGCGTGGCCTGTCCGGTTCTGTCAGGAAGCCCCCCATTCCGTTTGAGTAGACGTAAAACCGGTATCACCTGTTATTAGTTTGGATCCACTCTAGCATAGCCGTTGATGGCCATTGAACACCATAGAAATTTTTCCTACAAAGGCTCTAGAACGGGCGTTTCAGCGCCATCCATTGAGTTAGAGCTGTTAACTAACACAGATTGTGAAACCCCGATGCGACCTACTGATACCTGTGGCGAGGGAGCTTGCTCCCGCTGGGCTGCGCAGCAGCCCCCAATAGTCACAAAAGCACGACTGCTTCGCAGCCGAACGGGAGCAAGCTCCCTCACCACAATGTATCGGCCAGACTGGACGTCCCTACACCCGAAAAACGATGTTTGGTGGTAAGCTCGCGCACCATGAATATCTACAGCTCTCGCCCCGTTGTCCTCTGTCTCTCCGGCCACGACCCAAGTGGTGGCGCCGGCTTGCAGGCAGATATCGAAGCCCTGCTCGCTCAGGGTTGTCATGCGGCCCCGGCCGTCACCGCCCTGACCGTGCAAGACACGGTCAACGTCACTGACTTTCGCGTCCTCGACCGTGAGTGGGTATTGGCCCAGGCCAATGCCGTACTCAACGATTCCGACGTCGCGGCAGTGAAGCTGGGCATGCTCGGTTCGCTGGAAATGGTCGACACCGTCGTCGAACTGCTGACAGCGCACCCGCACTTGCCAATGGTCTGCGACCCGGTGCTGCGCGCCGGCGGCGGCGGACGACTGGGCAAGGATGAAGTCGGCTACGCCATGCGCGAACGCCTGCTGCCCCTGGCCATCATTGCCACCCCAAACCTTCCTGAAGCCCGCATCCTCGCCGAACTGCCAGAAGGCACCGCCGACGAGTGCGCTGAAAAACTCCTGCCGTACGTCAAACACCTGCTGATCACCGGCGGCCACGGCGATGAACACGAAATTCACAATCGCCTGTACAGCCGTGACGGTCTGCGCGAAACCTACACCTGCCAACGATTGCCCGGCAGTTACCACGGTTCGGGTTGCACCCTGGCCAGCGCCCTCGCCGGCCGTCTGGCCCAGGGTGAAAATCTGGTCAGCGCCGTGCAGACCGCGCTTAACTACACGTGGCGCACCCTGCGTGATGCGGAGCAACTGGGCAAAGGCCAATTCGTACCACGCCGCCTGCCGCTGGATTTCTGTTCGTAACTTTCTTTAAGCATTGCGGTGAGGCTTGTCCGATGAAACTACGTGGCCTGTACGCCATTACCGACAGCCAGTTACTGGCCGGTAAATTTCTTTCGTACGTGGAGGCGGCGCTGGAAGGCGGCGTCACCCTGCTGCAATACCGCGACAAAAGCAGCGACGAGGCCCGCCGCCTGCGCGAGGCCGAAACCCTGCGCGACCTGTGCGAACGCTACAAGACCCAGCTGATCATCAACGACGATGCCGAACTGGCCGCGCGCCTTAACGTCGGCGTGCACCTGGGCCAGACCGACGGCCCGTTGACCCCGGCCCGGGCGTTGCTCGGTCGTCAGGCGATCATCGGTTCGACCTGCCACGCGCAACTCGAACTCGCCGAGCAAGCGGCCAAGGAAGGCGCCAGTTATGTCGCGTTCGGCCGCTTCTTCAACTCCAACACCAAACCCGGCGCGCCAACCTGCAGCCTCGAACTGCTCGACAAGGCCCGCAGCCAATTGCACTTGCCGATTTGCGCGATCGGCGGCATCACCCTGGACAACGCCGCCCCGCTGGTGGCCCACGGGGTCGATTTGCTGGCCGTGGTTCATGGCCTGTTTGGCGCCGACAGCGCCGCTGAAGTGACACGCCGCGCCCGCGCCTTTAACGAATTGTTCAAATCCTGATTTTTGAGAGCCCGATCATGTCTCGTTCCGAAACCCTGTTTGCCAATGCCCAGAAACACATCCCCGGCGGTGTGAATTCGCCTGTTCGCGCGTTCAAAAGCGTTGGCGGTACGCCGTTGTTCTTCAAACACGCCGAAGGCGCCTACGTCACCGACGAAGACAACAAGCGTTATGTGGATTACGTCGGTTCCTGGGGCCCGATGATCCTCGGCCACAGCCATCCGGACGTGCTGGACGCGGTGCGCAAACAGCTTGAGCACGGCTTGTCCTATGGCGCGCCGACCGAGATGGAAACCCAGATGGCTGATCTGGTCTGCTCGATCGTACCGTCGATGGAAATGGTGCGCATGGTCAGCTCCGGCACCGAAGCAACCATGAGCGCAATCCGCCTGGCCCGTGGTTTCACCGGTCGCGACAGCATCATCAAGTTTGAAGGTTGCTACCACGGTCACTCGGACAGCCTGCTGGTCAAGGCCGGCTCCGGCGCCCTGACCCAAGGCGTGCCGAGCTCGGCCGGCGTACCGGCGGACTTCGCCAAACACACCCTGACGCTGCCGTTCAACGACATCGACGCGGTGGACACCATGCTCGCCGAAGTCGGCCAGAATGTAGCGTGCATCATCGTCGAGCCGGTGGCCGGCAACATGAACTGCGTGCCACCGGCACCGGGCTTCCTCGAAGGCCTGCGGACCCTGTGCGACAAGCACGGCGTGGTGCTGATTTTCGACGAAGTGATGACCGGTTTCCGCGTCGCCCTCGGCGGTGCTCAAGCGCACTACGGCGTGACCCCGGACCTGACCACCTTCGGCAAAATCATCGGCGGCGGCATGCCGGTCGGCTGCTTCGGCGGCAAGCGCGAAATCATGTCGCGCATCGCGCCACTGGGTCCGGTCTATCAGGCGGGTACCTTGTCGGGCAACCCGTTGGCAATGGCCGCCGGCCTGACCACGCTGCGCCTGATCAGCCGTCCGGGTTTCCACGCCGAGCTCAGCGATTACACCAGCCGCCTGCTCGATGGCCTGCAACAACGCGCCGATGCCGCAGGCATTCCTTTCGTGACCACCCAGGCCGGCGGGATGTTTGGCCTGTACTTCAGCGGCGCCGACGACATCGTGACCTTCGATGACGTGATGGCCAGCGACGCGGCCCTGTTCGGCCGTTTCTTCCACCTGATGCTTGAGGGGGGCGTGTACCTGGCACCAAGCGCATTCGAAGCCGGGTTCACCTCGATCGCTCACGGCGAAGCCGAGTTGAAACTGACCCTGGATGCCGCCGAACGCGCATTCGCTGCCTTGAAATAACGCTAGACCCGCTGACGTTGGCGATTGCCGACGTCAGCTTTTACCTACACTCCGGCCCCTTTTCCTACTCATCTGCCAATAATCTCCCGCAAAGTGGGCGATATATTTCCCGCGCAGCAGAAAAACGAGTAAAGACTTTGTAAGGTTGGCCCTGCTTATTTCATAATGCGCGCTACTTGGATCCCCTCGATGGGTCCGCGCGCCCTTCAGAGGTAAGTCGATTCCCATGAACCGCACCGGCCGCGCCCTCGCATTGGGCTGCCTGTTGCTCCTTCAGCCCTTGCTCGTAGAAGCAGGCGGCAACTCGTTGTTAATCCCAGCGATGGGTCGCTGCACCCTCAATACTCAGCCGCAAGACCTGGCTCAAGCACTCGCCGCCTGCCAGAAAGCGTCGGATGAAGGGGATTCGCAAGCGCAATACGAGTTGGGTGAATTCTATTACGACGGTAAAAATACACCGCGCGACCTCAATAAAGCCCTGAGCTACTTCGAAAAGGCCTCGTTGCAAGGTCATGCCCAGGCACAGTTCAAACTCGGCACCATGTTTTTCCACGGCGAAGGTGTACCAGCCAATAACATCCAGGCGTACATCGTGCTGAAAATGGCGGCGGTCAATGGCGCGGAAGATGCGCTGGACACGGCTGACGAAGTGGCCGAGAAAATGCCTCGCGAAGAACTTGAGATAGCGACCCAGGTACTGGGGCAGATCTTTCGTAAATACCTGATGGAACTGCAAAGCGCGGATGGGCGTACGCCGTTTTCGCCACTTCCCTGAGAGCAAAACACCCCCTGTGGCGAGGGAGCTTGCTCCCCCTCGGCTGCGAAGCAGTCGCAAAACCGGAGAACTCGGTGTGCCAGAACAACGCTGAGTTAGATTTCAGGGCCGCTTCGCGCCCCAGCGGGAGCAAGCTCCCTCGCCACAGAAAGCTTCTCACCTCAAAACCGCTACTTACTTCTCAGGCATCGGCATCGGGAACGGCATCACATTGCCGACCGCGCCACGGGCTTCGCTGATTTTCGGCGTGCCCAAGCGCTCGACTTCGTCGATGCGCACAATCGAATGCATCGGCACAAAACTGCGCACCACGCCTTCGAACTGAGCCTTGAGCTTCTCTTCGCTCGGGTCGACGACCACTTGCGTGCGCTCGCCAAAGACGAACTCTTCCACTTCCAGAAAACCCCACAGATCACTTTGATAGATCTGCTTGGCGTACATTTCGTACACCTGGCCCTGGTTGAGGAAAATCACCTTGTAGATTGGAGCTTCACGTTTGGTCATGGTGGGCGAGCAACACATCGGGGGATAAAAATGAGGGCGCGAACTATAGCATAGCCGCCGGACGCACAGCGGTAGGAACCTTGGGACATGTTCCCTATAATGCGCGGTTCTTTGAATCAGGTGATGACTGTATCCATGGCCAAGAAGCTTTACATCGAAACCCACGGTTGCCAGATGAACGAGTACGACAGCTCGCGCATGGTCGATCTGCTGGGTGAACACCAGGCCCTGGAAGTCACCGCGCGTGCAGAAGACGCCGACGTGATCCTGCTCAATACCTGTTCCATTCGCGAGCGCGCCCAGGACCGGGTGTATTCCCAGCTGGGCCGCTGGCGCGAATTGAAACTCGCCAACCCGGACATGGTGATCGCCGTCGGCGGTTGTGTGGCCAGTCAGGAAGGCGCCGCCATTCGTGATCGCGCGCCGTACGTGGACGTGGTGTTCGGCCCGCAAACCCTGCACCGCCTGCCGGAAATGATCGACGCCGCACGCGCTACCAAGCTGCCGCAAGTGGATGTCTCGTTCCCGGAAATCGAAAAATTCGACCACTTGCCCGAGCCGCGCATCGATGGCCCGAGCGCTTATGTGTCGGTGATGGAAGGTTGCAGCAAGTACTGCACGTTCTGCGTGGTGCCCTACACCCGTGGCGAAGAAGTCAGTCGCCCGTTCGACGACGTGATTGCCGAGATCATCCACCTTGCCGAAAACGGCGTACGTGAAGTGACGTTGCTGGGACAGAACGTCAACGGCTATCGCGGCGCTACGCACGACGGTCGCCTGGCGGACCTCGCCGAACTGATCCGCGTGGTGGCCGCGGTCGACGGCATCGACCGGATTCGCTACACGACCTCGCACCCGCTGGAATTCTCCGACAGCTTGATCCAGGCCCACGCCGAGGTGCCGGAACTGGTCAAACACCTGCACTTGCCGGTGCAGTCGGGTTCGGACCGGATTCTGTCGGCAATGAAGCGCAATCACACCGCGCTGGAATACAAATCCAAGCTGCGCAAACTGCGCGCCGCCGTGCCGGGGATCTGCATCAGCTCGGACTTCATTGTCGGCTTCCCCGGCGAGACTGAGAAAGACTTCGAGCAGACCATGAAGCTGATCGAAGACGTCGGCTTCGATTTTTCCTACTCGTTCGTCTACAGCCAGCGCCCGGGCACTCCAGCAGCAGACTTGGCCGACGAAACGCCGGAAGCGCTGAAAAAAGAGCGCCTGAATGCGCTGCAACATCGTCTGAACCAGCAAGGCTTCGAAATCAGCCGACAAATGGTCGGGTCGATCCAGCGGATCCTGGTCACCGATTATTCGAAAAAGGACCCCGGCGAACTGCAAGGCCGGACCGAGAATAACCGGATCGTCAACTTCCGCTGCGACAATCCAACCCTGATCGGCCAGTTTGCCGATGTGCACATCGACGCCGCACAGCCGCACTCGCTGCGTGGCTCGCTGATTCAGTAAGACACGGGCTTTTGTGGCGAGGGAGCTTGCTCCCGCTGGAGTGCGAAGCGCTCCCAATAACCCGCAGGTTATACCCGGCTGACGGCCTTGCGACTGCTTCGCAGTCGAGCGGGAGCAAGCTCCCTCGCCACAGGTATGAAGTGACTGTCAGACATTGGTCTGTTTAAGAGCTTTCGCACCCGCCTCACTGGCGTTATCCTTGATTTCATCTTAATTGCCCCAGGGCGGCTAAATACGACCTTGAACGCACCCATAGAACCACATCGTTTTATCCTCGAGCCCTTTGAGGCTCGCCGCTTCGCCAATCTGTGCGGGATGTTCGACGAACACCTGCGCCTGATCGAGCAACGCCTGACCATCGAGATCCGCAACCGCGGAAACCAGTTCGAACTGATCGGCGACCCGAAGCACACCACCTCCGCGGAAAACCTCCTGCGCCGCTTGTACCGCGAGACCAAGGGTACCGAGCTGTCGCCAGACCTGGTTCACCTGTTCCTCCAGGAATCGGCCGTCGAAGAGCTGGACACTGTTTCGCCTTCCGAACCCTCCGTAGCCCTGCGCACCAAAAAAGGCATGATTCGCCCCCGCGGCTTGAATCAGCTGCGCTACGTGAAGGAAATCCTCGGTAACGATATCAACTTCGGCATCGGCCCCGCCGGTACCGGCAAGACCTACCTGGCCGTTGCCTGTGCCGTGGACGCGCTGGAACGCGAGCAGATTCGCCGCATCCTGCTGGTGCGCCCGGCGGTCGAAGCTGGCGAAAAACTGGGCTTCCTGCCCGGCGATCTGTCGCAAAAAATCGACCCTTACCTGCGCCCGCTCTACGACGCACTCTACGAGATGCTCGGCTTCGAATACGTGGCCAAGCTGATCGAGCGCCAGGTGATCGAAGTGGCACCGCTGGCCTACATGCGCGGTCGCACGCTGAACAACAGCTTCATCATTCTCGACGAAAGCCAGAACACCACCGTCGAGCAGATGAAGATGTTTCTGACCCGGATCGGCTTTGGCTCAACGGCGGTCATCACCGGTGACATTACCCAGGTCGACCTGCCAAAAGGCACCAAGTCCGGGCTGCACCATGTGATCGAAGTGCTCAAAGACGTGCCGGGCATCAGCTTCACCCATTTCATGCCCAAGGACGTAGTGCGCCATCCGCTGGTGCAGCGAATCGTCGAAGCCTACGAGCGCTTCGAGAACCGTGTGGCCGACGAGACGCCAAAGGATAGCCGCCGCGATGCTTGAGCTTGACCTGCAACTGGCTACCGAAGCGTCCGCCCCCAGTGAAGCCGAATTCCGCCAATGGTGCGAGCTCGCACTGCGCCAGCGCACTGCCGACTCCGAAATGACCATTCGCCTGGTCGACGAAGAGGAAGGCCGCGAGCTGAATCACACCTGGCGGCAAAAGGATTACGCCACTAACGTTCTGTCGTTCCCCGCCGATGTGCCTGACGAATTTCTGGATATCCCGCTTCTGGGCGATCTGGTGATCTGCGTGGCCGTGGTCGAGCGCGAAGCCGCCGAACAGGGCAAAGCACTGAACGCCCATTGGGCACATCTGGTCATTCACGGCTGCTTGCATCTACTCGGTTACGACCATATAGATGACGACGAAGCCGAAGAAATGGAAGCACTGGAACGAACGTTGCTTGCCGAGTTGGGCTATCCCGATCCGTACGCGGACGACGAAATTGAAACATCCCCTATCGTTACAACAAAGGATTCAGAGTAATCGCTATGAGCGAAGATCGATCGAGCAACGGGCAAAAGTCTTGGCTGGGTAAACTGACCCAGGCTTTTGCCCACGAGCCGAAGAACCGCCAGGAGCTGCTGGAGCTGCTGCGCGACGCACACCAAAACAAGTTGCTGGACAGCGAAGCGCTGGCCATCGTCGAAGGCGCCATCCAGGTTGCGGACCTGCAAGTACGGGACATCATGGTCCCGCGCTCGCAGATGATCAGCATCAAGGCGACCCAGACACCCCGCGAGTTCCTGCCGGCCGTGGTCGACTCGGCCCACTCCCGCTACCCGGTCATCGGCGAAAGCCATGACGACGTGATGGGCGTGCTGCTGGCCAAGGACTTGCTACCGCTGATCCTCAAGGAGAACGGCGACAGCTTCAACATCAAGGACCTGCTGCGCCCGGCCACTTTCGTACCCGAGTCCAAGCGCCTGAACGTGCTGTTGCGTGAATTTCGCGCCAACCACAACCACATGGCCATCGTCATTGACGAATACGGCGGTGTGGCGGGCCTGGTGACCATCGAAGACGTGCTGGAGCAAATCGTCGGCGATATCGAAGACGAACATGACGTCGAAGAAGACAGCTACATCAAGCCGCTGCCCAGCGGTGATTTCCTGATCAAGGCCCTGACGCCCATCGAGAACTTTAACGAGTTCTTCGACAGCGAGTTCTCCGACGACGAGTTCGACACCGTTGGCGGCCTGGTGATGAGCGCGTTCGGACACTTGCCAAAACGCAACGAAATCACTGAGATCGGCCCTTATCGCTTTCGCATTTTGAATGCCGACAGTCGGCGGATTCATTTGCTTCGCCTGACGCCAATCGCCCGGTAAACACTAAGGATTGAAATGCATCGTATGACCCGCCCCGGCTGGCCCGGTAACCTGCTGGCCGTGGCGGCCGGTGCACTCACCACCCTGGCGTTGGCGCCGTTCGATATCTGGCCGCTGGCATTGCTGGCGGTCGGTTTCTTCTATGCCGGTTTGCGCGAACTGAATCCCCGTCAGGCCCTGGGCCGTGGCTGGTGTTTCGGGTTCGGCCTGTTCGGCGCCGGCACCAGCTGGATCTACTACAGCATTCACCACTTCGGCGGCGCTTCCGTGCTGCTGGCCGGTTTCCTGATGCTGATTTTCACGGCGGCGATCGCCTGGTTCTTCGCCCTGCCCGCCTGGCTGTGGGCACGCTGGTTGCGCCGCAACGAAGCGCCGCTGGCCGATGCCTTGGCGTTCGCGGCCTTGTGGGTCGGCCAGGAAGCGTTTCGCGGCTGGTTTCTCACCGGTTTCCCGTGGCTCTATTCCGGCTACAGCCAGCTCAACGGCCCGCTGGCCGGGCTCGCGCCAGTGGGCGGCATGTGGCTGGTGTCGTTTACCCTGGCCCTCACCGCCGCGCTGATCTACAACGCTGCGCGCCTGGTCAAGACCGGCCGCAAAGGATTTATCGCCGCTGGCGTGTTGCTGCTGATCGGGCCATGGGTCGTGGGCATGGCGCTCAAAGGTCACGCCTGGACCAGCCCGGCGGGCGCACCGCTGACCGTCGCGGCGATTCAGGGCAACGTCGAACAAAGCATGAAGTGGGACCCGGCGCAGCTCAACGCACAACTGGCGCTGTACCGCGACATGAGCTTCAGCTCCAAGAGGGTCGACCTGCTGATCTGGCCGGAAACCGCCGTCCCGGTACTCAAGGAGTCCGCCGAGGGCTACTTGAACATGATGGGGAATTTCGCCGCAGAGCGTAAGTCCGCGCTGATTACCGGCGTACCGATTCGCCAGGAAGTTCGCCACGAGAAACGCTTTTTCAACGGCATCACGGTCGTTGGCGAGGGGGACGGTACGTACCTGAAGCAGAAGCTGGTGCCCTTCGGCGAATACGTGCCGCTGCAGGAAATGCTGCGCGGCTTGATCGCCTTCTTTGATCTGCCGATGTCGGACTTTGCCCGCGGCCCGGCCGATCAGCCGATGCTGCAGGCCAAGGGCTATCAGATTGCGCCGTTCATCTGCTACGAAGTGGTGTACCCGGAGTTCGCTGCCAGCCTCGCCGCACGTAGCGATTTGCTGCTGACCATCAGCAACGACACCTGGTTCGGCACCTCCATCGGCCCGCTGCAACACGTGCAGATGGCACAGATGCGTGCGCTGGAGGCCGGGCGCTGGATGATCCGCGCCACCAACAACGGCGTCACCGGTCTGATCAATCCATTCGGCCAGATCACCACCCAGATCCCACAGTTCGAGCGCGGCATTCTGTATGGCGAAGTGGTGCCGATGCACAATCTGACGCCTTATCTGGAATGGCGTTCGTGGCCGCTCATCATCCTGTGTGTGCTGTTGTTTGGCTGGGCGCTGGTCGCGAGCCGGATGGCCAAAACCGTGTGAAGCAGACAAACACTGAATCAAGGGCGCTCTTGTGGCGAGGGAGCTTGCTCCCGCTGGGCTGCGAAGCAGCCCTGAATTGCCTGTGACAAAAAGAATTCATATGCAGTGATTACGACCGCTGCGCGGCCGAGCGGGACGGTGCGGCGATCCGACAAGCTCCCTCGCCACAGGGATCAGTGCCTGCAAATTGGGTCAGCGGTAGAAGAACCAATACCCGATCTGCCCCGCCGCCTCATTCAACAATTGCCCGCTCTGCCAGATCGACTTGAATTCCGGCATCCAGCCACCCAGCGGTCGGGCGTTGTCCACGCCCAGGAACCCCACCGGCGCGGCCACCACCTCGAACCCCGCCTTCTGGAAGCTCCAGACCGCCCGCGGCATGTGCCAGGCCTGCGTCACCACCACGACGCGCTTGATCCCTTGCGGCAGCAACACGTCGGCGCTGAACTGCGCGTTCTCCCAGGTCGTCCGGCTGCGCCCTTCCTGCCAGCGCACGGTCACACCGAAATCATCGAGCATCGAGTCCGCCATCAACTGGGCCTCTGTCGGCGGCGTACCGTAATGCAGGCCGCCACTGGTCAGGATCGGCAGGCCTGAGGCCTTGGCTAGCCTGGCGGCATAACGTTCTCGACCCAGGCCTATGCCGGTCGGCTGATCGGCGCCCCAGGCCAGGTCGCCACGCTCACGACCCGAGCCCAGCACCACGATGGCGTCCGCACGCTGCCCCAGCGTTGCCCATTCGTCGCGTGCCAGCGGCGGTTCCCGCTCAAGGGCGGCGGCGCCCCACTCCACCATCACCGGCAGGCTCATCAGCCAGAACCCGCCCACACCGAGCGCAAAGCACAAACCAGCAAGGCGAGGCCTTGAGCGGCGCAACCACCAGGCAAGCACCAACAGCAGCAAAAGAATGCCGGGCGGCAGCAGAAGTTGTTTTACGAAATAACGAAAAGGCATCGAGCATCTCCAGAGATGCTCGAAGCCTAAGTGGGTTGACGCAATGCGACAACAAATGCGGAAGGACTATGCTCTAAATAAACATCAGTCATGGTTTCAGCTTCAAGTGCCCTTACTTGAATTGCAGGGACCGGACCTTTACCGCGTCTCTGCCGGGAGTCTTGTCCTTTAGCCAGATGATCTTGGCCGAACGTGGTGCGTCGAGCTGCTTCACTGCTTCTGACAAGCATCCGTGTGTTTCACGTTCGCTGCGATCCAGATACGCCTTGACCAGTGCAAACTCAGCGGGGCTCAGGCCACGCAGTTCCAGCTCAAGAGGACGTTCGTCACGCAGCTGACCAGCGGTTTTTGCCGCGTCCAGGGCCATGCCCAGACGATCGATCAGTCTTTC
This sequence comes from Pseudomonas sp. PB120, assembly GCF_009761815.1. Lineage (GTDB taxonomy): Bacteria > Pseudomonadota > Gammaproteobacteria > Pseudomonadales > Pseudomonadaceae > Aquipseudomonas. The sequence goes on from NZ_RWIN01000089.1 coordinate 85,573, forward strand.
GTACAGCTCCGGTTTTGTAGCTTTTTGCTGTGACTCAACCATCCCTCACCTCATTGAAGAATAAGACGTACTCCCCATTTAGAGCTTAGCTTCGCTCGACAAACCGGCTGGACGCCGCGACCAACGGCCCTCGCAGCAGATTTTGACCGTTGCGTGGCAGCAATCAGGGTTTCCCTCGGTAGAGTGCGGTCATGTATGCTACGGCGCTTCCTGTAACTCCACTTCCAGCTTGTCTGGGCCACGAAACGCCGATTCGGCGTGATCATCGCCCAGCGTTGCATCGAAGAGGATTAGGCCACCCCTATTCAGTTCAAAAGTAGCCATGCACGAACAATATCAGCCCCGTGAAATCGAAGCCGCCGCCCAGTCGTTCTGGGACGAGCAAAAGTCCTTTGAAGTCAGTGAACAGCCAGGCAAGGAGACTTTCTACTGCCTGTCGATGTTCCCTTACCCCAGCGGCAAGCTACACATGGGGCACGTGCGCAACTACACCATCGGCGACGTGATCTCCCGCTACCAGCGCATGCTGGGCAAGAACGTCCTGCAACCCATGGGTTGGGACGCCTTCGGCATGCCGGCGGAAAACGCCGCGATGAAGAACAACGTAGCGCCCGCCAAGTGGACCTACGAAAACATCGCCTACATGAAAACCCAGCTGCGCAGCCTGGGCCTGGCGGTGGACTGGTCCCGCGAAGTGACCACCTGCAAGCCGGATTACTACCGCTGGGAACAATGGCTGTTCACTCGCCTGTTCGAAAAAGGTGTGATCTACAAGAAAAGCGGCACCGTGAACTGGGACCCGGTCGACCAGACCGTTCTGGCCAACGAGCAGGTGATCGACGGTCGCGGCTGGCGCTCCGGCGCGCTGATCGAAAAACGCGAAATCCCGATGTACTACTTCAAGATCACCGCCTACGCGGATGAACTGCTGGAGAGTCTCGACGATCTGCCGGGCTGGCCTGAACAGGTCAAGACCATGCAGCGCAACTGGATCGGCAAGTCTCGCGGGATGGAAGTGCAGTTTCCGTACAACGTCGACTCCATCGGCGAAACCGGCACCCTGAAAGTCTTCACCACCCGTCCGGATACCCTGATGGGCGCGACGTATGTTGCCGTCGCCGCTGAACACCATCTGGCCGCACTGGCCGCGCAGAACAACCCTGAGCTGCAAGCGTTCATCGCTGAATGCAAGGGCGGCAGCGTTGCCGAAGCCGACGTCGCCACTCAAGAGAAAAAAGGCCTGCCGACCGGCCTGTTCGTCGAGCACCCGCTGACCGGTGAAAAACTGCCGGTATGGGTCGCCAACTACGTGCTGATGCACTACGGCGATGGCGCTGTGATGGCTGTTCCGGCCCACGACGAGCGTGATTTCGAATTCGCCCACAAGTACAACCTGCCGGTCAAATCGGTGGTGCGTACCAGCTCCGGTGACACCAACCCGGCGCCTTGGCAGGACGCTTACGGCGAACACGGCACGCTGATCAATTCCGCCGAGTTCGACGGTCTCGACTTCGCAGGCGCCTTCGACGCCATGGAAGTCGCGCTGATCAAGAAAAACCTCGGCGCCTCGCGCACCCAGTTCCGCCTGCGCGACTGGGGCATCAGCCGCCAGCGCTACTGGGGCTGCCCGATCCCGATCATCCACTGCACCACCTGCGGTGATGTGCCGGTGCCGGAAGACCAATTGCCTGTCGTTCTGCCGGAAGACGTCGTTCCGGACGGCGCCGGTTCGCCATTGGCGCGCATGCCCGAGTTCTACGAGTGCAGCTGCCCGAAATGCGGCGCACCGGCCAAGCGTGAAACCGACACCATGGACACCTTCGTCGAGTCCTCGTGGTACTACGCCCGTTACGCCTCGCCGCACTATGAAGGCGGTCTGGTGGAAAAATCCGCGGCGGACCATTGGCTGCCTGTGGACCAGTACATCGGCGGTATCGAACACGCCATTCTCCACCTGCTCTACGCGCGCTTCTTCCACAAGCTGATGCGCGACGAAGGCCTGGTGAGCTCCAACGAACCGTTCAAGAACCTGCTGACCCAAGGCATGGTGATCGCCGAGACTTACTATCGTCGCGAAGCCAACGGAGCCTACACCTGGTTCAACCCGGCGGATGTCGAACTCGAGCGTGACAGCAAGGCCAAGGTCATCAGCGCCAAGCTGATCGCGGACGGCCTGCCGGTGGAAATCGGCGGCACCGAGAAGATGGCCAAGTCGAAGAACAACGGCGTCGACCCTCAGTCGATGATCGATCAGTTCGGCGCAGACACCTGCCGCCTGTTCATGATGTTCGCCTCGCCACCCGACATGAGCGCGGAATGGTCCGACTCCGGCGTGGAAGGTTCGCACCGCTTCCTCAAGCGCGTCTGGCGCCTGGCTCAAGCCCACGTCACTCAAGGCCTGCCGGGCAAACTGGACGTAGCCGGTCTGAGCGACGAGCAGAAAGTCGTTCGCCGTTCGATCCACCAGGCCATCAAGCAGGCCAGCCACGACGTCGGCCAGAACCACAAATTCAACACCGCCATCGCCCAGGTGATGACGCTGATGAACGTGCTGGAAAAAGCCGCGCAAGCTACCGAACAGGATCGCGCACTGATTCACGAAGGCCTGGAAACCGTGACGCTGCTGCTGGCGCCGATCACCCCGCACATCAGCCACGAGCTGTGGCATCAACTGGGTCACGCTGACCCGGTGATCGACGCGGGCTGGCCGGTGCTGGACGAGAACGCCCTGGTGCAGGACACCCTGCAACTGGTCATTCAAGTGAACGGCAAATTGCGTGGCCACATCGAAATGCCGGCCAGCGCCAGCCGCGAAGAAGTCGAAGCCGCTGCACGGGCCAACGACAACGTGCTGCGCTTTGTCGACGGTCTGACGATTCGTAAAGTGATCGTAGTGCCCGGGAAACTGGTCAATATCGTCGCCAGCTAATTGGATCAGGCGTCAGGTCAAGCCTGGCGCCGAGTAAAACCTTTCGGGCCGCATGATCGGCCCACCTGGTTTCAAGGGGAGCAACAAGATGATCAAACGCAATTTGCTGGTGATGGGCCTCGCCGTTCTGCTGAGCGCCTGCGGTTTCCAGCTGCGTGGCACCGGCACCACCGATCTGGCGATCAAGGAGCTCGACGTGAGCGCCCGTAATGCCTACGGCGAAACCGTGAAGCAACTGCGTCAAGTACTGGAAGGCAGCGGCGTCAAGGTTTACACCGGTGCCCCTTACAAACTGGTGCTGACCGACGAGCAGGAAAACCAGCGCATCCTCAGCTACGCGGGTGCCGGTCGTACGGGTGAGTATCAGGTGACGACCGTGCTGAACTACGATATCCGTGGGGCTCACGACCTGCAGCTGATGAGCGACAAGCTTGAAGTGCAGAAAATCTTTATCCATGACGGCAACAACCTGGTGGGTTCCGACCAGGAAGCCGCCACTGCCCGCAACGAAACTCGTCGCGAACTGATCCAGCGCATGATCCTGCGCCTGCAGCAGCTCTCTCCGGCCCAGCTGGATCAACTGCAGCAGACCGCCGAAGCCCGCGCCAAGGCTGAAGCTGCGGCGCTGGAAGCGGCGCAGAAGGCTGAAGCGAACACCCCGCGCCAGTCGCCTGTCCAGCTGCCGAAGCAGTAAGACTTACGGGGCGCTCAAGCGCCCCGTTTGCCCTCTCTTATGAAGCTCGCTCCCGCCCAACTCGCCAAACACCTGCAAGGTGCCCTCGCGCCGGTTTACATCATCAGCGGCGATGACCCCTTGCTGTGCCAGGAAGCCGCCGACGCCATCCGCGCCGCCGCTCGCCAACAGGGTTTCGACGAACGCCAGGTCTTTGCCGCCGATGCCAGCTTCGACTGGGGCACGTTGCTGCAAGCCGGCGCGAGCATGTCGTTGTTCGCCGAAAAACGCTTGCTGGAATTGCGCCTGCCCTCCGGCAAACCCGGGGACAAGGGCGCGGCTGCGTTCATCGAATACTGCTCGCGCCCCGCTGAAGACACGGTGCTGCTGATCAGCCTGCCGAAACTCGATGGTAGCGCGCAGAAAACCAAGTGGGGCAAGGCGCTGGTCGAAGGCCAGCAGACGCAGTTCGTACAGATCTGGCCGGTGGAAGCCAACCAGTTACCGAGCTGGATCCGTCAGCGACTGTCCCAGGCCGGGCTTTCCGCCAGCCAGGACGCGGTCGAGTTGATCGCCGCGCGTGTCGAAGGCAACCTGCTGGCCGCCGCCCAGGAAATCGAAAAGCTCAAGCTGATGGCCGAAAGCGGTCAGATCACCGTCGAAACCGTGCAGGCCGCTGTGGCCGACAGTGCACGCTTTGATGTCTTCGGGCTCACCGATGCCATTCTCAACGGCGAGGCCGCCCATGCCCTGCGCATGCTCGAAGGCCTGCGCGGTGAAGGCGTCGAACCGCCGGTGATCCTCTGGGCCCTGGCACGGGAACTGCGCCTGCTGGCCAGCCTGTCGCTGCAATACAGCCAGGGTGTGCCGCTGGACAAAGCCTTCAGCTCGGCCCGCCCGCCCGTCTGGGACAAACGCAAACCACTGATGAGCAAAGCCCTGCAACGCTACTCGGCGCAACGCTGGGCGCAGTTGCTGCTGGAAGCCCAGCGCATCGATGCGCAGATAAAAGGACAGGCCGCAGGTTCGCCGTGGATGAGCCTGAGCCGGTTGTCGTTGCTGATGGCCGGTCAACGCCTGACATTGCCTGCTGAGTAAGGCTTTTGTGGCGAGGGAGCTTGCTCCCGCTGGGTTGCGAAGCGACCCTGAAATCAGTCGCCGCGATTGCCAGATGTTACTCGTTCACCCTTTTCACGACTGCTGCGCAGCCGAGCGGGAGCGAGCTCCCTCGCCACAGGTAACATTTCGGCAGTAGACAGAACGCTGACTTCAGCAGATGATTTCCCCCGCAAAAACCCACTACCCTGCGAGCAATCATCATGAGCAAAAAGCCATCTAAACATGGCCCCAACAAGGCCAAATCCATCATCGCCCAGCCACTGTTCCGCAGCCGTCAGGAACCCGCCGGCAAGGGCAAAGGCAGCTACCGCCGCGAAGCCTTCCAGTCTAAAAGCTGGGAGGCTTCTTACTTTCTGGCGGCCTGAAAGGCAGGCGTTCGCTCAACATGTTAAGGTCTGCACCTGATTCGAATTCCCTGGACCCGTGCATGCCCCTTAGTCTTTCCCGTCGTTGGCATCTGCGCCAACTGATCGCTGCCTCCAGCCTCATTTTGCTTGTCGCCTGCGCGGAAAAACCAACCGCCGCCGACGCCCAGCCGCTTCAGACCTTGCCTGTCGCGTCAGCCCCTGCGGTCATTCCGCCGGTGGTTCCGACCGGTGAAGACCTCGACATCCAGCCCACCCAGACCTTCGCCGAATGGCAGGCGGGCTTCCGTAAGGACGCGCTGGCCGCCGGCATCCGCGCCGACCTGTTCGACCGCGCCTTCGCCAACGTCAGCTTCGATCCCAGCGTGATTCGCGCCGACCGCAGCCAACCAGAATTCTCCCGCCCGGTGTGGGAATACCTCGACGGCGCCCTGTCCCCCCTGCGCGTGCGCAAAGGCCAGTCGCTGGTCAGCCAGTACGCCGACATCCTGCAAAGCATCGAGCAGCGCTATGGCGTTGATCGTCAGGCACTGGTCGCAGTGTGGGGCATGGAAAGTAACTTCGGTCAGTTCCAGGGCAACAAGTCGGTGATCAATTCCCTGGCGACCCTGGCCTACGAAGGCCGCCGCCCCGGGTTCGCCCACGCGCAACTGATTGCTGCCCTGCAGATCCTGCAACAAGGCGACATCACGCCGGAAAAAATGCTCGGCTCGTGGGCCGGCGCCATGGGTCAGACCCAATTCATCCCGACGACCTACAACACCCACGCCGTAGACTTCGATGGCGACGGTCGCCGCGACATCTGGGGCAGCCCCGCCGACGCCCTGGCCTCGACCGCCCATTACCTGCAAAGCTCCGGCTGGCAGAAAGGCCAGCCGTGGGGCTTCGAGGTGCAACTGGCGAGTGGCTTCAATTACGTCCTGGCCGACGGCACGATTCGCAAGAGTGTCGCCGAATGGCTGCAGATGGGCGTCACGCTGCCCAATGGCGCCAAGGTGCCGGCCGGTTCAGAACACTTGTCCGCCGCCCTGCTGCTGCCGGCCGGCTACCGTGGCCCGGCTTTCCTGGTCCTCGACAACTTCCGCGCGATCCTCAAGTACAACAACTCGTCGTCCTATGCGCTGGCCGTGAGCCTGTTGTCTGAGCGATTCAATGGCGCAGGCCTGATCAGCGGTTCGTGGCCAAAAGATGATTTGCCGTTGAGCCGCACCGAACGGATCGAACTGCAGAGTTTGCTGAGTGCGCAGAACTACGACGCGGGCACACCCGATGGGATCATCGGCGCCAATACCCGCAAGGCCATTCGTAGTGCTCAACAATCGTTTGGCTGGCCGGCGGATGGTTATCCGACGCACAAGCTGCTCGAAGGCTTGCGCAGCCGCTAAAAGCTTCGCGGGCAAGCCTTGCTCCTACCCGGTCCCCGGCGTACGCAATATCACGTACACCGGGAACTGTAGGAGCATGGCTTGCCCGCGAAGACTGACTGACAGGCGACAAACACCTAACGCCTGATCACCACATCCTGCTCCAACACCAACTCCTTGCCCCCCGCATCCAGCTTGACCAATGCCCCCATCGGCAATGTCAGGTTCGGGTCGCAATGCCCGCTGCGCCACCCGGACAGCACCGGTATCCGCAACGGTTCAAAGGCCTGCTTGAGCAACCGCTCCAGCGCCGTCGTATCCACCCCGGCCACATCTCCCACCAGAACCCCGCGCAACTTGCCCAGCGTGCCCGCCAGGCGCAGATGCGTCAGCAACCGGTCGATGCGATACAGCGGCTCGTTGATGTCTTCCATAAACAGAATGACGCCTTCGGCATCAATTTCATAAGGCGTGCCCATGGTCGCGGCGATCATCGACAGATTGCCGCCCAACAAACGCCCGTGAGCGATGCCAGGCGCGATAGTGGTCAACGGATAGGCCTTGGGGTGCGCCAGCAGGCTACCGGCCTTCACCTGGCCTCTGAGCATGTTGAAAAACGATGACTCGGTGGGTGGCTGCCGCTCACCCAGCAAGTCGGCGTTAAGCAGCGGACCGTGAAACGTCACGAACCCTGCATAACGGCTGATTGCGACATGCAGCGCAGTGATATCGCTGTAGCCGATGAACGGCTTGGCGTTGTTGCGCAGCAGTTCGAAGTCGATGCGATCAAGCAGCCGCGGCGTACCGTAACCACCACGCAGGCAGATGATGGCGTCGATTTCAGGATCGGCAAAAGCGGCGTGCAAATCGTTGAGGCGAATATCGTCACTACCGGCCAGGTAGCCGTCTTTTTTGTACACCCCGGGAAACACCCGTATTTCGTAACCGCGAGCGCGCATCCACGTGACGGCTTTATGGGTGTCCAGCGCGGCGGGACCGGCGGGCGCAATGACGCCGATCAACCCTTCCGACGGCAGGGCAGGAACAGCGGCATGTGGACATAGGGTGTGGGTTGGTCGAACAGTCATCCATGAATCTCCCCGCATGTAAGCATCAAACACACAGTAGTCAGGAAAGGGAATAAACAGAAGGGGACAGTGGCCGCGAGGCAGACAAAAAAACGCCCGCGAGGTCATTAACCTTGCGGGCGCTTTGCGCTTCTATCAGCCGATCACGACGACATCAGCTCGGCTTTAACCAGCTTCGCCTGCTCATCGGCGTGGTACGACGAGCGTACCAACGGGCCGGACGCGACGTTTTTGAAGCCCATTTTGTAACCTTCTTCGGCAAACCAGGCGAACGTGTCCGGGTGCACGAAGCGCTGGACCGGCAAGTGGCTGCGCGATGGCTGCAAGTACTGGCCCAGGGTCAGCATGTCGATGTCGTGCTCGCGCATGCGTTTCATGACTTCGATGACTTCTTCGTCAGTTTCGCCCAGGCCCAGCATCAGGCCGGATTTGGTCGGAATGTGCGGCATCATCTGCTTGAAGCGTTGCAGCAGGGTCAGCGACCACTGGTAATCCGAACCCGGACGCGCGGCCTTGTACAGGCGCGGTACGGTTTCCAGGTTGTGGTTGAACACATCCGGCGGCTCGGCGGCGGTGATTTCCAGCGCAACGTCCATGCGGCCACGATAGTCCGGAACCAGGGTTTCGAGCTGCACGTTCGGCGAGAGCTTGCGGATCTCGCGGATGCAATCGGCAAAGTGCTGGGCACCGCCGTCACGCAGGTCATCGCGGTCAACCGAGGTAATCACCACGTACTTGAGCTTCAGGTCGGCGATGGCGATGGCCAGGCTTTCCGGCTCGTTCACGTCCAGAGGTTTCGGACGACCGTGGCCCACGTCGCAGAAAGGGCAACGACGGGTGCAGATGTCACCCATGATCATGAAGGTGGCGGTGCCGCCGGAGAAGCACTCGCCCAGGTTCGGGCAGGACGCTTCTTCGCACACGCTGTGCAGCTTGTGTTTGCGCAGCAGGGCCTTGATACGGTCGACTTCCGGGGAAACCGGAATACGCACACGAATCCAGTCCGGCTTCTTCGGCAGTTCGGTGGTCGGAATGATCTTTACCGGAATGCGTGCAACCTTCTCGGCGCCGCGCAGCTTGACGCCGGCTTCTACCTTGGCACGCGGGGCCGGACGCTCGGTGACATCCAGCGTCGGGATCATGGTTTGCACTGCATCAGTAGTCATATCAGTCGATTCCGCCCGTTAGGGTCGTCTGCTCAGCATAGTCGAGGTGTTTGACGAGCTGCGCGCGCAGCCGGGCACTTACCTCGGCAAATTCAATCGATCCTGCGTGATCGCTTAGCTGGGTCATCGCCAGCCCGGCGTAGCCGCAGGGATTAATCCGTCGAAACGGTTCCAGGTCCATGTCCACGTTCAGGGCCAGGCCATGAAAGGAACAACCGTGGCGAATCCGCAGCCCCAGGGACGCGATTTTCGCTCCGTCGACATAGACACCTGGCGCATCCGGCTTGGCCGCCGCCGTGACGCCGTAACTGGCCAGGAGCTCGATCAGGCAATGTTCCATGCGGGTGACCAGGTCACGCACACCAAAACCCAATTTGCGAACATCGAGCAGCAGGTAGGCCACCAACTGGCCGGGACCGTGGTAAGTCACCTGACCACCCCGATCAACCTGCACCACCGGAATATCACCCGGCAGCAACAGGTGCTCGGCCTTGCCGGCCTGCCCCTGGGTGAACACCGGAGGGTGTTCCACCAGCCAGATTTCGTCCGCGGCATCGCTGCCCCGTTCGTTGGTGAAACGCTGCATGGCATGCCAGACCGGCTCGTAAGCCATCTGGCCGAGCTCGCGAAAGCCCAGCGTGCCAGACATCACAACACCATGTGCACGAAACCGGTAGCGCGCAGAAAGCTGTTGATGTTGTACAGCTGGTCCTGGTCGGTCGCGACGATGTGCAACTGAATGGTGGTGTACTTGCCGTTGCTGCTTTGACGCTCATCGACACGCTCATCGTTGATCGTCGCGTATTTCTTGACGATCTCGATGATCCTGTCCTTATTGCCCACGCCCGTATCGCAGATCACCTTAACCGGATAATCAGTCTGGGGGAATTCGATCTTAGGCGCCTTTACTTCGGTATCGGTCATGGCGTAACGGCCTCGTATGCGTAAGCCGTGGTAACGGACATGGCCCCGCTCCGGATGGGAACGGGGCCATGCAGGTCCACACTAATTCAGTTGAACAAGCCGTAGAAGAATAGACGGATGCTATCCCACATGCGGCGGAAGATACCACCCTCCTCGACAGCGTCCAGGGCGATCAGGTCAGCGCTGTGCACGACCTTGTCGTCCAGTTTCACTTCGACTTTACCGATCACGTCGCCCTTGGCGATTGGCGCAACCAGTTGCGGGTTCATGGTCATGCTGGCGGCAAGCTTTTTCAGCTGACCTTTTGGCAGGGTCATGGTCAGGTCTTCAGCCAGGCCGGCCTTGACTTGATTGGTGGTGCCTTTCCAGACCGGCGCCTGAGCCAGCTCGGTGCCTTTCTGATAGAAGGTCTGGGTTTCGAAGAAACGGAAACCGTAGGTCAGCAGCTTCTGGGTTTCAGAGGCACGGGCCACTTCGCTGTTGGTGCCGAACACCACAGCGATCAGGCGCATGCCATCACGTACAGCCGAAGACACCATGCAGTAGCCCGCTTCGTCGGTGTGGCCGGTTTTCAGACCGTCGACGGTCTTGTCGCGCCACAGCAGCAGGTTACGGTTAGGTTGCTTGATACCGTTCCAGAAGAACTCTTTCTGCGAGTAGATCGCGTAGTGAGCCGGGTCTTCGTGGATGATCGCGCGGGCCAGCACGGCCATGTCGTGAGCCGACGAGTAGTGCTCTGGGTTCGGCAGACCGGTCGGGTTCATGAAGTGGCTGTTGGTCATGCCCAGGTCGGCCACGGTTTTGTTCATCATGTCGGCGAAGGCGTCTTCGCTGCCGGCGATGTGCTCGGAGAGCGCAACACTGGCGTCGTTACCCGACTGAATGATGATGCCGTGCAGCAGGTCGCTGACAGTGACTTGCGTGCCGACCTTGATGAACATCCGCGAACCGCCGGTGCGCCAGGCATTCTCGCTGACGGTCACCGGATCGTTTTCGCCGATCTGGCCACGACGGATTTCCAGAGTCGCGATGTACGCGGTCATCAGCTTGGTGAGGCTGGCCGGTGGCAGGCGCTGGTCACCGTTGTTCTCGACCAGCACGTTGCCGCTGCTGGCATCCATGAGCACATAGGCCTTGGCGGCCAGTTGCGGTGGCGACGGCATCATCTCGACCGCGAACGCGGCAGGTGAGAGGAGCAGCGGTACTAACAGGAACAGGCGTTTGGCAAAGGTGGTGATGTTCATCCGTCTCTCGAAATCGCTAATGGAAACTGCCCAGGGGCAAAACTAATCAGACAGCTTTCTAACGAGCTGTCGCGTGTTCAGTTGTTCAACTCAGAACCCTTGCCGGGCTTTTGTTCTTCAACGAGCCAACAACCCGGTTCACCCCCCAAACCGCAAGCGAACCGTCAATCAAGTACTACGTGTTACTCGGCGGTGACCAGACTCGGCGAACCGAGATTGGCCATGCGCACGCTGTTCTGCACCTGCTGGATCTCACCCTGGGAACCGATAGGCCCCAGACGCACCCGATGCAGGGTTTGCTGGTTACGCACGATCGAGCTGATGAACACCGGAGCGCTCACCATCCCGCTGAGCTTCGATCTCAGGAGTTCTGCAGCGTCCGGGTTGGCGAACGCGCCCACCTGCAGATACTGGCCAGAGGCTGGTACAGAAGCGTTTTTTTTTGCATCGATCTGCACGGGCACGACAGCGGCGGCGTGTTGCTGCGGCGGCGGTGTCCATTGCTCGACGGTACCGGCCGAGGCCGTAATCGTCGGGCCGCTATTCTGCGCGACTTGCGGCTCGTTGAGCATCAAAGGCGCCGGACGGCCTTTTTGTGCCCACCACTGCTGCGGGTCGATGCCTTCGACCTTGACCCGCGCGGTGCCGATCTCGGCATAGCCGAGCTTCTTGGCGGCTGCGTAGGACAAATCGATGATTCGGTCTGAGTAGAACGGGCCGCGGTCGTTGACGCGCAGGATCACGCTCTTGTTGTTGTCCAGGTTGGTCACCCGGACGTAACTCGGCAGGGGCAGCGTCTTGTGCGCGGCGCTCATGCCGTACAGGTCGTACACCTCGCCATTGGCGGTGTTCTGGCCATGGAACTTGGTGCCGTACCACGACGCTGTGCCCGACGCGACGTAGGTCTTGGAGTCTTGCAGCGGGAAGTACGTCTTGCCCAGTACGGTGTACGGGTTGGCTTTATAAGGGCCGGTGTGCAGGGTCGGCGTGGCATCCGGGATGCGCGAAACGTCGACGTCCCACCAGGGCGCGCCGTCTTTGTGAGCGCGGTTGATGTCGAGCCCGGGCGTAGCACGCACCGCGGTCGAAGACTTCTGCGTCGGCGAACGGCTGGTCGAACAACTGGCGACCAGCACCGCCAACGCGGCGAAAGCCATCAGCTTCAGGGGTTTTTTCATAGGCAATGCCCGCATTACTTGACGCCCCGTGCTTGGACCAGCTGTTCAGACAGTTGATGTACCGCCATGGCGTACATCACGCTGCGGTTATAACGCGTGATTGCATAAAAATTCTTCAGGCCCATCCAGTATTCGGAGCCATTGTCGCCTTCCAGGCGGAACGCCGTGACCGGCATGTCATCACGAAGCGCATCATGACTCGACCACCCCAAGGCTCGCAACTCCCCGACTGTTTTAGTCGGCTCGATGCCCGCGGTCAAACCCTCGTCGACCTGATCACCACGCACATCGGCGCGACTGACGACCGGTTCGCCCGCGACCCAGCCGTGGCGCTTGAAATAACTGGCAACGCTGCCGATCGCATCATCCGGATTGGTCCAGATATTGATGTGGCCGTCACCGTCGAAGTCCACCGCATAGGCGCGGAAACTGCTTGGCATAAACTGCGGCAACCCCATCGCCCCGGCGTAGGAGCCTTTCAGGGTTAATGGGTCCACCTGCTCTTCCCGGGCCAGCAGCAGAAACTCGCGCAATTCCTTGCGGAAGAATTCAGCGCGGGGAGGATAGTCGAAACCCAGGGTCGACAAGGCGTCGATCACCCGATAATTGCCGGTATTGCGGCCGAAAAAGGTCTCAACGCCGATGATCGAGACGATAACCTGGGCCGGCACACCGTATTCCTGCTCGGCACGGGCCAATACGGCCTCGTGCTGGCGCCAGAAATCCACACCACGGGCGATGCGCGCGTCGGTGATGAACATCGGGCGATATTCGTTCCACTGCTTGACCCGTTCAGCGGGTTTCGAGATCGCGTCCAGAATGGCCTGCTTACGCTCGGCCTCGCGGAACACGCCCATCAATTGTTCACCGGCGAACCCGTAGTCGCGGGTCATTTCACCGACGAATTCGGCCACCTGGGGTGTGCCTTCGTAATCGCCGGCCGACGCTTCCTGCGCGGAGCCAAGGATGCTTACCAGGCCGACCCACGGCGCATTTCGAGTCGCCCAGCCACGCATTACTTGCATTGAAATCTTCACCTTATTCAAACCTGCGCGATCCACTTACGATGGGTATGGATCGACATCAAAACCCCAAACGCTGACAGCAGCGTTACCAGCGAAGTTCCTCCGTAGCTAATGAACGGCAACGGCACCCCCACCACCGGCAACAGGCCACTGACCATACCGATGTTGACGAAAACGTAAACAAAAAACGTCATGGTCAGGCTGCCCGCCAGCAATTTGCCGAACAATGTCTGGGCCTGGGCGGTAATCACCAGCCCGCGACCGATCAGCAACAGGTAAATCAGCAGCAGCGCGCAAATGCCCACCAGGCCGAATTCTTCGCCCATGACCGCAATAATGAAGTCGGTGTGGCTTTCCGGCAGGAAGTCCAGGTGCGATTGGGTGCCCAGCAACCAGCCTTTGCCAAAGACGCCGCCGGAGCCGATGGCGGCTTTTGATTGAATGATGTTCCAGCCTGTCCCCAGCGGATCGCTCTCGGGGTCGAGGAACGTCAGGATTCGCTGCTTCTGGTAGTCGTGCATGATGAAGAACCACATCGCCACGGCCACCGGCACGGCAGCCGCCAGTACGCTGAGAATCCAGCGCCAGCGCAGACCGCCCATGAACAGGACGAACGCGCCACCGGCGAGGATCAGCAGCGAAGTGCCGAGGTCCGGCTGGCGCACGATCAGGATAAAGGGCAAGCCGATCAGGAACAGGCTCACACCTACGTGTTTGAGCTGCGGTGGCAACGTACGCTTGGACAGGTACCAGGCAATCGTCGCCGGCATCAGGATCTTCATGAACTCCGACGGCTGGAAGCGGATCACCCCGGGAATATTGATCCAGCGCGTGGCCCCCATGGCGTTGTGGCCCATGACGTCCACCACCACCAGCAACAGCACGCCGATCACATAACCCACCGGCACCCAACGCGCCATGAAACGTGGCTCGAACTGGGCGATGACCACCATCGACACCAGGCCGATACCGAACGAAGTGGCCTGCTTGGCCAGCAGATCCCAGCTCTTGCCGCTGGCCGAATACAGCACGAACAGGCTGCCGGCCGCGAGGGTCAGTAACAGGATCAGCAACGGACCGTCGATGTGCATGCGTTGCAACAGCGTCGCACGGCGACGCATCACATCCTCGCTGGAGAGGATGCGGTCGAAATTACTCTTCACTGGCCGTAGCCTCCGGACTGGTAGGGCTGGCGTATTCGGGCTTCAGTCGACCGTTCTGGTCCAGGAGCCAGGCGTCCATGACTTGACGGACCACCGGCGCGGCGACGCCGGAACCGGACTCGCCGTTCTCGACCATCACCGACACCACGATTTGCGGGTTGTCGGCCGGCGCGAAGCCGACGAACAAGGCGTGGTCACGGTGCCGTTCCTGAACCTTGGAGCGGTCGTACTTCTCGCCCTGCTTGATCGCGACCACCTGGGCCGTACCACTTTTGCCGGCGATCCGGTATTGCGCGCCGATCGATGCCTTGCGCGCCGTACCCCGGGCACCGTGCATCACCTGCTGCATCCCGTGGTTGACCTTGGTCCAGTCGGACGGGTCACGCAGGATGATGTCCGGCATCGGGTTTTCATCCTTGGGCCTTTCGCCTTCGACGGTCTTGGCCAGGTGCGGGCGGTTCCACACGCCTTTGTTGGCCACCAGCGCCGTGGCCTGGGCCAGCTGCAACGGGGTCGATTGCATATAGCCCTGGCCGATCCCCAGAATCAGGGTTTCACCCGGGAACCACGCCTGACGCCGGGTTGCACGCTTCCACTCCCGCGAAGGCATCAGCCCCGGGGACTCTTCGAACATGTCCAGGGAGACTTTCTGGCCGATGCCGAACTTGCCCAGGTACGTCGACAACCGATCGATCCCCAGCTTGTGGGCCAGGTCATAGAAGTAGGTGTCGTTGGAACGCATGATCGCTGTGTCCAGATCCACGTAGCCGTCGCCGGTACGGTTCCAGTTGCGGTATTTGTGATCGTAATTGGGCAGCATGTAATAGCCAGGATCGAAGACCCGGGTCGAGGCCGTGACCACGCCCGAATCCAGACCGGCAATGGCGACCGCCGGCTTGATGGTCGAGCCCGGTGGATACAGGCCGCGCAGCACGCGGTTGAACAGTGGCCGGTCGATGGAGTCACGCAACTCCGAATAAGCCTTGAAGCTGATGCCGGTGACAAACAGGTTCGGGTCAAAACTCGGCTGACTGACCATGGCCAGCACTTCACCGGTTTTCGGGTCCAGCGCCACAACAGCGCCACGACGACCACCGAGTGCAGCTTCGGCGGCTTCCTGCAATTTGATGTCCAGGCTCAGGACAATGTCCTTGCCGGAAATCGGCTCGGTACGCTTGAGCACGCGCAATACGCGGCCACGGGCGTTGGTCTCGACTTCCTCGTAACCGACCTGACCGTGCAACTCCGGCTCGTAGAAACGCTCGATGCCGGTCTTGCCGATCTGGTGGGTGCCGCTGTAGCTGACCGGGTCGAGGGTCTTCAGCTCTTTCTCGTTGATCCGCCCCATGTAACCCACCGAGTGCGCAAAATGCGCGCCCTGCGGGTAGTGACGTACCAGCTGCGCGACCACTTCCACCCCCGGCAGGCGGAACTGGTTCACGGCGATGCGGGCGATCTGCTCTTCGGTCAGCTCGAACAGGATCGGCACCGGCTCGAACGGCCGACGCCCCTGACGCATGCGTTTCTCGAAAATCACCCGATCCTCGGGCGTCATTTCGAGCACCTCGACGATCACGTCGAGCACTTGCTGCCAATCGCCGGAGCGCTCGCGGGTCATGCTCAGACTGAAGCTGGGCCGGTTATCCGCCACCACCACGCCATTGCGGTCAAAGATCAGCCCGCGAGTCGGCGGGATGGGCTGCACATGGACGCGGTTGTTTTCCGACAGGGTCGAGTGGTACTCGTACTGGATCACCTGGAGGAAATACAGGCGCGCGATCAGCACGGCGATCAGTGTCACGACCGCAATTGCCCCGAACACGACGCGGCCACGCACCAGACGGGCGTCTTTTTCGTGGTCCTTGATGCGGATCGGCTGGGACATGAGGGCAGAACTACTTGTGGTAAGGGTGGCCGGACAGCACTGTCCAGGCACGGTACAGCTGTTCGCCGATCAGAATGCGCACCAACGGGTGCGGCAACGTCAACGGCGATAACGACCAACGCTGATCAGCCCGCGCACAGACTTCCGGCGCCAGCCCTTCGGGGCCGCCGACCATGAAATTGACCGTACGAGAGTCCAGCCGCCAGCGATCGAGTTCGACCGCCAGCTGCTCGGTGCTCCAGGGCTTGCCATGGACTTCGAGTGTGACAACGCGCTCGTTTGGCCCGACCTTGGCCAGCATGGCTTCGCCTTCCTGACGGATGAAGCGCGCCACGTCGGCGTTCTTGCCACGGGTATTGAGCGGTATTTCCACCAGTTCCAGCGCCAGCTCGGACGGAAGACGCTTGGCATATTCATGCCAGCCTTCTTCCACCCACTTGGGCATGCGAGAACCGACGGCGATCAGTCGCAGTCGCACAGCGGTCCCTTACTGCTGGTCTTTGTTGAGCTTGGCGAAATGCTCATGGGTGTTTTCCGGGCTGTGATGCGCAGCGCTGGCCGAACGGCTTTGCTCTGCACCGGCCCACAGGCGCTCCAGGTCGTAGAACTGGCGTGCCGAGGCAGTCATCATGTGCACGATGACGTCGTCCATATCCAGCAGAACCCAGTCGCTGTCGCCCTTGCCTTCTTCACCCAGTGGCTTGACGCCCTGCAGCTTGACGGCCTCACGGACCTTGTCCAGCATCGCGCCGATCTGGCGGTTGGACGTACCGGTCGCGATGATCATGAAGTCAGTGATGCTCTGCTTTTCACGAACGTCGATCACCTGGATGTCCTGGGCTTTCACGTCTTCCAGGGCGGCTACGGCAACCTTGACCAGCTCTTCGCCGGTCAATGGCGCGCCAATCGGGGCTTCTACTGGCAGCGGGGCGCTCTTGAATGTGCCTTTGCGCTTTACTTTAGCTACGTCTTTGTCAGTCATATAAAACTCGTTTTGCTCGTATGTTCGGGCGCTTCGATACACGTGTTCACGTGCCTTGAAGCGCGCCTTTTTTCAGTTCGACGCACGGTAAAGTCCGTGCGCATCGATGTAGGCCAGGACCGCGTCGGGCACCAGGAAACGTACCGACTTACCGCTGGCCAGCAGTTGACGGATCTGGGTGGCGGATACCGCGAGCGGTGTCTGCCAGACGAATGCAATCTGTCCGCTCGGCCCTTTGAGGGCCAGCGGGTCGCTCACCGAGCGCGCTGCCAGCAGGTTGCGCAAGGCATCCGGCGGTTCGCTGTCGGCATCCGGGCGTTGCAGCACCAGGATGTGGCAATGCTGGAGCAACTCTTCCCAGCGGTGCCAAGTGGGCAGGCCGCAAAATGCGTCCCAGCCCAAAAGTAGAAAAACCTGGTCTTGATCAGCCAGTTCGGCGCGCATCAATTCCAGGGTATCGATGGTGTAGGACGGTTTGTCCCGCTGCAATTCACGGGCGTCCACCACCAACGGCGCCACACCGGCCACCGCGCACTCGACCATCGCCAGACGGTCTTTCGCCGACACCTGTGGCGTATCCCGATGAGGCGGCCTGGCACTGGGTGTCAGGCGCAATTCATCAAGTGCCAGTGATTCGGCGACTTCCAGTGCACTGCGCAAATGGCCGATGTGCACCGGGTCGAACGTTCCGCCCAGCATGCCGATTCGTCGAGGCGCAGGTTCGCTGGCGGTTACCTTGAGGTCGCTCAAGTCAGACCGTCGCCTGGCCGCGCAACTGGCCATCACCGACCACGATGTACTTCTCGCAGGTCAGGCCTTCGAGACCGACCGGTCCGCGGGCGTGCAGCTTATCAGTAGAAATACCAATCTCGGCACCCAATCCGTATTCGAACCCATCGGCGAAGCATGTCGGGGTATTGATCATCACCGATGACGAATCGACTTCAGCCACAAAACGCCGGGTGTCGCCCTGGTGTTCGCTGACAATCGAATCGGTGTGATGGGAACCGTACTTATTAATGTGCTCGATGGCCTGATCCAGCCCGTCAACCACGCGGATCGAGAGAATCGGTGCCAGGTATTCGGTGTTCCAGTCTTCTTCGGTCGCCACAACCGCGTCGATGATTGCCCGGGTGCGCTCGCAACCGCGCAGTTCGACGCCTTTTTCGCGGAACTGTGCGGCCATCGGCGGCAGGAAATCTTTGGCAATAGTTTGATCGACCAGCAGCGTTTCCATCGCACCACAGATGCCATAACGGTAAGTCTTGGCGTTGAAGGCGATGCGCTGGGCTTTCGCCAGGTCGGCGTGAGGACTGACGTAGACGTGGCAGATACCGTCCAGATGCTTGATCACCGGAACGCGAGCGTCGCGGCTGACCCGTTCGATCAGGCCACGGCCGCCACGGGGCACGATGACGTCGACGTATTCAGGCATGGTGATCAGCGCCCCGACAGCGGCACGGTCCGTGGTTTCGACCACTTGCACCACCGCCGCCGGCAAATCGGCTTCGGCCAGGCCGCGCTGGATGCAGGCGGCAATGGCACGGTTGGAATGGATCGCCTCGGAACCGCCCCGCAGAATGGTCGCGTTACCGGATTTCAGGCACAGACTGGCCGCATCGATGGTCACGTTGGGCCGGGATTCATAGATGATTCCGATCACGCCCAATGGCACGCGCATCTTGCCGACCTGAATCCCCGACGGGCGGTAGCTCATGTCACGGATCGCTCCCACCGGGTCAGGCAGAGCCGCGACCTGGCGCAAACCGACGATCATGCCGTCGATGCGCTCCGGGGTCAGCGCCAGGCGCTCCAGCAGTGCCGGTTCAAGACCATTGGCGCGACCTGCGGCCAAATCCAGTTCATTGGCAGCCGTCAGCTCGGCGCGGGCAGCGTCCAGCGCATTGGCAGCAGCCTGCAAGGCGCGGTTTTTTTGCGCGGTGCTGGCACGGCCAATGACGCGAGAGGCCTCGCGGGCAGCGCGACCCAGGCGGGTCATGTACTCAAGAACGGACTCAGTCATTGTCTGTGGTGGTCTTTGCTAAGGTCTTGGTAAAGAGTAAAGCGGCAGATTATAGCTGTCGCGTACCGGGACTAACAGCGGTGACGGGCGGATGGTCGAAATGGAGGGCAATTTGCCGACGTTCAGCCGGGATTAAGACTCAAATTGTTATCATCAGCGCTCAATCAGCCCTGATAAACGCCGTTCATCATGACTAACCTGTCTGTTCGTGCGTCTGCTGCGAGCCTGCCCAAGGGGCTCCCGGACGCGTTTTTCGACCGAGACGCCCAAACCCTGGCGCGGGATTTACTCGGCAAAGTCATCCGTCACCGGGTCGGCGAGCTGTGGCTCAGCGCCCGGATCATCGAAACCGAAGCGTATTACTTCGAAGAAAAAGGCAGCCATGCCTCTCTCGGCTACACAGAAAAGCGTAAGGCTTTGTTTCTGGATGGTGGCCACATCTATATGTATTACGCCCGGGGCGGCGATTCCCTGAACTTCAGCGCCCAAGGTCCGGGCAATGCGGTGTTGATCAAATCCGCTTATCCGTGGGTCGATGAATTGAGCGGCCCCTCGAGCCTGGCGCAGATGCTGCTGAACAATCCGGATGCACAGGGCCGCCCTCGCCCGTCGCAAAAGCTGTGTGCCGGGCAAACATTGCTGTGCAAGGCACTGGGGTTGAGGGTGCCGGTCTGGGATGCCAAGCGCTTTGATCATGAAGTGCTGCTGGTGGAAGATGTCGGCCCGGCACCGGGCCACATTATCCAGACCACGCGCCTGGGCATTCCCCATGGGCGTGACGAACACCTGATGTATCGCTTTGTCGACGCGGCTTACGCGCCCTATTGCACGCGGAACCCGCTGCGCCGGGGGCAGGTCGAAGGTCGCGATTATTTTTTTCTCAGCTGATTAATGAAAATCCCCTGCTCGCGATGGCGGGTGTCAGGCGACATCAATCTCGACTGTAACGCCGCCATCGCGAGCAGGCTCGCTCCCACAAGGTTCTGTGGTGATATGAAAATTGTGTTCGTCCCGTGAGGGCGATTATGGACATTCAATGGAGTTGTCTTTATGGGCCCATGGCTCGATAGCGTGACCGGATGGTTGACGGTCAACCCGCAATGGCTGGCCGCGGCGGTGTTTATAGTGGCCTTTGTGGAATGCCTGGCGATTGCCGGGCTGATCGTGCCCGGCACGGTGTTGTTGTTCGCCGTCGCGGTGCTGGCAGGCAGTGGCGCGCTGTCGTTGAGTGAAACACTGCTGCTGGGCTTCGTCGCCGGCGTGCTGGGTGATGTCGTTTCATATTTCATCGGCCGGCACTTCCACCAGAACATCCGGCGATTGCCCGGGCTGCGTCATCACCCGGAATGGATCGCTGGCGCCGAAGCCTATTTCCAGCGCTACGGCATCGCCAGCCTGCTGGTCGGACGCTTCATCGGCCCGCTGCGCCCCATGCTGCCAATGGTTGCCGGGATGTTCGACATGCCTTTTCCGCGCTTTGTCGCCGTCAGCCTGCTCGCTGCTGCGGGCTGGAGTGTTGCCTATCTGTTGCCGGGCTGGGCCACGGGCGCGGCGATTCGCTTGCCGTTGCCGGAGGGGTTCTGGCCTGAAGCCGGAATTGTCGCTGGCAGCATCGCAGTGATGATCGGCTTGAGCGTCAACAGCAGCCTGCGTCGCCATCGCAAAGCGACGATGCTGATCACCGGCATGAGCGTTTTGATTCTGGCGGGACTGTTTATCGGCTACCCGCACCTGACCGCCCTCGACCAAGGCGTGATGACCCTGGTGCAAGAACATCGCAGCCCGATGCTCGATGAAGTGGCCGTGACGTTCACGCTGATCGGCGAATACCGCAACATGCTGATGTTCAGCGCACTGCTGACGGCGTTGCTGCTGCTCACCCGGCAATGGCGACAGGCGATTTTCGCCTGCAGCACCCTGCTCTGCACCGCACTCGGAAACACCGTCACCAAACAGTTTTTCGCCCGCGTTCGCCCGGAAGTGTTGAGTGATCCGCTCGTGACCTACAGCATGCCCAGTGGCCACGCTTCGGGTTCTTTCGCGCTGTTTCTGACACTCGCCGTGTTGGCTGGACGGGGACAACCACCCCGGATGCGCCTGACCTGGTTGCTGCTGGGTTGCTTGCCGGCGCTGGCGATTGCCCTCTCGCGGGTGTACCTGGGCGCGCACTGGCCAACCGATGTGCTGGCCGGCGCCATGCTGGCGGCTTGCGTGTGTGCGGCGAGCCTTTGGCTGATTCAACGCCAGACACCCCTCACCGCCATGCCGCCCAAAGTCTGGTGGCTAGTGCTGCCGGCAATGGCGGCGTTGTTCGGGTTCTTTGTTTTGAGGCATTTGCCGAATGCGTTGTTGAGATACGCCTACTGACACCGAGTCTTTGCACCATCAATCAGGCAAACAACTCCCCCTGCAACTCATCCAGCAGCGCCTGGATTGCATCCAGTCGTTGTTGCGGGTCATCGAGTTGCAGCAAGTCGATCTTGTCCACTTCTGCGAACGGCAACAGGTAGGCCAGCTGATTGGCCAGTGACTGTTGCCCGGTCGCCTCGGTGCCCATGTTCAGCGCTTCGACCATCGGGTGTTCGGCCAGCGCCTTGAGAAGTGCGACCAGGTCCGCATCCTCATCCTGCAACGGCTGCTCAGGTTCGTCTTCGAGCCACTCAACGTCGGCGACGGTCAACTGATCGCGCTGAACCTCGGTGCGCAGCACATGAAACCGCCGCCCGCCCTGCACCCGAATGCCCAGCAGGCCGTTGTCCTGCTGCTTGAAATCGGTGATCAGCGCTTCACACCCGACCAGCGCATAGCCTGCCGGGGCGATGCCGACCTCTTCGCCGTCAAGAATGCACACCACGCCGAAGCCGCCGCCCTGCTTCATGCAGCGGCTGATCATGTCCAGGTAGCGCGCCTCGAAGATCTGCAAGTCGAGGATGCAGCCGGGAAACAGCACCGTGTTCAGCGGAAAAAGCGGCAAGCTCATAGACATTTCCTTACACCACCATCGACACCGCCAACGGCAGGAACACCGCCGTGGCCACGCCCATCAGACTCATCGCCAGCGCCGCGAAGGCGCCGCACTCTTCACTTTCCTGCATCGCCACCGCCGTGCCGACCGCATGAGCCGTCATGCCCAGCGCCATGCCGCGCGCCTCGGGGCTGTGAACACCAAGGCGCGTCAACAGGCTCGGCCCGAAGATCGCCCCGATCACCCCGGTGATCAGCACGAACACCGCCGCCAGCGCCGCGACCCCGCCAATCTGCTCGGCCACCAGCATGGCAATTGGCGACGTTACCGACTTCGGCGCCATGGTCATCAGGATCATGTGTTCCGCGCCGAACCACCAGCCCAGCAGCACGCCCATGCCGGTGGCGACCACGCCGCCTATCACCAGCGTAGTAAATATCGGCCAGAACAACTGACGAATCCGTCGCAGGTTCAGGTAAAGCGGCACGGCCAGCGCGACCGTCGCTGGGCCGAGCAAGATACTGAGAATCTCCGTGCTCTTGCGGTACTCGGCGTACGTCAGGCCGCAACCCACCAGGACGCCAATGACCAGCAACATGGACACCAGCACCGGTTGCAAAAAGATCCAGCGGGTTTTCTCGAACGCCGCCAGCACCAGTTGATAAGCACCGAGGGTGATGCCAATGCCGAACAACGGATGATGAATGACCGAAGTCCAAGCGCCCTGCCAGTCGAGCATCATGATTGATCCTCGTGATGCGCGTGGCGTTTGACGAGGCGATGCATCAGCACACCGGCGAAAGCCATCGACAGCAGCAGCGACAAGACCAGGGCACCGACGATGGCCCAGAAGTCCGCGGCGATGTCCTTGGCGTAAACCATCACGCCCACGGCCGGCGGCACCAGCAGCAACGGCAGGTAACGCAGCAGGCTGCTGGCCGCCTGGTTCAGCGGCTCACCGACCTGGCCACGGCTGATCAGATACACCAGCAGAAGCAGCAGGCCGATGATCGGCCCCGGCAACACCGGCAGAAACAAATGATTGATGGCGGTGCCCAGCAATTGGAACAGCACCAGCCAGGTCAGGCCACGTAACAACATCCGTCCTCTCCCCCACAAATTCGCGCCCGGCATTATAAGCATGCCAACGCTATGGACCGGCATTCGCCATAAGCATGGTCAGTTGACCTGAGCCTTTTGTCATGGTGATCTAAAGTGGTAATTCGGGAGGTCAAATCCCCCCACCTCAAAACTATAAAACCGATGAACCCAAGGAGAGTCTCAATGCCCTTTGTTCCCGTTGCAGAGCTCAAAGATTATGTCGGCAAGGAACTTGGACGTTCCGAATGGCTAACCATCGATCAGGAGCGCATCAACCTGTTCGCCGAAGCCACAGGGGACTATCAGTTCATCCACGTCGACCCGGTCAAAGCCGCGCAAACGC
Source organism: Pseudomonas sp. PB120 (assembly GCF_009761815.1). GTDB lineage: Bacteria > Pseudomonadota > Gammaproteobacteria > Pseudomonadales > Pseudomonadaceae > Aquipseudomonas. Next base: position 109,110 of record NZ_RWIN01000089.1, read on the forward strand.
CTTTTGGCAGCACGATTGCGCACGGTTTTCTGTCGCTGTCGCTGATCCCGAAACTGATGGAAGACATCCTGATCGTGCCTGAAGGCTTGAAGATGGTGGTCAACTACGGCCTCGACAGCGTGCGATTCATTCAGCCGGTCAAGGTCAACTCGAAAGTGCGCCTTAAGGTCGACCTGACCGAAGTCACCGAGAAAAAGCCTGGCCAATGGCTGCTCAAAGCCACCACCACGCTTGAAATCGAAGGGTCGGACAAACCGGCGTACATCGCCGAGCCCCTGTCCCTCTGCTTCGTGTAAAGCCTCCCGGAAGCGAAGCAGCTCACGCTGTTTCGCGCCCGCTTTATTCTCTCTCTGTATAAGGTCATGGCGCTGCGGCATACTCGGTCGCCTAATTGCCCGGATCCCGCTATGCGCCCACTTGCACTCCTTGCCTTGACCCTCTTGCTGACCGCGTGCGGTGACGGCGAGTCGCTGTTGTCCCCTGATGCCCGCCTGCCGGATGGCGGACGCTACCGCGGAGAACTGGTCAACGGATTGTTGCAAGGTCAGGGCCGCATCGACTACCCGAACGGCAGTTGGTACGCCGGCGAATTCGACAAGGGTCAGTGGCATGGCCAGGGGGAATGGCACGGCAGTAATGGCGAGGTCTATCGTGGCCAGTTCAACCAGGGGCTGTTCGACGGGCAAGGCGTGCTGACGACCAGCACGACCAGCTACACCGGCGGCTTCAAGCTTGGCCGGCGCGAGGGTGAAGGCACCCTCAAAGAAAACGGCATGACCTACCGCGGCGAATTCAAAGCCGACCAGTATTCAGGGCTCGGCCGTCTCGAACTCGATGACGGGAGCACCTATCAGGGCCAGTTCGCCCACGGCAAACCCAGCGGCGAAGGCCAGCGCGGCGACGCCAGTGGCAATCAGTTCACCGGGCACTTCGTCAACGGTCAGCTGGAAGGCGACGGCACCTTCAACAGTGCGGACGGCGACATCTACGTCGGCGGCTTCAAGAACAACCAGCTGCACGGCAAGGGCCGCTACGAGAACGCCGACGGCGATGTCTGGCTGGGCCAGTTCAAAGAAGGATCGCTGAACGGCAAGGGCGAGCTGATCGGCGCCGACGGCAGCCATTACATCGGCCAGTTCAGCGACTGGCGATTCAGCGGCCAGGGACGACTGAACCTGCCCGACGGCAGCTTCTACGTCGGTCAATTCGACAATGACAGCTATTCCGGCCGCGGCACCCTGGTACTGACTGATGGCACCGTGCAAAGCGGGACCTGGATCAATGGCCAACGGGTCCGTGATGCCGACGGCAAATTGCTGCCCGACTCACTCGAACTCGGCTTGCTGGCTCAGGGCCGCCTGCTCGACGATGCCCTCTTCAACGTGCCCGCCTCGACTCCGGCGGTGGAGCTGTACACCCTGACCGTCGGTGGCGACGGCAAGCAAAGCGTGTTTCTGCGCGAATCCGATTACGTCAGCAACATGCTCGCCAGCCGCTTCGGCGCGTTTGGCCAGATCCGCCTGGTGAACCATCGCGATCATCTCGTCGACCGCCCTATGGCGACCCGGGAAAACCTGCGTCGCGCCGTTCTGACCCTGGCCGAGCGCAGCGGTCCGGAAGATTTGATTTTCATCTACCTGACCAGCCACGGCACCAGCGAGCACGAACTGGTGCTCGATCAGCCCCGCATGGAACTGTCCGACCTGCCGGCCGACGAACTCGCGGCTGTGCTCGCTCCGCTGAAAAACCGCGACAAGATCGTGGTGATTTCGGCCTGCTATTCCGGCGGCTTCATTCCGGCCCTCAAGGATGAGCGCACCCTGATCATGACCGCTTCACGCGCCGACCGGGTGTCCTTCGGCTGTTCGGAAGAAGCCAACTTCACGTACTTCGGCGACGCGCTGTTCGCCCAGGCCCTGAACCAGACGGATGATCTGGAACAAGCCTTCAAGCTGGCCAAGGCCACGGTCGCCGAGCGAGAGCTGGCCGACAGTTTCGAAGCCTCCGAGCCACAGATCTGGGCGCCGAAAACCGTGCTCTCCCACTGGCAGTTGTTGCGCAAGCAGCAAGCACGAAAGGCATTGCAAAGTGCCGCCATCAGCAGCAAGGATTCAAAGAGCAACTAAGCTGAATAGTATCAAGGGGGAAACACTATGTACTTGACGCCTCAGCACGTATTGCTTGCCGGAGCCACCGGATTGACCGGTGAACGCTTGCTTGATCGCCTGCTCAATGAGCCGACGATTTCAAGGGTATTGGCACCCTCGCGCCGACCACTCGCCAAGCACCCTCACCTGGAAAACCCGGTCGGCGACCCGGCCGTGTTCCTGCCGCAACTGAACGGTCGCGTCGACATCGCTTACTGCTGCCTCGGCACCACCATCAAGCAAGCCGGCTCGGAAGAGGCGTTTCGCGCGGTGGACCTGGACATGGTAGTGGCTTTCGCCAAACGCGCGCGGGAAATGGGCGCGCGGCATCTGATCGTGATCAGTGCCCTGGGCGCCGATCGCCGATCTTCGGTGTTCTACAACCGGGTCAAAGGTGAGATGGAATACGCCTTGCGGGCACAGGACTGGCCGCAACTGACCATTTGCCGGCCTTCCCTGTTACTGGGCGAACGCCTCGAGCCGCGTACCGCCGAACAGCTCGTCGGACCATTGTCCCGATTGATCCCTGGCAAATACCGCGGCATCGAAGCCTGCCAGCTCGCCCGCGCCATGTGGCGCCTGGCGCTGGAAGAGCAGGATGGGGTGCGGATTGTCGAGTCGGATGAGTTGCGCAAGCTCGGCAAGTAACATGTGGCGAGGGAGCTTGCTCCCGTTGGACTGCGCAGCAGTCCTTTTTGGGGCCGCTTCGCAGCCCAGCGGGAGCAAGCTCCCTCGCCACAAAAGCCTCTTTGATTCCTACAAACCACCCGTCGCCTGAAAACTCACGCCTATCACCGTCAGCACCGACAACGGCAACAGCAGCGTATCGAGCAACGCGCTGGCCGGAAGGTCAACGCCAGGATAGCTCGGCGCTTCAGCACCGAAACGGTCCATGGCACAACAGCCGCCGTTCATCGCGTACAAATCCAGCCGGGTCCCCGAATACACCACCGGCGCCCCGGGCTTGGCGGCATCGAGCGTGCGCGCCGTGGCGCAACCCGCGAGTTGCACCGCCAGCGCCACCACCAGCAGCTTATTCATCGCTGGTCAGATGGTGCTCGCCCCAGCGCGGCAGCATGTCCTGGGGAATGTTCAGCACATTGAGAATCCGCGCCACCACGAAGTCGATCAGGTCGTCGATGGTTTGCGGCTGATGATAGAAACCGGGCGAGGCCGGCAAAATCGTCACGCCCATGTTCGACAACTTGAGCATGTGCTCCAGATGGATGCTCGAATACGGCGCTTCACGCGGCACCAGAATCAACTGGCGGCGCTCCTTCAAAGTGACGTCGGCGGCGCGCTCGATCAGGTTGTTGCACGCACCGGTCGCGATCGCCGACAACGTGCCGGTGGAGCAAGGCACCACCACCATCGCCGCCGGCGCCCCGGAGCCCGAGGCCACGGGCGACATCCAGTCTTCCTTGCCGTACACCCGAATCTGCCCGGCGGCAGCGCCGGTGTATTCGGTGAGGAAGGCCTGCATCATCTGCGGCTTGGGTGGCAGCGTGACGTCCGTCTCGGTGGCCATCACCAGTTGCGCGGCCTTGGAGATCAGGAAGTGCACTTCGCGATCTTCACGCACCAGGCAGTCGAGCAAGCGCAAACCGTACTGCGCGCCGGAAGCGCCGGTCATCGCCAGCGTGATGCGCTCCGGACCGTTGTTCATTGCAGCGCCTCGGCGAGTTTGCCGTGCAGGCCGCCGAAGCCACCGTTGCTCATGATCACCACGTGGGTGCCGGGCTGGGCCTGGCTTTTCACGCGTTCGATGATGCCTTCCAGCGAATCGCTGACGATCGACGGCACCGTGCACAGCGCGGCAGTGCCCGCCAGATCCCAGCCAAGGTTGGCCGGTGCGTACCAGATCACCTGGTCGGCATCGACCACGCTTTCCGGCAAACCGTCACGGTGAGCGCCGAGCTTCATGGAGTTGGAGCGCGGTTCGATGATCGCTATCAACGGCGCGTCGCCGATGCGTTTGCGCAAGCCATCCAGGGTGGTGGCAATGGCCGTCGGGTGGTGAGCGAAGTCGTCATAAATGGTGATGCCACGAACTTCCGCGACTTTCTCCATGCGGCGTTTCACGCTTTTGAAAGCGCTCAGCGCGGCGATGCCCATGGAGGGTACAACCCCCACATGGCGAGCCGCCGCCAAGGTGGCCAGGGCGTTGGCGACGTTGTGCTGACCGGTCATGTCCCAGTCGACCACGCCTTGAGCAACACCTTCGAACATCACTTCGAATTTAGAGCCGTCCTCGCTGAGCAGTTTGACCTGCCACTGACCGCCGGCACCGGTGGTTTGCACCGGGGTCCAGCAACCCATCTCGATCACACGCTGCAAGGCCGGTTCGGTGGTCGGGTGGATCACCAGCCCTTCACTCGGGATGGTGCGCACCAAATGGTGGAACTGCCGCTCGATGGCAGGCAGATCGGGGAATATGTCGGCGTGATCGTACTCCAGGTTATTCAGGATCGCCGTGCGCGGGCGGTAATGGACAAACTTGGAACGCTTGTCGAAGAACGCGCTGTCGTACTCGTCGGCTTCGATCACGAAAAACGGCGTACCGCCCAAGCGGGCCGACACGGAGAAATTCTGTGGCACGCCGCCGATCAGGAAACCCGGGCTCATGCCCGCGTGTTCCAGCACCCAGGCGAGCATACTGCTGGTGGTGGTTTTGCCGTGCGTACCGGCAACCGCCAGCACCCAGCGACCTTGCAGCACGTGATCCGCCAGCCATTGCGGGCCGGAGACGTACGGCAGGCCTTTGTTCAATACGTATTCGACCGCCGGGTTGCCGCGGGACATGGCGTTGCCGATGACGACCAGGTCCGGAGCCGGATCGAGCTGGGCGGGATCGTAACCCTGGGTCAATTCAATGCCCTGCGCCTCGAGCTGGGTGCTCATCGGCGGATAGACGTTGGCATCGGAGCCGGTCACGTGATGGCCCAGCTCTTTGGCCAAGACCGCCATCGAACCCATGAAAGTGCCGCAGATACCCAGAATATGAATGTGCATAGTCGACCTCGTAAAACATGGCCGCAGGTTAGCGTAGGGAGGGGAAAATCGCACTCTTTAGCTGATTTTCTGTGGCGAGGAGCTTGCTCCCGCTGGGCCGCGCAGCGGCCCCATATTACGACTGCTGCGCAGCCGAGCGGGAGCAAGCTCCCTCGCCACAGAAGCGGTTTAGCGAGCGATGCCGTGTTTACGCAGTTTCCTGTAGAGAGTGTTACGACTGACGCCAAGCTGTTCTGCGGTATGGGTCATGTGCCAACGGGTTTGCTCCAGTGCATTGAGCAACGCCAGCCGCTCGGCATCTTCCAACGGATGCTCCGACGGTGCTTCAACAGCCACAGCCGGCGCTGGTGGGGCCTGACGAATCATCGCCGGCAAATCCTCCAACCCAATCCGTCCGCCGTCGCACAACGCCGCCAAGGTCCGAAGCACATTGCGCAACTGGCGAACGTTCCCCGGCCACGCGAAGCCCAATAAAGCCTGGCGGGCCGGCTCATCAATCAGCACCGTTTCCCCGCCCGCTTCTTCAGCCAGCAAAAAATCGAGCAACCGGGATTTGTCAGTACGCTCGCGCAACGCCGGCAGCGCCACCTCCAACCCATTGAGCCGGTAATACAAATCCTCGCGAAAACTACCGTCCTGCACCCGCCCCAGCAAATTGCGGTGGGTGGCGCTGATGATCCGCACATTGACCGGTTCCGGCTCACCGCCGATCGGCACCACCTGACGGTCTTCCAGCACCCGCAACAACCGGGTTTGCAACGCCAGCGGCATGTCACCGATTTCATCAAGGAACAACGTGCCACCATCGGCCTGCTGCAACTTGCCGCGCATGCCTTCCTTGCGCGCGCCGGTAAAGCTGCCGCCGCGGTAACCGAACAGTTCGCTCTCGATCAGGCTTTCAGGAATCGCCGCGCAATTGAGGGCAACGAAGGCTTTTTCGGCGCGCTGGCTGGCCTGATGCACGGCTTTGGCGAAGGCCTCTTTGCCGGACCCGGTTTCGCCGTTGATCAACAGCGGCACGTCCCGTTCAAAGACGCGCAAGGACTTGCGGAAATCCTCCTGCAACGCCGGATCACCAATGCAGATGCCTGATAAATGAGGACGTTCGCCCCTTGCCGGGCTTTGAACCACCGGCATCGGGATGCTGCGCGGCTGGCCCCGCAGCACCGCAAACAGGCCGCGTCCGTCGCGCGTCCGTAATGGCCAACTGGCGCTCGCGTTGACACTGGCGCGGCCGAGCAACTCATCCAGCGAGCAATCGAAAAATGCCTCCACCGGTTTGCCCAGCAGCCCGCCGCGAATATGCCCCAACAGGTTCAGCGCACTCTGATTGACGGCGCTGATCCGCCCTTCCCCGTCGAAGGCCAGCAGCCCTTCGCTGAACAGCCCCACGGACTCAGCCTGCAAGTGAAAACGCAGCAACCATTGATTGTCGAAATAACGCAGGAAATAGCAGCTCTCGATCATCTTCGCCGACAGATTGACCAAGGCCATGGTGTGAAACTGGCTCTGACGCGACACATCGTGCCGCGCCGAGGAAACATCGAGCACGGCCAGCAGTTCGCCGTGCGGGTCGAACACCGGGCTTGCCGAGCAGGTCAGGCCGGTATGGCGACCGCGAAAATGTTCATCCTGGTGAATGGTCAGCGATTGCCGCTCCACCAGGCATGTGCCGATGCCGTTGGTGCCTTCGCAGGCCTCGCTCCAGTCGGCGCCAAGCCAGAGGCCGGCGCGCTCGAAAATCTTCCGTTCGGCGGGGGCCGTGACGCAATTGAGGATCACCCCCCGCGCGTCGGTCAGCAGCACCGCGTGGCCCGCGCCGGAGAGTTGCTGATGCAGACTGGCCATTTCGTTGCCGGCGATGTGCAGTACTTGCTGCAAGCGCTCGCGGCTTTCCAGCACGCGGCCGTGTTCCAGCACCGTCGGCGCAATGGTGAGGGCCGGGTCGAGGTGATAGTCCTCAAGACAACGCAGCCAGGAGCGGGCAATCGACGGGTCGCTACCGGGGCCATGCAGATGGGATTTACCTTGCGTGACGGTCAGGACTTGCTGGGCATGGCGACTCAAATGGTTGTCGTGCATTTCTTATTATTCTCCCGAAAACCGTGCTGCCCCGCTAAAAGAGGCTGACACACACCTTGTGGCGAGGGAGCTTGCTCCCGCTCGAGTGCGAAGCGCTCGCCAGATTTGTTGCGGCTAACATTTTGGGGGCCGCTTCGCAGCCCAGCGGGAGCAAGCTCCCTCGCCACAGCGGAATATCCAGTGGCTACGTTGGCCGAGCATCCTCCAGCCTGGCCGGCATTGCAATGCTGGCAAGACCGAGCAGTCAGCCGCTGTGCCACAAGCGGTACAAAGTGTCACCTGGGCTGTACCAAAACCGTTGCAGGCGACCTCCACCCGTCCGACAAAAATCGCGCAAGGCCTTGATTTGCCTGACCTGCAAGGCAGTGGCCCAACCTTTGCTCTACGCTTATAGCAAGCGCACATGCGCTCTCCCTTATAAACACAAGAGCCAAGGAGAAAACACCATGCGTTACGCTCACCCCGGTACTGAAGGCGCTATCGTTTCGTTCAAGAGTAAATACGGTAACTACATCGGCGGCGAGTTCGTCGCGCCTGTCAAAGGTCAGTACTTCACCAATACTTCGCCAGTCAACGGCCAACCTATTGCCGAATTCCCACGCTCCTCGGCCGAAGACATCGACAAGGCCCTGGACGCTGCCCACGCGGCGGCTGATGCCTGGGGCGCCACGTCCGCCCAGGCGCGCTCGCTGGTGCTGCTGAAAATCGCCGACCGCATCGAACAGAACCTGGAACTGCTGGCGATCACCGAATCCTGGGATAACGGCAAGGCCGTTCGCGAAACCCTCAATGCCGACATCCCGTTGGCCGCTGACCACTTCCGCTACTTCGCCGGTTGCATCCGCGCGCAGGAAGGCAGCGCTGCAGAGATCGACGGCAACACCGTGGCTTATCACATCCATGAACCCCTGGGCGTGGTCGGGCAGATCATCCCGTGGAACTTCCCGATCCTGATGGCCGCCTGGAAACTGGCCCCGGCGCTGGCGGCCGGCAACTGTGTGGTGCTCAAGCCTGCCGAACAGACGCCGCTGGGCATTACCGTGCTCGTCGAGCTGATCGGCGATTTGCTGCCGCCGGGCGTGCTCAACATTGTCCAAGGCTTCGGCAAAGAAGCCGGCGAGGCCCTGGCCACCAGTAAACGTATCGCCAAGATCGCCTTCACCGGCTCGACCCCGGTTGGCTCGCACATCATGAAATGCGCAGCCGAAAACATCATTCCGTCCACCGTGGAGCTGGGTGGCAAATCGCCGAACATCTTCTTCGAAGACATCATGAAAGCCGAACCGACCTTCATCGAAAAAGCCGCTGAAGGCCTGGTGCTGGCGTTCTTCAACCAGGGCGAAGTCTGCACCTGCCCTTCCCGCGCCCTGGTGCAGGAATCGATCTACGACGAATTCATGCAAGTGGTGATGAAGAAAGTCCTGCAGATCAAACGTGGCGACCCGCTGGACACCGACACTATGGTTGGCGCCCAAGCCTCCGAGCAGCAATTTGACAAGATTCTTTCGTACCTGGAAATCGCCAAGGGCGAAGGCGCCGAGCTGCTGACCGGCGGCAAGGTTGAAAAACTCGAGGGCAACCTGGCGACCGGGTATTACATCCAGCCGACCCTGCTCAAGGGCACCAACAAAATGCGCGTGTTCCAGGAAGAAATCTTTGGCCCGGTGGTGAGCATCACTACGTTCAAGGACGAAGCCGAAGCCCTGGCCATCGCCAACGACACGGAGTTCGGCCTCGGTGCCGGCCTCTGGACCCGCGACATCAACCGCGCCTATCGCATGGGCCGCGCCATCAAGGCCGGGCGCGTGTGGACCAACTGCTACCACCTGTACCCGGCGCATGCCGCGTTCGGTGGTTACAAGAAGTCCGGCGTCGGCCGTGAAACCCACAAGATGATGCTCGATCACTATCAGCAGACCAAAAACCTGCTGGTGAGCTACGACATCAATCCGTTGGGGTTCTTCTAAAACCCGGGGGCGATGCGGGTAACCCTGCGTCGCCCTTCACATTGCCATCGCGAGCAGGCTCGCTCCCACAGGGGATCTGTGGTGAATCCACATAGGTGGGCAGACAGACGTCCCCTGTGGGAGTGAGCCTGCTCGCGATGGCGTCCTCAATGACTCACTAAAAATCGCCCTGCCGCTCTGGCACGGGCTTTGCCTGCCCGCTTTACCCGCAAATGCAGTTCCCGACAGTCCAACAGATCAAACAATAAAAAAGACAGCGAGGACTTATGACTTCTTCTACACAGCTCAAACCCACACTCGGCACCCTGCATCTATGGGGCATTGCCGTCGGCCTGGTGATTTCCGGCGAGTATTTCGGCTGGAGTTACGGCTGGGGCACCGCAGGCACACTGGGTTTCCTCGTCACCGCGTTAATGGTGGCGACGATGTACACCTGCTTCATCTTCAGCTTCACCGAGTTGACCACCGCCATTCCCCACGCGGGCGGGCCGTTTGCCTACAGTCGGCGGGCCTTTGGGGAAAAAGGCGGCCTGATCGCTGGCATCGCCACCCTGATCGAATTCGTCTTTGCGCCCCCGGCGATTGCCATGGCCATCGGCGCCTACCTCAACGTGCAATACCCGGAGCTTGACCCCAAGATCGCCGCCGTTGGTGCGTATTTTGTGTTCATGACCCTTAATATTCTTGGCGTCAGCATCGCCGCCACCTTCGAATTGGTGGTCACTGTACTGGCCGTTGCCGAATTGCTGGTGTTCATGGGCGTGGTGGCGCCGGGCTTCAGTTTCAGTAATTTCGTTCTCAATGGCTGGTCGGGCTCCAACGAATTCACCCTGGCATCGATACCCGGCATCTTTGCGGCGATCCCGTTTGCAATCTGGTTCTTCCTCGCCATTGAAGGCGCAGCCATGGCGGCCGAGGAAGCCAAGGACCCGAAACGCACGATTCCCAAGGCCTATGTCAGCGGCATCCTGACCCTGGTGTTCCTGGCCATCGGTGTGATGGTGATGGCGGGCGGCGTTGGCGACTGGCGTCAGCTGTCGAACATCAACGACCCGCTGCCCCAGGCGATGAAAGCGGTGGTCGGCAATAACTCAAGCTGGATGCACATGCTGGTCTGGATCGGCCTGTTCGGGCTGGTGGCGAGTTTCCACGGGATCATCCTCGGCTACTCGCGGCAGTTCTTTGCGCTGGCCCGCGCCGGCTACCTGCCGCGCTCCTTGGCCAAACTGTCACGCTTCCAGACCCCGCACCGTGCGATTCTGGCGGGCGGCGTGATCGGCATCGCGGCCATTTACAGCGATGGCCTGGTCAACCTGCAAGGCATGACCCTGACGGCGGCGATGATCACCATGTCGGTATTCGGCGCCATCGTGATGTACATCATCAGTATGCTGAGCCTGTTCAAGCTGCGTAAAACCGAGCCGAACCTGGAACGTACCTTCCGTGCGCCGGGCTACCCGATTGTGCCGGGGATCGCGTTGTTCCTGGCGGTGGTCTGCCTGATAGCGATGGCCTGGTTCAATACGCTGATCGGTTGTGTGTTCCTCGGTTTCATGGCGGCCGGCTACCTGTATTTCCAACTGACCGCCAAGCAGCGCTTCGATGCGCCGGCGGATGCGATGCTCGAAGGCGCCTGAGTTGCACCGGCGCCGGGCCCCGTGCCTGGCGCATGCTTTATTGAAGTGCACACAGCGCCCCTGTGGGTGCCAGCCTGCTGGCGATTGCGGTCGGACAGTCAGCATAGATTTTGAATGACACACTCAATCGCCAGCTGGCTGGCTGGCTGGCTCCCACAAGGGAATGTCAGTGTAATCAAGACTTCTACACATCAGGAGGCCCCCATGGCCACATTTGCCCACTCCATCGGCGCCCGAACCTACCGTTTCGAGAGCCTCAAGGAAGTCATGGCCAAGGCCAGTCCGGCACGCTCCGGGGATTTTCTCGCGGGCGTCGCCGCGCTCAATGATGGCGAACGCGTCGCCGCGCAAATGACCCTGGCTGACATCCCGCTGGCTCACTTCCTACAGGAAGTACTGATTCCCTACGAGGCTGATGAAGTCACCCGGCTGATCATCGACACTCACGACAAACAGGCTTTCGCTGCCGTCAGCCACCTCACCGTGGGCGGTTTCCGCGACTGGTTGCTCAGCGATGCCGCCGACGAGCAGAGCCTGCGCGCCCTCGCCCCCGGCCTGACTCCGGAAATGGCCGCTGCCGTCTCGAAAATCATGCGCGTACAAGACCTGGTGCTGGTGGCGCAGAAAATCCGCGTCATCACGCAATTTCGCGGCACGATGGGCCTGCCCGGACGGTTATCCACACGCCTGCAACCCAACCACCCGACCGACGAACCGTCCGGTATCGCCGCGAGCATCCTCGACGGCCTGCTGTACGGCAACGGCGACGCCATGATCGGCATCAACCCGGCCACCGACAGCATCGCGTCGATCTGCGCCATGCTCGAAATGCTCGACGCGATCATCCAGCGCTACGAAATTCCTACACAGGCCTGCGTGCTGACCCACGTCACCACGTCCATCGAAGCGATCAATCGTGGCGTGCCACTGGACCTGGTGTTCCAGTCCATTGCCGGCACCGAAGCGGCCAATGCCAGTTTCGGCATCAACCTCAACGTCTTGCAGGAAGGATACGACGCCGGTTTGAGCCTGAATCGCGGCACGCTGGGCCAGAATCTGATGTATTTCGAGACCGGCCAAGGCAGTGCCCTTTCAGCCAACGCCCACCACGGCATCGATCAGCAGACCTGCGAAACCCGCGCCTACGCCGTGGCGCGACATTTCAAGCCGTTCCTGGTGAATACGGTCGTAGGATTCATCGGCCCGGAATACCTCTACAACGGCAAACAGATCATCCGCGCCGGCCTGGAAGACCACTTCTGCGGCAAATTGCTGGGCGTGCCGATGGGCTGCGACATCTGTTACACCAACCACGCCGAAGCCGACCAGGACGACATGGATACCCTGCTGACCCTGCTGGGCGTGGCCGGGATCAACTTCATCATGGGCATCCCCGGTTCCGACGACATCATGCTCAACTACCAGACCACTTCGTTCCACGACGCGCTCTATGCCCGACAAACCCTGGGCCTCAAGCCCGCGCCGGAATTCGAACAGTGGCTGGCGAGAATGGGCATCTTCACTCAGGCGGACGGCAAGATTCACTTCGGCGACAGCCTGCCGCCGGCCTTCCGCCAGGCGATGGGGCAATTGGGATGAGTGTTGAAATGGATAAACCAACCGCCGACCCGCAGAACCCGTTGCTGGAACTGCGTCGTCTGACGCCGGCCCGGATCGCCCTCGGTCGCTCTGGCACCAGCATGCCAACCCGCGCGCAGCTGGATTTCCAGTACGCCCACGCCGAGGCGCGCGATGCGGTGCACTTGCCGTTTGACCACGCCGGGCTCAGATCACAGCTGGCCGATCGCGGGCGCAGCAGTCTGCTGCTGCACAGTGCCGCCACCGACCGAAACAGTTATCTGCAGCGCCCCGACCTGGGGCGAAAGTTGAGCAGTGAGTCGGCGCAGGCACTGCGCGATCATGCGCTGGCCAATCCCGGCGGCATCGACCTGGCGATTGTCGTGGCCGATGGATTGTCGGCGCTGGCCGTTCACCGCCACACCTTGCCGTTTCTGGCACGGCTGGAAGATCAGATTGTGGGTGACGGCTGGTCCGTCTCACCGGTCATTCTGGTGGAACAGGGGCGGGTCGCCGTCGCCGACGAAATAGGCGAGTTACTGGGCGCGAAGATGGTCGTGATCCTGATCGGCGAGCGCCCGGGGCTCAGCTCTCCGGACAGCCTGGGACTGTATTTCACCTACAATCCCAAGGTCGGGCTGACGGATGCCTATCGCAATTGCATCTCGAATATCCGCCTCGAAGGGCTTAGTTACGGCATGGCGGCACACCGTTTGCTGTATTTGATGCGCGAAGCCTGTCGGCGCCGGCTCTCTGGAGTCAATCTGAAGGACGAAGCTCAGGTTCAGACGCTTGAGTCGGACGCCGGTGCGGACATGAAAGGTAATTTCCTACTGGGGCCGTCGAATGCCTGAACCGTTTCCGCATTGCGTTTGCAATCAGGTTTCAGGCAGGATCGACGCACGGCTGCCCGAGTGAGAACCGTTTGCCGTCAGAGCACGTGAAGACAGCCACTTGAAGACGAGACCTACCATGCGGATTATTCAAGCGACCCTCGAACATCTGGACCTCCTGACCCCGTTGTTCGTCAAATATCGCGAGTTTTATGGCTCCCTGCCGTATCCGGACTCGTCCCGCGCGTTCCTCGAGAAACGCCTGCGACGCAAGGAATCGGTGATCTACCTGGCCCTGGCCGATGATGACGCCAACAAACTGATGGGTTTCTGTCAGTTGTATCCGAGCTTCTCGTCCCTTTCGCTTAAACGCGTGTGGATCCTCAATGACATCTATGTCGCCGAAGACGCCCGCCGTCAGTTGGTGGCCGACAACCTGATGCGCACCGCGAAAAAAATGGCCAAGGAAACCAATGCCGTGCGCATGCGCGTTTCCACCAGCAGCCACAACGAAATCGCGCAGAAAACCTACGAGTCCATCGGATTCAAGGAAGACACAGAGTTCAAGAACTATGTGTTGCCGATCAGTGATGAGCTGTAACGCAAATTGCGACGCAGCGAGCTTCTGTGGCGAGGGAGCTTGCTCCCGCTCGACTGCGCAGCAGTCGTAAATCATCCAACAAGATTATCCTGAAGCGCTATGAACTCGGGTTTGGGAGTGCTTCGCCCTCCAGCGGGAGCGAGCTCCCTCGCAACAATGGATTGAGTAACGGCCAATTCTCGCGAAATCCCCTGCTACAAACTGAACACGTTTTTCACTTGTGTGCCCGTATAATGCCGACCTTTTCCGGCTTGTAAGAAAAACTACACCCGTCTGTAGGCTTTCGCGAAGTCATCCGCACAGGCCTGCCGAGTCGGGCCATAACCACAGGTGCTCTCCATGGATTTCAACCCGATCGACATTGTTCTGCATCTCGATGTTTACCTCGACATGCTGGTCAGCAACTACGGGGCATGGATCTACGCCATTCTGTTTCTGGTGATTTTCTGCGAAACCGGCCTGGTGGTGATGCCGTTCCTGCCGGGCGATTCCCTGCTGTTTATTGCCGGCGCCGTTGCAGCCGGTGGCGGCATGGACCCGGTTCTGCTGGGCGGGCTGTTGATGCTGGCGGCCATCCTGGGTGACAGCACCAACTATGTGATCGGACGAACAGCCGGAGAACGCCTGTTCAGTAATCCGAACTCGAAAATCTTCCGCCGCGACTACTTGCAGCAAACCCACGATTTCTATGATAGGCACGGTGGCAAAACCGTGACGTTGGCGCGCTTCATGCCGATCATCCGGACCTTTGCGCCATTCGTCGCCGGCGTTGGCAAAATGCCCTACCCGCGCTTCTTTGCCTTCAGCATCTTCGGCACAGTCCTGTGGGTCGGCGGCCTGGTGACGCTGGGTTATTTCTTCGGCAATGTGCCATTCATCAAGCAAAACCTGTCGCTGCTGGTGGTAGGCATCATTCTGCTATCGCTGGTGCCGATGATCATCGGCATGATCCGCAGCCGCTTTGGCAATGCCGCGTCAAAAGCCCAATCGCGCTAATACCGCATGTGGTCGCTAAACGCTTGGCGTCGCCAACGTACCTTGGCCAAACACCCGATTGCCGACGACATGTGGCAACGGGTGCGCCACCACCTGAGCTTTCTGGACGGGATCTCCGCCGAACAAGACCAGTGGTTGCGTGAAGCCAGCGTGCTGTTCCTCCAGGACAAACACCTGACCGCCCTGCCCGGCGTCGAACTCCATCAGGAGCAACGCCTGCTGCTCGCCGCCCAGGCACAGTTGCCGTTGATGAACCTGGGCGACCTGAACTGGTATCAGGGTTTCCACGAAATCATCCTTTACCCTGACGACTTTCTCAGCCCCCAACGCCATCGCGATGCCAGTGGCGTCGAGCACGAATGGGACGGCGAGCACAGTGGCGAGGCCTGGCAGCAGGGCCCGATCATTCTTGCGTGGCCCGGCGTAATGGCCAGTGGCGGCTGGGAGGGCTACAACCTGGTGATCCACGAGCTCGCGCACAAACTCGACATGCTCAATGGCGATGCCAACGGCCTGCCACCGCTGCACCCCGACATGCGGGTCAGCGACTGGGCCAAGGTCATGCAAGAGGCCTACGACGATCTCGATGGCCAACTGGAGCGCAATCCGGACGCCGAAACCGCCATTGATCCTTACGCGGCGGAAAACCCCGCCGAGTTTTTCGCGGTCACCAGCGAATACTTCTTCAGCGCCCCGGATTTGCTGCACGGGGCCTATCCTCGGGTTTACGATCAACTGAAGCTGTTTTACCGCCAGGATCCATTGGCAAGGCTCAAGCAACTTCAGGCCGAAGACCCGGTCTATCAGACAGCCGACTAAGGTCGGGCACGTGGCATCGCAGGCGGAATATGCCTATAATCGCCGCCACTTTTTGGTCAATCCGGCCAAGTGTTTTGGTCAACTAACGGGGGCACCGCCCAATGAGCTACAGCAAGATTCCGGCTGGCAAAGACCTGCCGAACGACATCTACGTCGCGATCGAGATCCCGGCCAACCACGCGCCGATCAAATACGAAATCGACAAAGACAGCGATTGCCTGTTCGTTGACCGTTTCATGGCCACCCCGATGTTCTACCCGGCCAACTACGGTTACATCCCGAACACCCTGGCTGACGACGGTGATCCCCTCGACGTGCTGGTTGTGACCCCTTATCCGGTTGCTCCAGGTTCGGTGATCCGCGCCCGTCCGGTCGGCATCCTGAACATGACCGACGACGGCGGCGGCGATGCCAAAGTCATCGCAGTCCCACACGACAAGCTGTCCCAGCTGTACGTCGACGTGAAGGAATACACCGATCTGCCACCGCTGCTGATTCAGCAGATCGAGCACTTCTTCGCCAACTACAAAGACCTCGAAAAAGGCAAATGGGTGAAGATCGAAGGCTGGGCCGGTGCAGACGCCGCCCGCGACGCGATCACCAAGTCGGTTGCTGCCTATAAAGGCTGAGGCGCCATTGGCCTTGCGCCACTGACGACTTGAAAAAACCCCGGTTGATCCGGGGTTTTTTGTGGGCGCAGAAAAGGCCTGTAAACATACTGTTTAACACCCCGATGTTTCGGTTTTTCTCTGTTTAAAATTTACCTTTTACGTCTTACATCCAGTCTTAAAATTCCCGCGAATTTTGAACGGTTTGTTTATTCAAACCCCCGCCCAGCGCCCGTAGACTCGTGTTTATGAAAAAGAACACTAGCGGACCACGGTTCAAAGCGCTGCTCAAGGCAGCGAACATTACGACGACAGGATTTGCCGAGTTTCTGGACACGGCGCCGCAGAACGTCCACAACTGGTACACCCGCGGTGTGCCCGCCCATATCATGGAAGCCGTCGCCCGAAAATTGTCCGTCAACAGCGACTGGCTCAAAACCGCCGAAGGCCCGAAAGACGCCAAACACCTGCGCTTGCTCGACGAGTCAGGCAACACCTTCGACGCCCAGGCTATCCGCGGCATTTACACCGTCATCGAACCCACCGACATCGAGCTGAGCGTCTACAAAGAAGTGCCTGCCGCTCAAGGCTCCAGTAAAACCCATGTCGTGGAAGACAAAAGCCAACCCGTGCGCCTGCCCCGCAGCCATCTCGACTCACTGGACATCAACCATGCGGACGCCATCTGCGCCTGCATGATCGGCAACAGCATGGACGAAAAGATTAAAGACGGCTCGACCATCGCCATCGATCGCGGGCTGACCCAGATTGTCGACGGGGAGATTTACGCCATCGAACATGACGGGATGCTGCGAATCAAATACCTGCACCGGATGCCGGGCAATGGTTTGCGAATGCGCAGCCACAACAGCGCCGAATACCCCGATGAGGTCTTCAGGGCTGCGCAAATCGAAGAGCAGAACATCCGCGTATTGGGCTGGGTGTTTTGGTGGTCGACCCTGAACAAACGCCGCCCGCCCGTGCCATTCCTGTGAACACTCAACCCTGTAGCAGCTGGCGAAGCCTGCGTCCGGCTGCGCAGCAGTCGTAAAACCGGTAATTGCGGTTTACCTGTTACACCGAGTCGAATGGTTTACGACTGCTGCGCAGCCAGACGCAGGCTACGCCAGCTGCTACAGGTCACGGGTTAGCCTGAGGTCGCACACCATGCTGGGAATTCTCCAAAAAAATCAGTATGCTGCGCCCCACATTTGCGCATCGACCCGCCCCGCGGCTTCGATCGCACCGACAAGGCAGATGATTTTCTCGCCGAGTCCCACAGCCGGACGCAAGATCCGGGTGTACGTTTTGAAGGCTGGCGCGGTTTACCAAAAATGAACCAAGCCAGTCCCCGAGAAGCCGGCCACAAGCCGGCTTTTTAATGCCTGAAACAATCGTTCCTCCGCCGCCAGCCCACCACCGGCCACGACGCCCGAAGTTGGAACGCTTTCTGCTTGGCCCCCCTCCAGATAGCAAAAAACAACATTTCATTGACGGTTGTGTGCCGGGGCATTTTCGCGTGCGTTTGTTCAATGTGTGATGTGGCACCACGTCGAAGTCGATCTCGACACCGCGCGGGTCCCCCGACATATACGCGCTGCAAGGTGAGACCCAGGGCTTCCTGAAGGCGGCTTCCGCGAGTTCTACCTTCGCCCCCTATTCAAATTGGTGTGAACATGACGAATACCTTCCCAGCCAAAGGTGCTTTCCTGGCGTCTGAAGCCCTGCCCATCAAGGCACACAGCAGCGCAGCCCCGTTCCTCAAGGAGTGTGAAGTGCTGGTCGCGCAGCAGCCACTTCTCGAAGACGGCGAGCCGCCCGTTGGCGTGGTCATCCATGTGTATCACCCCAAAGTGCTGCGAGACATTCTGGTCCGCTTGATTGACCTGCATGAACGACTGCACCTTTACGTCACCTGCGTGGCCGGCCGAGACGACACGGTGCGTGCTCAGTTGGAGGCCAGCGGGCTGAGTCATTCGCTGTACCGCGTGCCCAACCACGGACGGGATGTTCTGCCCTTTCTGAAGGTGCTGCCGTTTTTACGCGCCGATAACATTCGCACAGTGCTCAAGTTGCACACCCTGGGCGAGTCGAAAGCCTGGGCCCGCGACCTTTTTGATGACTTGCTAAGCCCCTTGCGCTTCCGCCATTCGGTAGAACAATTGGCCGACCCAGCGCGCAATCCGCTGCTGGGCACCCAGAAATTCTGGCTGCCGGTCGCCAAAGACCTTGATGAAAGCACCCGCACGCACCTGTTCACCCTCTCCGAACGTGCTGGCTTTGACCCACGAGTAATCGACGCTGCGCATTTTTTTGCCGGCACCATGTTCTTTGTGCGCACCGAAGCGCTGGCGCCTCTGGAGCGGATGCAGCTGGCCGGTAAGGATTTTGAAGCTGAACGTGGCCAGATTGAAGGCACCCTGGCACACGCCGTGGAACGCTTTTTTGGTGTGCTGGCGATTGTCGGCCAACAGCAGCGCGATACCGACCTGTACCGGCGCTGGCTGGACACCCGGCAGTTGTCCCCCGCCGAGTTCGAAGCGTTGCCGGCGCGACTGGCTGGCTGGCCGCAGCAACCGGACATTTTGTTGGTGTTGACCGATACCACCGGCGACATTGCATTGTTGCGTTCCAGCCTGGAAAGCATCGACCGCCAGCTGTATGGGGCCGCAGCCATTGTGGTGCTGTCCAATGCCCAACCGGTAGGCGTGACACCGGCCGACAATCTGGTCTGGCTGCCGCTGGCTGAATCCTGGCCGAGCCAGCTCAATGAGTTGCTGCAAGGTATCGAGGTCGACTGGTGCTACTTGCTGCGGGGCGGCGACCAACTGGATCCCCACGCGCTGCTAGTGCTCGCCGAAGGCATCGCCCTGAACCCCGGCATCAGCGTTTGCTACAGCGATGAAGACTCGCTGACCGCAACCGGCTGCCAGGACCCGGTATTCAAACCAGACCTGAACCTGGATCTGTTGCGCAGTTATCCGTATGTCGGCCGAGCCCTGGCCTTCAGTCGCGAAGCGGCGCTGGCCGTCGATTGCTTCGATCCCGCCTTTGCCGAACTGGCGCCCCATGACCTGCTCTATCGGCTGATCGAAACCCATGGGTTGGGCACCGTCGGGCACCTTTCCGATGTGCTGGTGCACCAGGCGATTAACTTCGGCCAGTGGCTCGGCGAGCCCCAAGTCATCGCGCACTCTGCCGCGATAGTCGAAGCGCATTTGCAGCGACTGGGTGTGGCTCATGAATTGCGCACAGGCCCTTTGTCGATGATGAATCGCGTGGTTTACCAACACGCCGGGCAGCCGTTGGTGTCCATCCTGATTCCCACCAAGGATTGCCTGCCGATGCTGCTTCGCTGCGTCGAAAGCATCATGGAGAAAACCCGCTACACGAATTACGAACTGATCATCGTCGACAACAACAGTGAAACCGCCGAAGCCCTGGAATGGTTCAGCGGTATGGAAAGTCTGAACGACCCCAAGGTGCGCATCCTGCGCTACCCGCACCCGTTCAACTATTCGGCGATCAACAATTTCGCCGCCAGCCATGCCCGTGGCGACTACCTGGTGCTGCTCAACAATGACACCGCGATCATTGATGGCGACTGGCTGGGCGCGCTGCTCCATCACGCCCAACGGCCGGAAGTCGGCATCGTCGGCGCCAAATTGTTATTCCCCAACGGGACGATTCAGCATGGTGGCGTGGTCCTCGGCTTGCGCGGCGTTGCTGACCACCCCTTCCTGGGCGACCCCATGCAGTCCAACGGCTACCTTCACCGTTTGCAGGTTGACCAGAACTACAGCGCGGTGACCGCCGCCTGCCTGATGATCAGTACCGAGCTTTACCGCCAGGTGGGCGGACTGGACGAAGCCAGCCTGACGATTTCCTTTAACGACGTCGATCTGTGTCTGAAAGTCGGCCAGGCCGGGCGACTGATTGTCTGGACGCCTTATGCGGTGCTCGTGCACGAAAACAGCGTGAGCCAGCACACGGTCGACACGACCCGGCAGGAAGCCAAGCTCGAACGCTTCAAGCGCGAACAATCGGTGATGTACCAGCGTTGGCTGCCGCAGCTGGCCAACGACCAGGCCTACAACCGCAACCTGACCCTGGAAGGCAGCGGCTTCGCTGCCGATTGCCGCAGCGAGGCCGGCTGGCAACCGTTCGCCAGTCGCGCGTTGCCTCACGCGCTGTGCTACCCCGGCGACGCTTTCGGCTGTGGCCATTATCGGGTGCGCCAGCCCTTCGCGGCCATGAAAGCCGCCGGGCTGGTCGAGGGCGCGTTGAGCGACTGGGGGCTTCAACCGGTAGAGCTGGAGCGCCTGGCGCCGGACACGATCATTTTCCAGCGTCAATACACGACACCTCAGCTCGAACTCATCGAGAACTCCAAGGCATTTTCCAGGGCCTTCAAGGTTTACGAGCTGGATGACTACATCCTCGACGTGCCCACTGGCGCAAGCCGCGACCTGCCGCCCAAAGACATTGCCAAACGCTTGAAGAAAGCCGTGGGCTTGTGCGACCGGCTGGTAGTGTCGACACAGCCGCTGGCCCATGCACTGAAGGGGTATAACGCCGACATCCGAGTGATAGAAAACCGCCTGCCCAGCCAATGGTGGAGCGGCCTGACCAGCCTTCGCCAACAAGGCCACAAGCCTCGGGTCGGCTGGGCCGGCGGCTCGGGCCACGGCGCTGACTTGAATGTCATTGCCGAAGTGGTTCGTGAACTGGCCGGGGAAGTGGAATGGGTGTTCATGGGCATGTGCCCACCGGAACTGCGTCCCTATGTCCACGAATTCCACAGGGGCGTGAATATCGAGAAATACCCGGCCTACCTCGCCGGCTTGAACCTGGACCTGGCGTTGGCACCGCTCAAAGATAATGTCTTCAACGCCTGCAAAAGCAATCTACGACTATTGGAATACGGCGCTTGTGGCTTCCCGGTGATCTGCTCGGACATCGTCTGTTATCAGGGTGACTTCCCCGTGACCAGGGTCAAGAACAAACCGAAAGACTGGGTTGCCGCCATTCGCGAACACCT
This sequence comes from Pseudomonas sp. PB120, assembly GCF_009761815.1. Lineage (GTDB taxonomy): Bacteria > Pseudomonadota > Gammaproteobacteria > Pseudomonadales > Pseudomonadaceae > Aquipseudomonas. The sequence continues at coordinate 130,431 of NZ_RWIN01000089.1, forward strand.
CGCGGAACCCGACGCCAACGCCCGGGTCGGAGATGCTCTTCGCAGCGTGGTACTCGACAACTGGATGCTCAAGGACGAACACTTGTTGGCTTGGCGAAATGCGTGGCTGATGGATTGAAGAAGAGGCCAGCGTTAGCGCTGGCCTTTTTTGTGCTTCACGGATGACGCGAAAGCTACTCTAGAGAAAGCTTACCTGTCATCTGAAAACCGCCATGAGAGGTTGTTGGGCCAGTACCGCAATTGCTATCGTAACGACAAACGTCATTACAGGTAATTCACCATGGCTTCTATTAATATTCGCATCGACGATGACCTGAAGCAGCGTTCATTTGCCGAGCTGGAAAAACTCGGGGTCACCCCCTCAGAGCTGTTGCGCCAAACCCTTCAATACGTCGCAGAGAGAGGCAAACTGCCTTTCAAAGCAGCATTACTCAGCGAAGAGGATGAAGCCCTCATCGCCGTGGTCACCGAGCGCCTTGCCTCCCCTCAGCGAGTCAAGGTAAGCCTGGATGACCTATAGCCTCGAATTTGATCGTCGTGCGTTAAAAGAGTGGAACAAACTGGGGGACACGTTACGCCAGCAGTTTAAAAAGAAGCTTGCTGAAGTATTGGAAAACCCTCGTGTCGAAGCCAATCGACTTCGCAACTTGCCTGATTGCTACAAACTTAAGCTGCGCAGTGCTGGTTATCGCCTGATCTATCAGGTGCTTGATCAAGAAGTCGTGGTGTTTGTGATCGCCATTGGAAAGCGTGAACGTGAAGCCGCCTACCAGGATGCGCAAGATCGGATCGGTCAGCAACCCGCTGACTGATTCACCCCCTCACGGATAACTAAACCCCTTAACCAGCGTCAACTCCCCCACCGCCCGCATCGGCACCAGGAACGTCTCCATCTTCTCGTTCGGCGTCCCTTCCTCGGTAATCACCGTCACCTGCGCCGTGGTCAGCGGTTGAACCGCATCCTCCTGCCCTTCTTCATCACTGCGATACCCGCCCCCGAAGTAGTTCACGTACACCAGGTATTGGCCTTTGATCGGCGCGGGCATGGCGAAGATTTCCGGGCCGTAACCGGTCGTCACGTCGACATCCAGCGCGGCGCCATTGGGTGCCACACGATCGCCGTACCAGATGTGCGCGCCATCGGGGGTGATCAGGTGCAGATCCAGATCCGTGTTGTCGCTGTCCCACGACAACAACACCCGCAACTTGGCTGGTGTCGCACCGCCACTGGCGTTGAAAAATTGTGTGCGATGACGTTGTTGGCTATCGGGGCTGCGCACTTCGACGCTGTTGCTGCCATTGGGGAAGGAGAACGGGCGATCAAAGCGGCCGGCAGGGTCGATCTTCAGCGGCATGCTGACGCCATTGACGATCAGCCGGCCGGGCTCGGTGGACTTGGGGGTGGCTTTGATCTGGCCGGTGATGCGCGCGGTGTTGGCCTGGCCCGCTGGCGTATTGACCGACGAGGCCGGGTAGTTGACGGTCTGGCGAAAATGTTCGCCTTCGCCCTCGACCGCCCCTGTGCGCCAGCCGCCGACGGGGGTGTCGAGCTTCACGGCGTTATCCGCCGCAAAAACTGTCGGCAGCGCAAGGAAAGTACAAAGGAACAGGAAGACCTGTGGATAACGGAGTTTCATGACCTATTCCAGCAAGAGGTGGCGGGCGAGCCCTTCGATGTAGGTTTCATCCTGGCCATTGGGATGAGCTTCAAAGGCCAGGTGCAGGTATTCGTGGGTCAGGTCGAGGCGATCCTGCAGCGACAGCACGCCGCGCACGTAGATGCGCTGGCGTTCGCGGTCGACGTAGGGCCGGCCGAAAGCCAGGCGGCAGACGGCGAAAGTGCTGACTTCGTTGTAGCCGACTTCGCTTTCGAGGCGTTGGCGCCAACCGCGCCGCTGGTTTTGCAGCCAGTCCTGGGCGGCGGGCAGCGCTTCGCAAGAGGCGACGGGGTTGTCCCATCGACTGAGGCTCGCACGCGAGTAGGCGTGCAGCAGAATGGCGTCGTAGCGTTGGCCGGCGTTGGCTTGTTCGACGGCTTGCTGCCACGAGAGTTTGTCCGGGCCGGGTTGGTCGGAATGATAGGTGACGGTGCTGCCGGCCAACACGAGGTCGCTGGTCCAGGCGGCGATGTTCCTTGATTCGGCCGTGGCCGGGCGCGGCGCAACGCGTTGGCGGCTGCTGCTGTCGTCGATGCTCAGGCAGTCGCCGTTGCGGGTGGCGTTTTGCAGCAGATAAGTGCGGATGGCGATGGCCAATGCTTTGGCGGCTTCGGCAGGTTCGGGCTGGGCTTCACGTTGCAGGACGCGGGCGACATATTCTTCACGGTCCAGGCGGGCGACGAGTTGGTCCTTGAGCAAAAACAATTCGCCGTCGCTGTGGATATCCAGTTGATTGCCGTTGGTGAATTCGACGCGGTAGTCGCCTTGCAGGGGCCCGCTGGACACCACACGATCCCCCGCCAGAACACGCTCGATCGGATAACGGGCAAACAGACCGACTTCAACGCAGCGTCCCGCGTCCACAGGCCAATCAACCGGCAAGACAGACGCCAGCGCCTGACCGTAGTTGCGCAGCACCGTTTGACTGGTCCCGCGCCCGCCGGCCCAGATCGGCGAGCCATCCGTGGTCCAGCCGGCGAACCCGCCCTGGCGCGAAGACGGCCCCTGATCGCCCAGCCAGCTCCAGGTTTTCACCCGTAACCGGCCGCCGAGTTCGCCCACGACATTGCCGTCGGACGCGTTCAATACCACGTCCAATAACACTCGACGCGCCTGAGCCTGCGCCGGCATCACCGCCAGCACCTTGAGCAACTCGGCCACCGACACACGCGTGGAAGGCTGCAATGACGGCAAGTCCAGCAACCACTCTGGTGCGTGTCGCGCTTGCCAATAACTGCGCCAGTCACCTCCAGTAATGCCCAGCCGCGCCGGCTCGAAATACAAACCGCACGACTTCACCAAGGCCTGATCACGCTCGATCTTGCCGCCAGCGGTGCAGCAATAGACTTCTTCTTTCGACTGCCCGCGACATTCATAAGCCGGCTCACGTGCGCCGGTGTCCACCAGCCAGCCATACACAAACAACTTCCACAGACTGCCCAACGGTGTCTGCACGTCTGCCGGCATTGGCTCGCGAGCCATCACCTGAGTGCGTCTCAGCGTCAGCAGCTCACCCTTGAAGCCCAAGCGCAGCGGTTCCTCCTGCGCTGTCGCCAGCGCAGGGAGTAAACACAACAGCCACCCCAGCAGAAACCGGCTCACATCAGTTGACCGTGACCTGGCCGAGCGCCGGTTTCTGTTCCTGCGCCTGATGCTGTGGCGCGTAGACCTGAGTGAAACGCACCGGCGGCAAATTGAACTGACCTTTTTGCGAGAAGCGCACCAGATGGCGCAGGCGCAATTCGCCGCTGAGCGCATCGACTGGAATCGCATAGGCCATCTGACCCGGCTCGAAGCGCGCCTTCTCCAGTGCCGTCGGTTCTGTGCCCGCCTTGCCCATCAGTTTGATGCCCCAGGTGGTGCGCTCCACATCGGCGCCCGGCGGCAGCGGCACTTCGATCATGCCGTAGCGCAACGGCTTGGCAGCCTTACTGGTGAGGATCACTTCGTCCAGATACAGGCTGTCGCTGGACAAAGGTTTGGTACCGACCGCTTCCAGTTTGAAGGTGAACGCTTCGTCACCCGGCACCAGTCGCGACAGGCGACGCGTGATGGTCACCGCCACAGGATCAACCGACGGCTGCCGCGTCTGATAACTCAACGCCGCCCGCAACGGACGCTCTTGTGTCCCGCTCAGCGACAGCACTGCTGGCACGGGCGAGGCGCCCTGCCACGTCCAATACATCTCGCCGGTATCACCGTAGTTTTTCTTCCAGCCGTCACCCGGCGCCAGCGCGATGGTGGGCGAAGCCTGCTCGATGCTGCGCTGCAACCAGGTCAGCGCCAGTGCACGTTCCAGCGTCGATTGCTGCGGCAACAAGCGTTGCAACAACGCTTGCGCGTGGGCCTGATCGAAGGTTTGCAGGGACAGGTTCAGCGCTTCGGCAAACGGCTGGGAACTGACGGCCAGACGCTGCTGCGCATCGGCCAGTTGCCGATTGAACGCGTCCGGCAAAGTGACCTTGGATTGCTTCGCCAACGAAGCGGTCAACGCACGTGCCGCCGCCAGCCCCAGCGCCGAATCCGGATCGCTCATGACGAGACTGTCCTCGCCATCGTCCATCAGGTTCGCCGCATTGCCCTCGCCCGCTTTCGACAAGTCGTCCATCAAGCCGCTGAGCAAGGTGTTCACCGGCAATTGCATCTGTTTGGCGAACGACAGGATCAATGCGCGCTGCAACAGCGGCGTGTTTTTGGCCTGTTTCGAATAGACCTCCAGCACCCGTTGCCAATGCTCTGGCGGCAGGCTCAGCTCCAGCGCTTTGCTGGCGTGCCAGTCGGCGTAATAGGCGTACGCGGTGAGGAACGCGTCCGGCTCACCGTCCATACCCCACCAGGTGAAACTCGCCGAGGGCCCGGCCATCTGCACCAGCCGCAGACGGCTGTTTTGCATGATCAGCCGCAGGCGATCACGGATCTGCAGATTCGCCGACAAGGTCGGATAAGCGATGCTCAACGGCAGCAAACGACTGGCCGTCTGCTCGACGCCGCCATACGGATAGCTCAGCAAATCATCGAGCGCCGAACGGAACAGCGCTTGCGGACTGTCATCCAGGCGCAGACGGATATCGCTGGCGTCTGCTGGCAAGGCCAACGGCGTATCGCCACTGGCCACGTCCAGGCTTTGGCTCTGCGTGACCTGCCAGCCTTCACCGGTCGCAGTCAGGCGCACGGCCAGGGCGTCTGCGGTTTTGCCGTCCTGCACCAGCTCTGCAGTCCAATCGCCATTGACCGGGGCGAACGCCGGCAACGCGATGTAGTTGATGCCGTTGTTCAGCGTCACTGGTACCCGTTGATCCGCGCCGCCGTAATGAATCACCAGCTCGGCCTTCACCGGTTGCTCGGCCTGGCTGAAGGCGAACACACCGAGGTCCGGTTTGTCGCCGGTACGGAATCGGGTTGGCCCGCTCCACTTCAGGTACAGCGGTTTTTCCGAACGCACGAACTGCTTTTTCTGCCCGACCTGACCGTCATCGGCGATGGCCCGCGCAGTGATGCGCCAGCGGGTCAGCGAGTCCGGCATCTTGAAGGTGAAGCGGGTTTTGCCACTGACGTCGGTCACCAATTCAGGCTGCCAGGCCGCGGTGTCGACGTCTTCACGGCGTGGTCGTTCCAGCACTTTCACGCCGCGCTCGCTGCGATTGGCTTTGCCCGGTGCGCCGGGGCTGCCCGGCAATGCCACGTCGTAGCTGATGAACGACAGGCTGGCGCTAGTGCGCACATTGTTGCGGCGCGGGTGGTAGAAGAACTGGTCGATGGTCGGCGCGACTTCCGGTTGCAGCGCGTAAACCATTTCGTCGACCACGCTGACCGTCAGGTGCGCCGGAATCGGCTTGCCGGCGAACTGTGTGGTGAGGTCCACCGACACCGTATCGCCCGGCTGATAGGTCTCTTTATCGGTGGCGATGGCCACGTCGATCTGCGGCGCAATCACCTTGATCCCGGCGTTCTGGAAACTGTACTGGCCGCCCTTGGTGTAGAGCACGGAGAACGTCAGGTTCGGCGCAAAGTTGTCTTTCACCGGGATGCGCGCGCGGTATTGGGTCTCGCTGAGCTTTTCCATCTTCAGCCAGTCGCCGCCCTTGGATATCAGCGCGGTGGCCTCGACCTTGTCGCGTTCCAGGGACAGCAACGCGTCGCTGACCGGCTCAGGGAACGTGATCAACGCCAGCGCTTCGTCGCCGGCCTTGTATTCGGCTTTGTCGAGGACGATTTCCACGGTGCCGGGCACGGCTTTGACGCCATCGCCGGTGACCGAATGGCCGGTCGCGCCGACCACGCGACCATGGTCGTCCTTCAAGCTCAGGTTGTAAGTGCCCGGACGGTCGAAGGCGAGGGTGAAGCCCTTATCGGTCGCCGCGAGTTTACCTCCGCCGGTGGTCTGGTCTTCCAGGCGCACCCAACTGTAGGCGCTCGGCGTGACGGCTTTGCTTTGCTCGCTGCCACCTTCATTGACGTAGCTGAAGACAACTTTGTCGCCGACGGCGCTGAAGCGCTGCGGTGCACCGAGACGAAAGCTCGCGGCGCCACGGTCGATGAGGATTTCCTTGGTGGTCTTGACTCGATAGGCCGCGCCATCACTGGCAAACACGGTGAGCATGTAGCGGCTCGGCTTGTCGGCGGCCGGCAGGTCGAGGGTCGCGTTGCCCTTGGCGTCGGTGGTCAGTTCGGTGCTGGTCAGCTCCACCGGGAATTGCCCGAGGTATTGCAGTTCGTTGTCGACCATCGACAGTTGCTGGGCACGCAAACCGAGGGTTAATTTGGCATTGGCCACCGGTTTTCCGTCTGGGTACAGCAGCACCAGATTGCCCTTCACCGGTTCGCCGGTGCGGTAATCGGGTTTGGCCAGGTTCAGCGAGATTTCAAAATGTGGCTTGATGTATTCGGCCACGCGAAAGGCGCTGCTGTAAGCCTGATCCTTGTAGCTGAAACGCAGCTCATAGCCGCCCGCGACGGCATTGTCCGGCAACTGGAATCGCCCTTGGGTTCCAGCCTTTGAATCCAGTTTCAGCGCCAGTGATTGCAGCGCGGTGCCGGTTGCATCGAGCACGGTCACGTTGACGTCGGCAGCGGTCGGCAACACTGAGTCACGCGCGTTCTTGAACTCGCGACCGACGATTTTCAGCGACACCCAATCCCCCGGCCGATACAGCGGCCGGTCCGTAAACGCATAGAGTTTGGTGTCGTAGATTTCACTGTCGTAATAGAAGTTTTCAGAGACGAACACCCCGCCCTCTTCGTCCTCGCCAATCACGAACGAACGCTCCGGGCTGACGTGTTTCAGGCGCAGCAAACCATCGGCATCGGTGGCGCCGCTGCTCATGACGCCAAGGCCATCGGTCCACAACACATTCACCTTGGGCACCGAACTGCCTTCGTGTTTGCGCGCGGCCCACACCAGCAGTTCATCACCGGCAATCTTGCTGACGGCGACGGTGTTGGAAACGAAGACCATGGTGGTCGCGCGGTACTTGCCGATCAGCGCTTCCACCAGATACAGCCCCGGTTTCAGATGGCCCAGCGGGATGTACACGTTGCCCGGCGCAACGGTGACGAACTCGCTGGAAGAGCCGGCCAGGTTCACGCCTTCGGGCGGCTGGATCGGTTTGGCTTGCCACAGCGGATACCGGAACTGGCTGACCACCGGCAGGCCCGGAATCAGCGCGAATTGCGGCTGAGCGTCGTAAGGCGTTGGTGCGGCGATGGCGGTGCCCATCTTCAGTTCCGGCACTTCCTCGGTGACTTGTTTACGCGACTCGTAGGAAAACGCCCGTTGCATCACGCGACGGGATTTGCGGTACCAGTTGTCCCACAGGTAAGCGAGGGTGTTCGACAGGCCTTCACCCTTGAACTGGCCGTCACTGACCACGCGGTGCAGGTTCTTCTGGCGCTTGAGGAAGTCCAGCGGCTTGTCGATGCGGTACACGCGAATGTCGGCGCCGCCGTAAGGTTCCATGCGGAATCGACGGTAGTCACGGCCCGGCGCTTCCAGGCGCACCATCGCCTGCTCGTCGCTGGCAAAGCTGCTGTCGGCCAGCAGGAAAAAGCTTTCCCCGGCCACCGGCGTGTAGTTGCTTGGCGCGACGGTGTCTTCGGCGTTGACCGTGGCCAGCGGCAGAATCAGTGCCAGCAACACTGGCAGTTTTGAACAGAAACGCAGCATGCGGGCACCGATCATTGGGAGAGAAAGTTCAGTCGATAGACGCCGATGAAGTTGGGGTTGGCTGCATCGGGTATCCATCGGGTGTCCTTCCATGTCATGAGTTGCTGCAGGCTCGCGGATCGCATGCCGTTGTCAGTGGGGGTGGTGGTACCGGTGTGATAGGCGATGTAGCGGCCCATCCAGATCATCAGGTGCTGGTCGTCGCCCTGATCGAAAAACATCAGGTCGCCGGGCCGGGCTTGCGCCAGGTCGCGGCCCACCAGATGACTGTTGAACTGAATCAGCTTGATCGCGTTGACGTATGGCCCGACCTTGCCGCCGCCCTGCTGCCATTGCTGGGCCAGACCGCGCTGGGCCTCGCTCAATTGCAACTCCGGTGGCAGGTAGCGATTGGACAGGCCATTGCTGCGCAGCCATTTGTCGTCATGGACTTTCAGCGCTTCGTTGGCGGCAAACCGCACGAGCCCGGCGCAGTCCTGCTGATACCAGCGCGGGCTCGGGCCCTGGGTGAGTTGCTCCTGAGCGATGCGCACGAACCAGGCGCGGAACACCTGGGATTGCTGCACGTCGAGCGGCGCGGCGTCGCTGGCCAATGCGCGACTGCCCAGCAACATCGCCAGCAGGCCGAGGCCTCGAATGAGTGCGGTCACAGGGCTTTCCATTCCAGCGGCAACCACTGCCAGTGGCCATCAGGCTCGCTGCCGGCGGGCAAGGTCAGGGCATATTTGCCGTAACCGCCGAGCGTGCGCAGTTTCGGGATCAGGTAGGTTTGCGCGGCGTTGTAAAACACCGGCTCCATGTCCTGCGGCAGGCTGTCGAGGGTTTCCTGTTGCATCAGTTGCGCCATGGAATCCGGGCCGAAATAGACGGGCATCAGCAAGTCCTTGGGCACCACATCGGCCATCGGCGGGAAGCGTTTGTCGAGGGTGCCGAGGGCTTTGTCCACCAGCTTGTCGTCCAGGGAAAACAACAGCGTTGAACCGTGACGCGCCAGGCTGACTTTCATGAACGCCTTGCCGGTGATGGCTTCCGGCGTCTCGGCGTCCTTGGCGGCATACGGACCGAAATTGGAACTGACCTGACGTTGCCATTGATGGGTTTCGCCTTCCTGTTTCTCGACCACCGGGAACGCATGTTCTTCGACATTGCCTTCGTAGGCGCCGACCATCGAGCCGAACAAAGTGCCCAGATCACCGTCGAGTTTCGCGCTGTCCTTGTCATTGAGGCTGGCCACCAGCAGCGGTGTGTACAGCCGCGAATCGGCGTACCAGCACAGGCCGGCCGCACCGGCCATGTGTTCGGTCAGCGCTTGGGCCACGTTCTCTTCGGCGCCGAGTTTCACCAGCAATGGTTTCTGTTGTTCGGCGGCAAGCGGCAGGGCCACGCAGGCGCTGGCGCCCATCGGCATGGCTTGCCAGACCGGTTTGAAATCGAAGTCCGGTTGGTTTTCCAGTTCATCCATGGCCAGGAAGCTGTGCCAGCCCTTGTCGTCCATGTCGAAACGCAGGCCGGCGAAGTTAGGGATAAAACGCTGGTAACCCATCGCCAGTACGCTGGAGTTCACCGACAGGCGTTGTTTCACTTCCGGCGCACGCGGTGGCAGTCCGAAGGCTTCGGGAAACAGTTTGTCACCGTTGAGCAACGCTGCGATGGCCAGGGTCGAGACGCTGCCCGGCTCGTCCATCGGGCCGTTGCCCGGATCGTAGAGTTTGGACGGGTTCGACAGCACCACCAATTTGTCGCCATGGGAGGCGAATACCAGCGCTTTGCTGGCGTTGTAGTTCAGTTGATAGAGCGCAACGTCGTCGGCGCCGACTTTCACGTCACTGAGTTTGGTCAGTTGCGAGTCATCCAGTGCCACCTTGGCCAGCGGCTCCAGCACCTTGGCCAGGCCACCGCGATCCATCACCAGCAGGAAATCCTTGAGCCGACCGTCCGCTCCGCGCCACAGCGCCACATCCGCCGGTTGATCGAACAGCTGCTCGATCAGGCTGTCCTGCAACTTCAGGTCATGCTCGTAAATAATCCGCCGCAGGCTGCCGATCAACCCGAGCCGATCCACATGGGTTTCGTAATAGAAGACGAAATCTTCGGTCAGGGTTTCCTTGAGAAATGGCACCGCCAGCAAGTCCTTGGGCAACTGGCTCAGGGAGCGGGTTTCGAGCAGACCGTCCGGGCGACTCATGCCCAGTTTGTCACTGGCCAGGGCCGCCGGCGGCGCCTTGGGTTTGTGCATGAACCAGCCCAACCCGCCCGCGACGCCCGCCACCAGGCACAGCCCGATCAGCACGGTCGGCCAGCGACGAGAAATATTCGCAGCCGGTGCATCAGCGGCAGGTGTCACAGTGTTATCGCTCATGTTCACGCTCATGTTCCCAAAGCTCAGCAATTCATCCGTGGAGCGGGATGCTTAATAGTTGAAAGTCTTGACCAGCAGCAGGTCACCGATGGCCCGCAGGGGCACGATGAAGGTCTCGCGTTTTTCGTCGACGGTGTTTTCGTTGAGCACCAGGTTGATTTGCGAGGTGATGACCTCGTTCTGGTTGCTGGCCTCATCGAAGTTATAGCCTTCGCTGCCGAAGTTGCCCCAATAGTTCACGTAAACCAGATAGGTGCCATGCAGCGGCGCGGTCATGGTGAACATTTCCGGGCCGGGGCCATCGACGCCGTCCGGGTCCAGACCGCCGCCGTTGGTCAACGCCGTGTGGGCGAAAAACGCATGCTGGCCGTCGGGGGTGATGATGTGCAGGTCGAGTTCGGCTTTCGGGTCGTCCCACCCCAGCACCACGCGGATCCGCGCCGGGGTGCGCAAGTCGTTGGCTTCATAGAATTGAACGCGCTTGAGGGATTTGCCTTCGGCACTGCGCACTTCGACGCTGTTGGAACCTGCGCCGAACGCATACGGCCGAGCGAAACGCCCTGCGTCGTCGGTGTACAGGTTCAGCGGATTACCATTGACCGCCAGCGTGTGCGGCCCGCGTTGAGTACCGATGGCCTTGAGCTGGCCTTCGATCATCGTGCGATTGCGCTGCACGCCGCGGTCGATGGGTGGCGTGGGATAGGCGACTTGCGGGTTTTCGCTGCGGTCGAGCAAACCGGAGTAACGCCAGCCGCCGACAGGTTCCGTCAGCTCGGCCGTTGGCCCGGCCCAGGCAGTGGTCGCGCAGGCCAGCCCGATCAGCAATAGAAAACATGAACGCATGTAACGCCTCCTGCCATGCATAACGAAACCCTGCGCCTGATCCTAGGCGCGTTACAGATCCAAGTACTGCGTTTCGTCAGATCGACCCGTGACTGATGGGTCGTAGAAGGCGCGAAGGGTAGCCATTTGGTGGGGTTTTAACAATCGAATGGTGCTTGATTTGAGGGAGGGGTCACGGTCGTGGCTGGACGGTGAGCCGAATAATCTTGTTCAGGGCGCCTCGATTAAATGCAAACCAAGGCAGCCTGACAGCCGACCTGACTCTGCTGATGCGCGCAATTCCCCTGTGGGAGCCAGCCTGCTGGCGATGGACGTCAACGATACGCGCCCTGTCTGGATGATCGCGTTGTCTGTGCGTCCATCGCCAGCAGGCTGGCTCCCACATTTTTTAACCGCCGTGACCGCAGCAACGGATACAACCGTGCATCAGACAGTGGCCTCATTTGCCCATAACCCCCATGTCTGCTAGTGTCGCGCCGGTTTAACGTCAACCGGAAATAGCCGCCATGGCCCGCAAAAAAGCTGCACTGGATTTCGAACAATCCCTCGCTGACCTGCAAACGCTGGTAGAGCGACTGGAGAACGGCGAATTATCGCTGGAGGACTCGCTGACGGCTTTCGAGCAGGGCATCGGTCTGACCCGTGATTGCCAGGCGGCGCTGGCCCAGGCCGAGCAAAAGGTTCAGGTATTGCTTGAACGGGATGGCGAATTGGCCGAGGAACCCTTCGACGCGGATCAGCCAGAATGATTGCAGCGTATTCGGCGACCAGCCAGGCCCGGGTCAACGCGGCCCTGGAAACCCTGTTCAACGCACCGAGCCCTGAGCTCGCTCGTCTCTACGAAGCCATGCGCTACAGCGTAATGAACGGCGGCAAGCGTGTGCGCCCGCTGCTGGCCTACGCCGCGTGCGAAGCGTTGGGCGGCAAGGCTGAACAAGCCAATGGCGCGGCCTGCGCGGTGGAGCTGATTCACGCTTATTCGCTGGTGCACGACGATTTGCCGGCCATGGACGACGACGATCTGCGTCGCGGCCAGCCCACCACCCACAAGAAATTCGATGAAGCCTGCGCGATCCTCGCCGGTGACGGCTTGCAGAGCCTGGCCTTCAGTGCCCTGCTCGATCCGCGCCTGAGTACGCTGGACGCCGAAATCCGCCTGCAAATGGTCAGCGCGCTCGCATTGGCAGCGGGCCCGGCGGGCATGGTCGGCGGTCAGGCCATTGACCTCGGCTCCGTTGGCCTGAAACTCGATCAAAAGGCCCTCGAATACATGCACCGGCACAAAACCGGCGCATTGATCGAAGCCAGCGTCAAACTCGGCGCCCTCGCCAGCGGCCGGGCCGAGAAGGACGAACTGAAATCCCTGCAGAACTATGCACAGGCCATCGGTCTGGCGTTCCAGGTCCAGGACGACATTCTCGACGTCGAAAGCGATACCGAAACCCTCGGCAAGCGCCAGGGCGCCGACATCGCCCGCGACAAACCGACTTACCCGTCCCTGCTCGGCCTCGATGCGGCCAAGGCTTATGCCCTGGAACTGCGCGACCAGGCCCTGCACGCGCTGCGACCGTTTGACGCGGCCGCCGAGCCGTTACGCGATCTGGCCCGTTATATCGTGGACCGCCGCAGCTGACAGCGTATCCGCCAAAAAAGAGCAACGCGTGGGCAGGGGGCGATGCATCAGGTAAACTGCCGCATCTTTTATACCTATAACGATTCGCCTGATGCCCACGACGTTTCATGAGATTCCCCGCAAGCGCCCGACCACGCCTCTGCTCGACCGTGCCAACACGCCGGACGGCCTGCGCCGGTTAGGCGAAGCCGAGCTGGAAACCCTGGCCGATGAGTTGCGCCTGGAATTGCTCTACACGGTCGGTCAGACCGGTGGGCATTTCGGTGCAGGCCTGGGCGTCATCGAGCTGACCATTGCGTTGCATTACGTCTTCGACACCCCGGACGACCGGCTGGTGTGGGACGTGGGTCATCAGGCCTATCCGCACAAAATCCTGACCGGCCGTCGCGAGCGCATGGGCACCCTGCGCCAGAAGGACGGCGTCGCGGCCTTCCCGCGTCGTTCCGAGAGCGAGTACGACACCTTTGGCGTCGGCCACTCCAGCACGTCGATCAGCGCAGCGCTGGGCATGGCCATTGCCGCCCGCCTGCAAAACAGTGATCGCAAGGCGATTGCCGTGATCGGCGACGGCGCACTGACCGCCGGCATGGCGTTCGAGGCGCTGAACCATGCGCCGGAAGTGGACGCCAACATGCTGGTGATCCTCAACGACAATGACATGTCGATCTCGCGCAACGTCGGCGGTTTGTCGAACTACCTGGCGAAGATCCTTTCCAGCCGCACTTACGCGAGCATGCGCGAAGGCAGCAAAAAGGTCCTGTCGCGCCTGCCCGGCGCCTGGGAAATCGCCCGTCGCACCGAAGAATACGCAAAAGGCATGCTGGTCCCCGGCACGCTGTTCGAAGAGCTGGGCTGGAACTACATCGGCCCGATCGATGGCCACGACCTGCCGACCCTGATCGCCACCTTGCGCAACATGCGCGATCTGAAAGGCCCGCAGTTCCTGCACATCGTCACCAAGAAAGGCAAAGGCTTCGCTCCGGCGGAAGTCGATCCGATCGGCTACCACGCCATCACCAAACTCGAGCCGCTGGACGCGCCGGCCGCCGCACCGAAAAAAGCGAGCGGTCCGAAGTATTCCGGTGTGTTCGGCGAGTGGCTATGCGACATGGCCGCTGCAGACCCGCGCCTGGTCGGCATCACGCCGGCAATGAAGGAAGGCTCTGACCTGGTGGCCTTCAGCGAACGTTTCCCGTTGCGCTATTTCGACGTGGCGATTGCCGAGCAACACGCAGTGACCCTCGCGGCGGGCATGGCCTGCGAAGGCGCGAAACCCGTGGTGGCGATTTACTCGACGTTCCTGCAACGCGGCTATGACCAACTCATCCACGACGTCGCGGTGCAAAACCTTGACGTGCTGTTCGCCATCGATCGCGCCGGTCTGGTGGGCGAAGACGGCCCGACGCACGCGGGCAGCTTCGATTTGTCGTTCCTGCGCTGCATCCCCGGCATGCTGGTGATGACGCCGAGCGACGAAAACGAACTGCGCAAAATGCTCAGCACCGGGCATCTGTACAACGGCCCGGCGGCGGTGCGTTATCCGCGTGGCAACGGTCCGAATGCGACCATCGAGAAAAACCTCGAACCGATCGAAATCGGCAAGGGTGTCGTCCGTCGCCAGGGCAGCAAAGTGGCGCTGCTGGTGTTCGGCGTGCAACTGGCCGAGGCACTGAAAGTCGGCGAGACGCTGGATGCCACCGTAGTCGACATGCGCTTCGTCAAACCCCTCGACGAGGCACTGGTTCGTGAAATTGCCGGCAGTCATGAGTTGCTGGTGACCATCGAAGAAAACGCGATCATGGGCGGCGCCGGTGGCGCGGTCAGCGAGTTCCTTGCCCGCGAGAACATCCTCAAGTCGGTGCTGCACTTGGGCTTGCCGGATATCTACGTCGAACACGCCAAGCCTGCGCAAATGCTGGCGGAGTGCGGGCTGGATGAGGCCGGGATCGAGGCTTCTGTTCGCGAGCGCCTGCAACTGCTGAAAATCTAAACACAAGACCCTGTGGGAGCGAGCCTGCTCGCGATAGCGGACTGACAGTCAACTCATTCTTGACTGATACACCGTCATCGCGAGCAGGCTCGCTCCCACATTGGTTTTGGGCAACTTTCAAATATGTGTTCGCTTTAAAGCGCCGACGGATTACCCGATGAAACTCTCCCGCCTCGCCCTGACGCTGACCCTTCTGCCGTCCGGCCAGCTCCTGGCCGACACCTTCGAACGCGATCAGGCCCTGAAGCTGCCCGATGTGCTGATCAGCGCCAATCGCCAGGTCGAAGCGCGCAACGACAGCAGCGCCGCCAACACCGTGTTCACCCGCGAAGACATTGATCGCCTGCAACCGAACAGCGTCACGGACCTGCTGCGTCGGGTGCCAGGCGTTCAAGTCGGGCAAACCGGCGGTCGCGGCAGCCTGCCGGGGATTTACATTCGTGGTACCAACTCGGCCCAGAGCCTGGTCCTGGTGGATGGCCAACGCATCGGCAACTCGACGTCCGGCGACAGCAACCTGCAGCACATCAACATCGAACAGGTCGAGCGCGTGGAAGTGCTGCGCGGCTCCCGCTCGGTGATTTACGGCAGCGATGCCATCGGCGGGGTCATTCAGATTTTCACCCGTCGCGGTGACGAGGCCGGCTTGCAGCCGCGCATGCATGTAGGTTTTGGCAGCCATCAAACCTGGGAACGCAGCCTGGGCTTGTCCGGGGGCGACGAGAAAACCCGTTTCAACCTCGGCGCCAGCCTCGATGAAACTGCCGGGATCAATCGCACTCATGAGTCGTATCCCAGCGATGGCGATCACGATGAGTACCGCAATAAATCGATGAGTCTGAGCCTGAGCCACGCCCTCACCGACGACATCGAAATCGGCGCCAACCTGCTGGATAACCGTGGCAAAAGCGAGTTCGACAATCCGTTCGGGCGCTTCGACCTCAACACCTTCGAGTCGGTCCAGCAGCAGCCTTACAGCGAGTTCGACGTCAGCAGCGTCAGCAGTTACGTCGACGCTCGGGTTAACGACATTTGGAAAACCCGCGTCGAGTTCGGCCACAGCGAAAACCGCGAGAAAACCTTCGACAAGCTCAGCGACGAGCGCAGCGTGTTCAACACTTACCGCGACTCGGTGAACTGGCAGAACGACCTGACCCTCAACGAACGCAACAGCCTGATCCTCGGCGGCGACTGGTACGAAGACCGCATCAACAGCAGCACGCCGTTCGACGAAGACAGCCGCTGGAACCGCGCGGCGTTTATTCAGCACCGCTATCAGGCGGACAGTTTCTCCACGGAACTGGGTTTGCGGCGCGACCAGAACCAGCAATTTGGCGGGCAAAACAGCTGGAGCGGCACTTTTACCCTGCCGTTGAACCCGGACAACGACCTGTTGCTGACCTACAGTGAAGGCTTCCGCGCACCGACCTTCAATGACCTGTACTACCCGGATTTCAGCAACCCGGACCTCAAGCCCGAGACCTCGAAAAGCTACGAACTGCAGTGGCGCAGCCAGTTAACTGACAGCAGCCGACTGGAGGCTTCGCTGTATCGCACGGACCTGGAAGACGCGATTATTTTCGGCAGCAACTCCCGGCCGCAGAACGTGGCCTCGGCGCGGATCAACGGTTTCGAAGCGGCGTTGAAACAGGAATTGTTCGGCTGGCAGAGCAATCTCGGCGTGGCAATCATCGACCCGAGGGATCGCGACAGCGGGCATACCCTGGCGCGTCGTGCACGACGAACGTTGAGCCTGGACCTGGATCGGCAGTTCGATCGACTGGGCCTTGGCGCCAGCTGGCAAGCGGTGAGCAGCAGTTATGACGACTTGAACAATCAGCAGCCGCTGGGCGGGTATGCGTTGCTGGGGTTGCGTAGCAGCTGGGAACTGAGTCGCGAGATCAAGCTGGAGCTCAAGCTCGATAACCTGCTGGACAAGGGCTACAGCCGGGCGCTGTACAGCCATGACGACGCTCAGTATGGGTATCGCGAGGAAGGTCGGGCGTGGATGTTCGGGGTGACCTGGACTCCACAGCTCTAAAGCTGCCGCCGGCCATTGTGGCGAGGGAGCTTGCTCCCGCTCGGCTGCGCAGCAGTCGTAAATAGGCTGATGCAGTTCTATCTGAAGTAACCCACCGACAGATTTGGGGCCGCTTCGCAGCCCAGCGGGAGCAAGCTCCCTCGCCACAGTTCAGCGGTCAGGCGCGATGATTTGGCACAGCTTGGCCGTCGCCTCAAGCATCTGCCCGCTCGGCCGTTCCAGGCCTTTGTCCGTGACCAGCAGCAATTGCCCCTGCGCCACCGCCGTCACCTGCGGCCAGGCTTTCCACGCTTCGAGCTGCGCCTGATCACTGGCCAGAATCACTTCGGGATTACGCTGCAGCACCGCCTCGACGCTGACTTGGGGCGCGGGCAGGGTCAGGTCGGCAAACACATTACGTGCCCCGCAGACTTCAAGCGCATCGCTGATGATCTGCCCGCCGCCCACGGTGTACAGCGGCCGATCCCAGACCTGATAGAACACCCGCAACGGTTGCTCCCGGCGGTAGCGTTGGCGCAGTGATTCCAGTCGCTGACGCAAACTGGCGGCCAGTGAAACGCCACGCTCAGGCCGGCCAAGCTGGGTGGCAATCGCCTCTATTTGCGCGGTGAGTTGTTCGAGGTTGTGCGGTTCGGCAACGTAGGTGGGAATATTCAGCCGCTTGAGCTGCTCATGCTGTGCCGGACCTACACTGCCGGGCCAAAGCAGCAGCAAATCGGGTTTCAGGCTGAGCAGCCGTTCCATGTCCAACTGGCCATAGCGGCCAACGGAAGGCAGGTCCTTGAGAGCGGCCGGGCGTTCGCCGGCGTCCAGCACACCCACCAGCAGGTCCGCTGAACCCAGCTCAACGACG
This sequence comes from Pseudomonas sp. PB120, assembly GCF_009761815.1. GTDB lineage: Bacteria > Pseudomonadota > Gammaproteobacteria > Pseudomonadales > Pseudomonadaceae > Aquipseudomonas. Next base: position 147,971 of record NZ_RWIN01000089.1, read on the forward strand.
ATTTCAGAGAGCGACGGCGCGAGGCTGACGACGCGTTCAACCGCTGATGCCGAGCCGCCGACGGCCAGCAGCAAAACCGCCAGCCAGGCCCGAAGCATCAGCCGAGTTGACGCGGAATACGGTAGAGGTAGAACAGCACCACGGTCGACAATGCCAGCAGCACCAACGGCACGGCTTCAAGGCCGACAAACACCGCCAGCGCTCCGATCCAGGCAGGCAAGGCGGCCGCCAGGAACGCCACGCGGCGCTTGGCCGCCAGGGCAATCCAGGCGGCGGGTTCTTCCGGGGTATCAAGGGCTTTCTGGGTGGCGATCAGCGCGTGCTTGTAGCCGCCAAAAAATTTCAGGCTGACAAACATCGAAGCCACACCGGCAATGAACAACGGCATCGCCAGCACCGGCAAGATCGCCTCGCCCTGGCCGAATACGCCGTTGATCACGAACAGCGGCAGCAGGGCCAGCGACAGGTATTGCCACCAGTTGACGGACAGACGACGCCGCACTTGACCGCGGGTCACGCCCGGTCTGCCTCGCCCTGATGCTCGTTGCCCATCATGTGGTCGAGCTTGCTGGCCTTGGTGGCCAGGTAGAGTTTGTTGTGCGGGTTGTGGCCGGTGTGCAGCGGCACGCGTTCGGCGACCACAATGCCCATGTCGGTGAGGGCTTTGACCTTGCGCGGGTTATTGGTCATCAGACGCAGGGATTTCACGCCCAGATGTTCAAGCATCGGCAGGCACATCGAGTATTCACGCTGGTCAGCGGCAAAACCCAGACGCTCGTTGGCTTCAACGGTGTCGGCGCCGGCGTCCTGCAATTCGTAGGCGCGGATCTTGTTCAGCAGGCCAATGCCTCGGCCTTCCTGACGCAAGTAGAGCAACACGCCACGACCTTCACGGGCGATCGCCTGCAAGGCGGCCTCAAGTTGCGAACCGCAGTCGCAACGCTGGCTGAACAAGGCGTCACCGGTCAGGCATTCGGAGTGCAAGCGGCCGAGAACCGGGGCACCGTCGTCGAATTCGCCCAGGCTCAGCACAACGTGCTCGCGCCCGTTTTCTTCATCGAGAAAGCCGTGCATGGTGAATTGCGCAAAAGGCGTTGGCAGCTTGGAAGCGGCGACAAAAACGACAGGCACCGGTGTGCTCCTGATCAATAGGTACTGGAGATTCGCAGACGCGGCATTGTAACAGCACGTTCCTACAGACGCTTAGGCTGAATTATGGGGCATAACGATCAAAAAGTTAGATCCTCGGTTGTCACACAGATCCTTTGTAGCAGCTGGCGAAGCCTGCGTTCGGGGGCGCAGCCGCCGTGAAACCTGTCGACCCGGTCAGTCTGATACAGCGCAATGTCTGAATTTACGACGGCTTCGCCGCCGAACGCAGGCTTCGCCAGCTGCTACATGGGCCTGTGTTCAATTTGAATCAAAGGGGTAAGGCTGCTTCCAGCGCTCGAAGATCGGCTTCAATTGACCGTTTTTCACCAACAGATCCATTCGCTGATCAAACAACGACATCAACGCGCGCGCCTTGGGATTATTCGCAAAGCAAAGATACAGCGGCAATTCTGCGATGTGGGTACGGCGGTACTGCGATGGATCCTTGGCCCGGCTGACGATGTAATCCACTTCGGTCAACGCATCGATGTAATAGTCGGCGCGGTTGTGGGTCAGCATCGACAGAATCCCGGTGCGTCGGACCACTTCGTTGTAGCGGCGTACGTTAGGCAAATAGGCCTGGAACTCGTAGCCACGGACCCAGGCAAGCCGATAGTCGCCAAGAGTTTGCAGGGTCGGCACCGGGCTGGTCGACAGGCCCAGCGCATAGATATGATCGGTGTCGTAATTCCAGCGCGGGTACAGCAGGTCGCTGACTTCATCCCGATAACCGCCAACACACGCATCCACTTCGCCACGTTGCGCCAGGCCGATGGAGCGCGTGTAGGGTTCGGTGCGGATATCCAGTTTGACGCCAGCCGGCTCGAACACTTCGCGCAACACGTCCCAGGCCATGCCATGCCCGTCGGCGGCGGTGTAGTCCTCCCACTCCTCGCTGGCCAGATGAATCACGGACGGCGTCGTCGGCGCGTCCTGCGCGTGTGCCAGCGCGCCGAATATCGCGAAAACCATCACCGCCAACCAGCGTCGAGCCATCCCTGTTCCTCCCGCTTGATCCTCAGGCGAAGAGCTTCACCAGCCCTTGCATCGCCAACCACGCAAACACCCCGGCCAATACATCATCGAGCATGATCCCGACACCGCCATGCACATGCCGGTCGATCCAGCGAATCGGCCACGGCTTGAGAATGTCGAAGAAGCGAAACATCAGGAATCCCGCCAACAACCAATACCAACCTTCCGGCACCAGCCACAGGGTGATCCACATCCCGACCATTTCGTCCCAGACGATGCCTTCGTGGTCGTGTACCCGCAAATCGTCGGCCACCTTGCCGCACAGCCAGAAGCCGAACAGCATGGTGATGCCCAGCATCAGCCAGTAACCCCAGTCGGGCAACATCTGCCACAACGGGATAAAGGGTAGCGCAACTAATGACCCCCAGGTGCCCGGTGCCTTTGGCAAGGTGCCCGAGCCGAACCCGAACGCCAGGAAATGCCATGGATTGCGCCAGACCGAAGGCGGTACGAATTCCGCCGGGACCTGTTTGGGATGATCTGTCACGGTGTCTCCCGAAAATGTTGATAGCCCCGGGTTTGCGGGGTGATGTCTTGTCCAGCGGCATCCAGCAAGACGACGCCCTGCCCTGCCACCACCCGCCCGATCACATGGATCGGCCAACCGTCGGCGATCAATTGTGACAACTCGACGGACGGTAGGGTGAACGCCAGCACGTAATCGTCACCGCCACTCAGGGCGGCGTCTTCGGCGCCCGTTTGACCGAGGAAGGCCACTAAAGCCTTCGACAGCGGCAACCGGCCCCGTTCAACCTGAATGCCGACCTCCGACGCGAGCGCGATATGCCCGCAGTCGGCAAGCAAGCCGTCGGAGATGTCCAGCGCCGAGGTGGCCTTGCCACGCAACGCTTCACCCAGACCAAGCTGCGGTTGCGGCGACCAGTAATGGGCCAGCAGCGGATCGGCGATGGCAGGCTCGGCCGTGCGCTGGCCGAGCACCAACGACAAGGCGCCCGCGCCATTGCCCAGCTCGCCGCCGACACACAACAGGTCACCGGGTCGGGCGCCGCTGCGAGTCAATGCCTTGCCAGCCGGCACCCGTCCGAACACGGTTACGGTCAAGCTCAGGGGGCCACGTGTCGTGTCACCGCCGACCAGCGCCACACCGCAGCCCTGCGCCATCACGTTCAAACCACGGGCGAAAGCATCCAGCCAATCGGCGGTCACCGTCGGCAAGGTCAGGGCAAGGGTAAAGGCAACGGGCGTGGCGCCCATGGCGGCCAGGTCACTGACCGCTACAGCCAGCGAGCGCTGACCGAGCAGAAACGGGTCGCAAGGGTCTGCGAAATGCACACCGGCCACGAGGGTGTCGGTGGAAATGGCCAGCTGCTCCCCGGGGGGAACAGCAAGCAAGGCGCAGTCATCACCGATCCCGAGAGCAACGCCTTCGCCGCCCTGCGCACAAGGCGCGGCGGCGAAGAAATTGCGGATCAGCTCAAACTCACCCATGCGATTGCAAGCGCTGGTTAGCGCTTGAACGCCTTGACTTCAGCTTCACGCAGACGCGGGGCCAGCTTGTCGAGTACACCGTTGACGAACTTGTGGCCGTCGGTGGAACCGAAGACTTTCGCCAGCTCGATACCTTCGTTGATGACAACGCGGTAAGGAACGTCGACACGCTCAAGCAGTTCCCAGGTGGAAAGGCGCAATACCGCCAGTTCAACCGGGTCCAGCTCTTCGATGGTCAGGTCCAGGCAAGGCTTGAGAGCGGCGTCGATCTTGTCCTTCTGCGCTGGAACCCCGTGCAGGATTTCACGGAAGTAGGCGCCATCGACATCGCTGAAATCGTTATCGACCCGAAACTGCGCTTCGATCTCGTTCAGCGACTGACGGGCCATGTGCCATTGATAAAGCGCCTGAGTCGCGAGCTGACGGGCTTCACGACGCTTGACGCTTTTCGATGGCTTGCCGGCATCCGCAGGCTTTGGATCGCGCGGGTTGAAACGATCGCTTTCGTCGCTAATCACTTGGCCTCCAACTGCGCCAGCAGGCTGACCATTTCCAGAGCGGACAGGGCCGCTTCGGCACCTTTGTTACCGGCCTTGGTGCCGGAACGTTCGATGGCTTGCTCGATGGAATCAACAGTCAGGACGCCGAACGCGACCGGAACGCCAAACTCCATGGACACCTGGGCCAGGCCCTTGGTGCATTCGCCCGCCACGTATTCGAAGTGCGGAGTACCGCCACGAATGACCGCGCCCAGGGCGATGATTGCCGCGAACTCGCCTTTCTGAGCGACTTTCTGCGCAACCAGCGGAATTTCGAAGGCGCCAGGTGCGCGGATGATGGTGATGTCGCTTTCGCTCACGCCGTGGCGAACCAGGGCATCAACTGCACCGCTGACCAGGCTTTCAACGACGAAGCTGTTGAAACGGCCCACTACCAAAGCGTAGCGGCCTTTAGGGGCGATGAAGGTACCTTCGATGGTCTTCAGGGTCATTCGTTAGATCTCTTAAAGAGCCGGGACGCATTTTCTATGCGTCCCTCAGTGATTTGTTAGCCGCGAATCAAGGGCCGGAAACAACCGGTCATTATTCGGAGGGCACGTATTCTACAACTTCCAGATCGAAACCGGATATCGCATTAAATTTCATCGGTGCCGACATCAGGCGCATTTTGCGTACGCCCAGGTCCCGAAGGATCTGCGAACCGGCACCGACAATGCTGTAGGTGGTCGGTTTTTTCACGGCGGCCTGATCAGCCGTTTCGCGAATATGCGCCAGCAACACGTCGCCATCGAGCGGGTGACCGAGCAACAGCACCACACCGCTGCCCGCCTCGGCAACCGCGGCCATGGCGGCGCGCAGGCTCCAGCGGCCAGGTTGCTTGACCATCAGCAGGTCGCGCAACGGGTCCATGTTGTGCACCCGAACCAGGGTCGGCTCTTCAGCGCACACGTTGCCCAGGGTCAGGGCCATGTGCACATCGCCTTCCACGGAATCACGATAGGTCACCAGGTTGAATTGGCCCAGTTCGCTGTCCAGTGGCTGCTCGGCAATCCGCTGAACGGTACGTTCGTGGATCATCCGGTAGTGAATCAGGTCGGCGATGGTGCCGATCTTGATGTTGTGCTCAGCAGCGAAGGTTTCCAGTTCGGCGCGACGGGACATGGTGCCGTCGTCGTTCATCACTTCGCAGATCACGCCGCTTGGCTCGAAACCGGCCATGCGCGCCAGGTCGCACGCCGCTTCGGTGTGGCCGGCACGTGCCAGCGTACCGCCGGCCTGGGCCATCAGCGGGAAGATGTGGCCCGGGCTGACGATGTCTTCGGCCTTGGCGTCTTTCGCGGCAGCCGCCTGCACGGTGCGTGCACGGTCGGCGGCGGAGATGCCGGTGGTCACGCCGGTGGCGGCTTCGATGGACACGGTGAACTTGGTGCCGAAACCGGAGCCGTTGCGGGGCGCCATCAGCGGCAGCTTCAGCAGTTCGCAGCGCTCGCGGCTCATCGGCATGCAGATCAGGCCACGGGCGTGCTTGGCCATGAAGTTGATGTGCTCAGGCTGGCAGCACTCGGCGGCCATGATCAGGTCACCTTCGTTCTCGCGGTCTTCGTCATCCATGAGGATGACCATCTTGCCTTGGCGGATGTCTTCAACCAGTTCTTCGATGCTATTGAGCGCCACAAGGCACCCCCTTGAGTCAGGATTTGAGGTAGCCGTTGGCGGCCAGAAAGCTTTCGGTGATGTTGCTGGACGCAGGCTCTGCGGCCTTGTCGCCCAACAGCAGGCGCTCCAGATAACGGGCCAGCAAGTCCACTTCCAGATTCACCCGGCGACCTGGCTGATACGACGCCATGATGGTTTCGCTCAGGGTGTGCGGAATGATCGTCAGCAGGAACTCGGCGCCATCGACTGCGTTCACGGTCAGGCTGGTGCCGTCGACGGTGATCGAGCCTTTGTGGGCGATGTACTTGGCCAGGTCTTTTGGCGCGCGGATGCGGAATTCCACAGCGCGGGCATTCTCGGTACGGGCAACCACTTCGCCCACGCCGTCGACGTGGCCGCTGACCAGGTGCCCGCCGAGGCGAGTGGTCGGGGTCAGGGCTTTTTCCAGGTTGACCGGGCTGCCGCTCTTGAGGTCGTTCATGGCCGTGCAGTCGAGGGTTTCGCGACTGACGTCCGCCGCGAAGCCGTTGCCTGGCAGTTCAACCGCCGTCAGGCACACGCCGTTGACCGCGATGCTGTCGCCCAGTTTGACGTCGCTCAAATCGAGCTTGCCGGTTTCTACATAAACCCGCACATCTCCGCCTTTTGGGGTCAATGCACGAATACTGCCGATGGATTCGATGATGCCGGTAAACATGGAGTCCTCCTCGAGAACAGGGCCGACGCGTGACGCAGGCCGGGAATTATACGCTCGCTGCTGGCAAAGGAATGGCAGTGACCCGCCAGTCATCGCCAACCGCGCGGATTTCGGTGATTTTCAGTTCGGGCGCGTCTTTCATTTGCGCCAGCGGCCAGTCCAGCAACGGTCGGGCCGAAGAGCCGAGAAACTTGCCAGCGATGAAAATCTGGAATTCGTCCACCAGGCCTTGCTGGGCAAAAGCCCCCGCCAGACGCGGACCTGCCTCGACCAGCACTTCGTTGACCCCACGGTTGGCCAGTTCGACCAGCAGCTTGTGCAGGTCAACCTGGCCATCGTCGCCAGCCACGATCAGGCATTCCGGGCCATTGGCATATTGCTCTTCGATGGCCATGCACGTCGCGACCAGCGCCGGGCCGGCCTTGAAAAAAGGCGCATCAAGCGGCACACGCAAGCGGCCATCGATCAGCACGCGCAGCGGCGGACGGCTCATTGCCAACGCGGTCTGCTCGGCGTCCAGGCCCAACTCGTCCGCACGCACGGTCAAGCGGGCGTTGTCGGCGAGTACCGTGTCGGCGCCGGTCAGCACTACGCTGGCCTGGGCGCGCAGGCGTTGCACCGCCGAACGCGCGGCCGGACCGGTGATCCATTGGCTTTCGCCGCTTTCCATCGCCGTGCGGCCGTCGAGGCTCATGGCCAGTTTGACCCGCACGAACGGCAAGCCGTGTTCCATGCGCTTCAGGAAACCTTCGTTAAGCTTGCGCGCCTCGCCTTCCAGCACGCCGCTTTCGATGGCAATACCGGCCTGCGCCAGCCGCTGCATGCCGCGACCGGCGACTGACGGGTTCGGGTCCTGCATCGCCGCAACGACGCGGGCGAGGCCGGCGTTCACCAGCGCATCGG
>NZ_RWIN01000090.1 GCF_009761815.1 Pseudomonas sp. PB120
GCTGGGTCGCGTAGCGGCCCCAAAACAGGTCTGCTGCGCAGTCCAGCGGGAGCAAGCTCCCTCGCCACAAGTTACTGGAAAGTGCCGCGATTCTGCGCGTTGCGCACAGAAACCTGGTCATTCAACGTCCAGAAGTCATACAGCACGCCCACAAAGAACAACCCGCCCGTCACCAGGTACAGCAAGCCGCTGATCCACTTCCCCTGATACATCCGGTGCACGCCGAACACGCCAAGAAACGTCAGCAGAATCCACGCCACGTTGTATTCGATCGGCCCGGCGGTAAACCGCAGGTCGGCTTCGCGGTCCATGGCCGGGATCAGAAACACGTCGATCAGCCAGCCAATTCCCAACAAACCGAAGGTAAGGAACCAGATCGTCCCGGTCACCGGCTTGCCGTAATAGAAGCGGTGAGCCCCCGTAAAACCGAAAATCCACAGCAGGTAACCGATCACCTTGCTGTGCGTATCTTGCTGCGAGCCAGCCTGTTGATAGGTGTTCATGAAGGACCTCGAATCACACGATAGATAAATATTCTTGAATTCTTTGTGACTTTTTTACAGGTTGCCGACGTATGGCAAATGTTACCGTGGCTCCCGTCAAAGCCTTATAGCACCTGACTTCTGTCCGACAATTGCGTCAATTTGCCGCTTATTTGGTTCCGTTGCCCCCAAGGTTGAATCGACCAACGGCCTCGGAAGGGACAAAAAAGCTGTTATAAAGTTTCGCGCTAACCCATATGAGCCTTGCCTAATGCGTCCATTTTTCAAGACATGGCTAACCATTTGCCTTTTGATGCCACTGGCCGCCCACGCCACCAATCGTGAGCAACGTCTTCCTAACGTTAATGGTTACACCCCAAAATCCCACGTTTCTGCTCCATCGAGCAAAAACAAACAAGCTGCAAAGCATTCGACTCAGCTGAGCAAAGACAACAGCAAACTTGTACCGCCCATGGCGAGCAAGGAAAGCAGCAACGTGTTGAGCCGCGCCGTGAACGTCCTCGGTACACCTTACCGTTGGGGCGGCAGCAGCCCAAGTAAAGGGTTCGATTGCAGTGGCCTGGTGAAATACGCGTTCAACGACGCCACGTTCGACCTGCCGCGCACGTCGAATGCGATGGCCAGCGGCCATGGCGAGAAAGTCGATCGCAGCGATCTGAAGCCAGGCGACCTGATTTTCTTCAACATCAAGAGCCGCCGGGTCAATCATGTTGCCATCTACCTGGGCAACGACCGCTTCATCCACGCACCGCGTCGTGGCAAGTCGGTCACCATCGACACCTTGAAGAAACCGTACTGGGAAAGCCACTACGTGGTTGCCAAGCGGGTCATGCCTAAAGAACCAGGGCAGATGCGCGTCGTACAGCGCTGATTTTGATGCCCACCCTCTCTTGAAGGCGGGCACTTGTGGCGAGGGAGCTTGCTCCCGCTCGAGTGCGTAGCGCTCGCAGTTTTTTGGGGTCGCTACGCAACCCTGCGGGAGCAAGCTCCCTCGCCACAGGTCAGCATTTCACCCCTCAGATCAGCGCTTCAACCCTCTGATTAAGCAATCCCCCTCAGAAATTATCCGGTGACCGCGCCTTCTCCCGCGCATGATCACGACTGATCAACCCCTTGCTCACCAGCTCCTTCAAGCACATATCCAGCGTCTGCATCCCCAGGTTCCCGCCGGTCTGAATCGACGAGTACATCTGCGCCACCTTGTCTTCGCGGATCAAATTCCGGATCGCCGACGTACCCAGCATGATTTCATGGGCCGCAATCCGCCCCCCGCCGATTTTCTTCACCAGTGTCTGCGACACCACTGCCAGCAACGACTCCGACAGCATCGAGCGCACCATGGATTTTTCGTCTCCCGGAAACACATCCACCACCCGGTCGATGGTTTTTGCCGCGGAGGTGGTGTGCAGCGTGCCAAACACCAGGTGACCGGTCTCGGCGGCGGTCAGCGCCAGGCGAATCGTCTCCAGATCGCGCATCTCCCCGACCAGGATCACGTCCGGGTCCTCACGCAGGGCCGAGCGCAGGGCGGTGGCGAAGCTGCGGGTGTCGCGATGGACTTCGCGCTGGTTGATCAGGCATTTGCGCGATTCGTGGACGAATTCGATCGGGTCTTCGATGGTCAGAATGTGGTGGTGCCGATGGTTGTTCAGGTAATCGATCATCGCCGCCAGGGTCGTGGATTTGCCGGAGCCGGTCGGCCCCGTGACCAGCACCAGGCCACGCGGGGCTTCGGTAATCTTGCGAAACACATCCCCCATCCCAAGGTCGTCCATGCTCAGGACCTTGGACGGAATGGTCCGGAACACCGCCCCGGCACCGCGATTCTGGTTGAACGCATTGACCCGGAAGCGCGCCACGCCGGGCACCTCAAAGGAAAAATCGGTTTCAAGGTGCTTCTCGAAGTCCACCCGCTGGGTATCGTTCATGATGTCGTAGATCAGCGCCTGAACCTGTTTGTGGTCCAGGGCTGGCAAATTGATGCGCCGCACATCGCCATCCACGCGAATCATCGGCGGCAGGCCGGCCGACAGGTGCAAGTCGGACGCGCCCTGTTTTGCGCTGAAGGCCAGCAGCTCAGTGATATCCATAGCACTCCTCAATTCCAGTAGAATGCCGCCAACCTCAGACCCGCTGGCGCCTCTTGAATGTCCACGATAGCAGACAACATCGTCCAGGTTAGTTCGCGCATAAACGCCGCCACACTCGCCGCCCACCGCGACGCGCACAGCGTCCAGCTGCTGGCCGTGAGCAAGACCAAACCCGCCGAGGCGCTGCGCGAGGCCTATGCCGCCGGGTTGCGCGACTTTGGCGAGAACTACCTGCAGGAAGCCCTGAGCAAACAACTCGAATTGGCTGACCTGCCCTTGATCTGGCACTTCATCGGCCCCATTCAATCGAACAAGACTCGTGCAATCGCCGAGCATTTCGCTTGGGTGCACTCCGTGGATCGCTTGAAAATCGCACAACGACTGTCCGAGCAACGCCCTGCCGATATGCCGCCGTTGAACATCTGCATTCAGGTCAACGTCAGCGGTGAAGCCAGCAAATCCGGCTGCACCCCGGCCGACCTGCCGGCCCTGGCCAAGGCCATCAGCGAATTGCCGCGCCTCAAACTGCGCGGGTTGATGGCGATTCCCGAGCCGACTGAAGACCGTGCTGAGCAGGATGCCGCTTTTGCTGCCGTGCAACAGTTGCAAGCCAGCCTCAATCTGCCACTCGACACACTTTCCATGGGCATGAGCCACGACCTCGAGTCGGCCATCGCTCAAGGCGCCACGTGGGTCCGCATCGGCACGGCCCTCTTTGGAGCCCGTGACTACAGTCAGCCGTGACCCCATGACCGACGCTTCTATTTATAAGGACCTGACATGAGCAAGACTCGTATTGCCTTTATCGGTGCCGGCAACATGGCCGCCAGCCTGATCGGTGGTCTGCGCGCCAAAGGCCTGGACGCCGCGCAGATTCGCGCCAGCGATCCGGGGGCTGAAACCCGCGCCAAAGTGAATGCCGAACACGGCATTGAAGTCTTCGCCGACAACGCCGACGCCATCCGCGACGCGGACGTGGTCGTGCTGGCGGTCAAGCCCCAGGCGATGAAAGCCGTCTGCGAAGCGATTCGCCCGAGCCTCAAGCCGAACCAACTGGTCGTGTCCATCGCCGCCGGCATCACCTGCGCCAGCATGAACAACTGGCTCGGCGCGCAACCGATCGTGCGTTGCATGCCGAACACTCCGGCGCTACTGCGTCAGGGCGTCAGCGGGCTGTTCGCCACCGCACAAGTGAGCGCCGATCAACGCCAGCAAGCGCAAGAACTGCTGTCGGCTGTCGGCATTGCGTTGTGGCTGACCGAAGAGCAGCAACTGGACGCGGTGACCGCTGTGTCCGGCTCGGGCCCGGCGTATTTCTTCCTGCTGATCGAAGCCATGACCGCCGCGGGCGTGAAGCTCGGCCTGCCCGCCGACATCGCCGCCCAACTGACCCTGCAAACCGCACTCGGCGCCGCGCACATGGCCGTGGCCAGTGATGTCGACGCCGCTGAACTGCGTCGCCGCGTGACTTCGCCTGCGGGCACCACGGAGGCGGCCATCAAGTCGTTCCAAGCCGGGGGCTTTGAAGCCCTGGTCGAAAAAGCACTCGGCGCCGCTGCGCACCGCTCGGCCGAGATGGCTGAGCAGCTCGGTCGCTAATCAGCTCTTACAAAGGAATCAATGATGCTTGGACTCAATGACGCTGCCATTTTCGTGATTCAAACCCTGGGCAGCCTGTACCTGCTGATCGTACTGTTGCGCTTCATCCTGCAGCTGGTCCGGGCGAATTTCTACAACCCGCTCTGCCAGTTCGCCGTGAAAGCAACCCAACCCCTGCTCAAACCTCTGCGCCGGGTCATCCCGAGCATGTTCGGGCTGGACATGTCGTCGCTGGTCCTGGCGCTGATCGTGCAGATGGCGCTGTTCGCGGTCATCCTGCTGCTCAGCGGCTACAAGGTCGACGTGCTGTTCCTGGCACCGTGGGCGCTGATCGGCATCTTCTCGCTGTTTTTGAAGGTGCTGTTCTACGCGATGATCATCAGCGTGATTCTGTCCTGGGTCGCCCCGGGCAGCCGCAGCCCGGCCGCCGAGCTGGTGACGCAGATCACTGAGCCAGTACTCGCTCCGTTCCGCCGGATCATTCCGAACCTGGGCGGCCTCGATATCTCGCCGATCTTCGCGTTCATTGCACTGCAGTTGCTGCAGAGCTGGCTGATTCCGCGCCTGGCTTACTACGCGCTGATGCCGAAGGAACTGTTTGGGCTGATCTGATTTCTGGCTGACCGCGTTATCGTTCATCGCGAGCAGGCTCACTCCCACAGGGGTTCCCATTCCATTGTGGGAGCGAGCCTGCTCGCGATGAATGCAGCTCGGTCCAGCCGAATGAAATCAGGTCCGGCCTTAGCTTGCTGCTAAAGGCAGCGGTCTTTAGACTTACGCCTCATTTCAACGAGAGCAGGGTCGATGCCAACTGCCTTTCCCGCCGATTCTGTTGGCCTGGTGACGCCGCAAGTGGCGCACTTCAACGAGCCCCTGGCCTTGGCCTGTGGCCGTTCGCTTCCAGCCTATGACCTGATTTACGAGACCTACGGCACGCTGAACGCCACGGCGAGCAACGCCGTGCTGATCTGCCACGCCTTGTCCGGGCACCACCACGCCGCCGGCTTCCATAGCCCCGACGACCGCAAGCCCGGTTGGTGGGACAGCTGCATCGGCCCCGGCAAGCCCATCGACACCAACAAGTTCTTCGTGGTCAGCCTGAACAACCTCGGTGGTTGCAACGGCTCCACCGGCCCCAGCAGCATCAACCCGGACACCGGAAAACCCTTCGGCGCCGACTTCCCGGTGTTGACCGTGGAAGACTGGGTACACAGCCAGGCACGCCTGGCTGACCGGATCGGCATCAGCCAGTGGGCGGCCGTCATTGGCGGTAGCCTCGGCGGCATGCAGGCGATGCAATGGAGCATCACCTACCCCGATCGCATCCGTCACTGCCTGGCCATCGCTTCGGCCCCCAAGCTGTCGGCTCAGAACATTGCGTTTAACGAAGTCGCCCGTCAGGCCATCCTCACCGACCCCGAATTCCACGGCGGTTCGTTCCAGGAAGCCGGGGTGATCCCCAAGCGCGGCTTGATGCTGGCGCGGATGGTCGGGCACATCACGTACCTGTCCGACGACTCCATGGGCGAAAAATTCGGCCGTGGCCTGAAGAGCGAAAAGCTCAACTACGACTTCCACAGCGTCGAGTTCCAGGTCGAAAGCTACCTGCGTTATCAGGGCGAAGAGTTCTCCGGGCGTTTCGACGCCAACACGTACCTGTTGATGACCAAGGCGCTGGACTACTTCGACCCGGCCGCCAACTTCAACGACGACCTGGCAAAAACCTTCGCCAACGCCAAGGCCCGGTTCTGCGTGATGTCCTTCACCACCGACTGGCGCTTCTCCCCTGCCCGCTCGCGGGAACTGGTGGACGCGCTGATGGCGGCCAAAAAAGATGTCTGCTACCTCGAAATCGACGCTCCGCAAGGCCATGACGCCTTCCTGATTCCGATTCCGCGCTACCTGCAGGCGTTCAGCAATTACATGAACCGCATTACGTTGTGAGAAAGCCATGAGAGCTGATCTGGAAATCATCCAGGAATGGATCCCCGCCGGCAGCCGCGTGCTCGACCTCGGGTGCGGTGACGGTGAGTTGCTGACCTGGCTGCGCGACAACAAGCAAGTGACCGGCTACGGCCTGGAAAACGACGCCGACAACATTGCCGAGTGCGTGGCCAAAGGCATCAACGTCATCGAGCAGGACCTGGACAAGGGCCTCGGCAACTTTGCCAGCAACAGCTTCGACATCGTGGTCATGACCCAGGCGCTGCAAGCCGTGCACTACCCGGACAAGATCCTCGACGAAATGCTGCGGGTCGGGCGCCAATGCATCATTACCTTCCCCAACTTCGGTCACTGGCGCTGCCGCTGGTACCTGGCGAGCAAGGGCCGGATGCCAGTGTCCGAGTTTCTGCCGTACACCTGGTACAACACGCCGAACATTCACTTCTGCACCTTCGGCGACTTTGAAGAACTGTGCCGCGAACGTGAAGCCAAGGTCATTGATCGGCTTGCCGTGGATCAACAGCACCGCCACGGGTGGGCCAGTAAGCTATGGCCTAATCTGTTAGGTGAGATCGGTATTTACCGCGTCAGCAGTCCAGGACTGCAGGATCACAAGATCGCGGTCTGAACCACGCTATTCCAAGGGAGAACGATCATGGGTCGTCTAGCGCTGCTGTTACTTACTGCCTGTCTGAGCATCACCGCCATGGCTGCCGACGCCATCAAAGGCGATCGCCAGGAACAATTTGGCGACACGACGGTGCACTACAACACCTTCAACTCCACGTTCCTGACACCGGACATCGCCAAGGCCGCGCAGCTCACACGCAGCAAAAACCAAGGCGTGATCAATATTTCGGTGATCAAGGACGGCAAACCGCAGATGGCCCAGGTCAGCGGCACGGTCAAAGACCTGACCAGCCAGAGCGTGAACCTGAATTTCCGCCAGATCACCGAGCAAGGCGCGATCTACTACATCGCCCAATACCCGGTTGAACAGCAGGAAACCCGCACCTTCGAGATCAAGGTGCAGAACGGTGACAAGATCAACACCATCAATTTCAACCAAGAGCTTTTCCCCGGCGAATGATGAACTTCACGCAACTCGTACTGGCCAGCCACAACGCCGGCAAACTCAAGGAACTCCAGGCCATGCTCGGCGATTCGGTGCAATTGCGCTCGATCGGCGAGTTCAGCCAGGTGGAACCTGAAGAAACCGGCCTGTCGTTCGTCGAGAATGCCATCCTCAAGGCCCGCAATGCCGCGCGCATTTCCGGCCTGCCGGCGCTGGCCGACGATTCCGGGCTGGCGGTGGATTTCCTTGGCGGTGCGCCGGGGATCTACTCGGCGCGTTACGCCGATGGCCAGGGCGATGCGGCGAACAACGCCAAACTGCTCAATGCCTTGAAGGACGTGCCGCAGGACGAGCGCGGCGCGCAATTCGTCTGCGTGCTGGCGCTGGTCCGTCACGCTGACGATCCGCTGCCGATTCTTTGCGAAGGCCTGTGGCACGGGCGGATTCTGCCAGCCGCCAGCGGTGAACACGGGTTTGGCTACGATCCGCTGTTCTGGGTACCGGAACGTGATTGCTCCAGCGCCGAGCTGAGCCCGAGCGAAAAGAACCTCATCAGTCACCGCGCCCGTGCAATGGATCTGCTGCGCCAGCGTCTGGGCCTGAAATGACCCACGACTCATCCGCGTCACCGCTGATCTACGGCGGTGCCGCACAATCGCCTCGGGCCGCGCTCCCCGTGCTGCCGCCCCTTGCGCTGTACATCCACATCCCGTGGTGCGTGCGCAAATGCCCTTATTGCGACTTCAACTCCCATACCGCCAGCCCGGTGCTGCCGGAGCAGGAGTATGTCGACGCCTTGCTGGCCGACCTCGATCAGGACCTGCACGCCGTGTATGGCCGTGAACTGAGTTCGATCTTCTTTGGCGGCGGCACACCGAGCCTGTTCAGCGCCGAAGCCCTGGGGCGATTGCTGGAAGGCGTCGAGCAACGCATTGCGTTTGCCAGTGACATTGAAATCACCCTGGAAGCCAATCCCGGCACGTTCGAGCAAGACAAGTTCGTAGCCTACCGCGCGCTGGGCATCAATCGCCTGTCGATCGGCATCCAGAGTTTTCAAGAAGAGAAGCTCAAGGCGCTGGGACGCATTCACAACGGCGACGAAGCAGTGCGCGCCGCCGGCATGGCGCGTCAGGCCGGGTTCGATAACTTCAACATGGACTTGATGCACGGCTTGCCCGATCAGTCGCTGGACGACGCCCTGAGCGACCTGCGCCAGGCCATCGCCCTGAAGCCGACGCATTTGTCCTGGTACCAACTGACGCTGGAACCGAACACGGTGTTCTGGAACCAGCCGCCTGTTCTTCCCGAAGACGACACGCTGTGGGACATTCAGGAAGCGGGTCAGGCGCTGCTGGCCGAGCACGGTTACGTGCAATACGAAGTGTCGGCGTATGCCCTGCCCGGTCGTCCGGCACGGCATAACCTCAATTACTGGAGCTTCGGCGATTTCATCGGCATCGGCGCCGGTGCCCACGGCAAGCTGAGCCATCCGGACGGGCGCATCGTGCGCACCTGGAAAACCCGTTTGCCGAAGGATTACCTGAACCCGGCCAAAAGCTACAAGGCTGGCGAGAAAGCGCTGACCAACGAAGAAATGCCGTTCGAGTTCCTGATGAACGCCTTGCGCCTGACTGAAGGCGTCGATTCCCGGCTGTATCCAGCGCGCACCGGGTTGAGCCTGGACAGCCTGGCCGAAGCCCGGCGTGAAGCCGAACAAAGTGGCTTGTTGCAGGTCGAACCGTCACGCCTGGTGGCCACCGAGCGCGGACAACTGTTTCTCAATGATTTGCTGCAAAAATTTCTGAGCTGATTTCAGCCTTAAGGGAAAACGAATGGATTTGATACTCGACCTGCTCGCCACCGTCTCCCGCTGGAGCCGCAGCAACCTGTCAGAAATTTCGCTGGCGCTGGTGGGCTGTTTGCTGGTGCTGTTCGGCGCGGACATCAAAGGTTGGGTCGACCAACGCCTGGGCAGCATCGCCGGCGCCTTGCGCGTCCCGCTGATGGCCCTGCTGTGCATGGTTGGCAGCGGCCTGGCGCTGATCTACGCCACGCCGTGGATCATCAAAGGCCTGAGCCAGTTCAACAACTACAGCCTGGCGCCGGTATTGCTGGTGGTGCTGGTGCTCATCGGCGTAGTCGCCGACCGCCGCTGATTTCATCTACAACCAAAAACAACTGTGGGAGCCAGCCTGCTGGCGATGGCGTGTCAGACACCTTGATGTCGACTGACACACCATCGCCAGCAG
>NZ_RWIN01000091.1 GCF_009761815.1 Pseudomonas sp. PB120
GCGGCGGGCCCACGGAGCAGGACCGGAGCGAGGGCATGCCGAGCCTTAGCGAGGCACCGAACGAAAGGGGCAAGAGCCCTTGGTTACTTGGGGCTCTTCCAAGTGACTCGCCGTAAGGGCGAAACCAATAGCGGCCGTAACCAAAGAAACGGATATGTACCCTAGCAAAAAAAGAAAAACCCCGGGAAGACCAAATCCCCCCGGGGTTCCAACGACAAACAACTCAAATCCGCCAATCAATACCGCTGATATTTGGAGCCAAACTCCGGACGGTTTTCAGCAACGTAGAGTTTGCTCGCCTGAACGTCTTTATGATCAACGCCAACAGTATTCACATTCAGTGTGGCCGGTTGGCTGACTTTGACCGAGGCGACCATTTGCGGAGACTTGTGTGGGGCGGCAATGGCCGATGTAGCACCAAGTACCGACAGGGCGAAACCAAGACCGATAATGCTTTTCATGTTGTTGCTCCAGAGCGTGGGAAGAAGATGTGGCCACTGTAGGGCCGGAACGCCGTGATGAAAAAACACCCTTGCGCATAGTCGATATCACGCGCGGTGATCCAACAAAAAAAGCCCGAAGGTCCGGGCTTTTAAGTGTTTCAGGTTCGCGGCAGATCAGTAGCGCTGATACTTCGAACCGAACTCAGGACGGTTTTCCGCAACCACCACACCGCCGCGTACTGCGTTGCCCGGGCTGATCGATGCCACACGTTCACGCTGCTCCTGCAGGCGATCGGCGCCACCTTCGGCAACGCGATTTTCGATCAGGCGGTCGGAACCGCCTTCCGCCACACGTTCACGCAGCTCTTGCAGGCGATCAGCACCGCCTTCAGCGACGCGGTTCTGTTGCAACCGATCCGAGCCGCCTTCCACCAGCAGTTGCTGGCCTTGGCTTTGGGGCACAGCACTGTGGGTAGTGGCCGATGCCAGGTTCGACAGGCCAAGACCACCGACCAGTGCCAGACCGAGTGCCAGGGACGAAACTTTCGAGAAGTTGAACATGATTGAATCTCCGTGCGTTTAGTTTGAGTGGGTCGGTAGCTGCTGCTATCCGGTGAACACAGTTAAACGCCCGGGTGTATCGCTGATGTGTGCGAGAGGGCGTCGAAATCGGCGGCTGCGTATCTGGCGCGGGTTCATATACAGACAGATACAAATATCAACGCCCCAAAAGGCCCGGCACCTATAGCGTCGCGACATCAATCACCGCATCGGCAAATGCTTGCGGTGCTTCCTGGGGAAGGTTGTGTCCGGCGTTCGGCACCTGGCGGTGAATCCGCTTTCCGGTGAATCTCTTCGCCGTCGCCGAACCATCGCCCGCCGGGAAGTTGCCGTCGGTGATGCCGTCGAGGGTGATCGCCGGCATCGTGATCGGCGGCAGGGCGGCCAGGCGTTTTTCGATCTCGACATAGGCCGGGTAGCCGTCGGCCAGGCCCAGGCGATGGCGATAGGAATGGATGACCACATCGACGTAGTCCGGGTTGTCGAAGGCGACGGCCGTACGCGCCAGGGTGGCGTCGTCGAAATTCCAGCCCGGCGAATTGCGGGTCCAGATGACCTTGGCGATGCCGGTGCGGTCGGCGGTCAGGCCGAGGCGGCCGCGTTCAGTCTGGAAATAATACTGATACCACAGGCCCGACTCGATTTTCGGCGGGATCGGCGCCGTCGCGTGGGCGATGTCCTGGATCAGGTAGCTGTTGACGCACACCAGCCCGGTGCAGCGTTCGGGCCACAGGGCGGCGGCGACGCACGCCGCGCGACCACCCCAGTCAAACCCGGCGAACACGGCGGTCTTGATGTTCAGCGCGTCCATCAAGGCGATGACGTCCGCACCAATGGCGCCTTGCTGGCCGGCACGCGGGGTTGCCGGGTCGATGAAGCGCGTGGTGCCGTGGCCGCGCAGGTGCGGCACGATCACCCGAAACCCGCGGGCGACGAGGATCGGTGCCACTTCTTCAAAGCTCTGGAGGCTGTAGGGGTAACCGTGCAGCAACAACACCACCGGCGCGTTTTTCGGTCCGGCCTCGTAGTAGCCGATGTCGAGCACGCCCGCGCGGATCTGCTTGATCGGGGTCAGTGGGGTTGCGGGATTTGTCGGCGTCGGTGCTGCCTGGGCGGTACCGATGTTCAATAACTGACTGGCGGCAAGGCTCGCGGCACCGATGCCAGCGATTTGCAGGAGGTGTCGGCGTTGGGTGTTGACGGGATCTGACATGGGGAGGCTCTCAAGCTGTGATGGACACTCTTCACAGTTGACCCCGGCGACGTATCTGGCTTGTTTCAAACGACCCGTGGGGGGTTAAGCCTCTGTATCCAAACGCCATTTGGATACATTGCGATACATGAAGCCATGCACCGAACACCTGTAGGAGCGAGCTTGCTCGCGATTGCAATGTGTCAAGCGACATCCATGTTGAATGTCATACCGCTATCGCGAGCAGGCTCGCTCCTACAGGGGGATTTGCTTAGGCAACCACCTGATAACACGGCACATACGCCGCGCCACCCGGCAATTTCATCCGGTGCTGGGCCACGAATGCCTTGAGCAACTGATCGAGCGGTTTCATCACGGCCACATCGCCATGAATCTGATACGGCCCGTGTTCTTCGATCAGACGGATGCCCTTGTCCTTGACGTTCCCGGCAACGATGCCGGAAAACGCGCGACGCAGGTTCGCCGCCAGTTCGTGCGCCGGCAGGTCGCGGGTCAGTTTCAGGTTGGCCATGTTTTCGTGGGTCGGGTCGAACGGGCGCTGGAAGCCTTCGTCGATTTTCAGCAGCCAGTTGAAGTGGAACGCGTCGTTGCGCTCGCGACGGAACTGCTTGACCGCTTTGAGGCCGGCCGTCATCTGCCGCGCCACTTCAGCCGGGTCATCGATGATGATCTTGTAGTGCTGCTTCGCCGCGTCGCCCAAGGTCGCGCCAACGAAAGCGTCCAGTTGTTCCAGGTACGCTGCCGCGTGTTTGGGCCCGGTGAGAATCACCGGGAACGGCAGGCCGTCGTTGTCCGGGTGCATCAGGATGCCGAGCAGGTACAGGAACTCTTCGGCCGTACCGGCGCCGCCCGGGAAAATGATGATGCCGTGGCCGACGCGCACAAAGGCTTCCAGGCGTTTTTCGATGTCCGGCAGGATCACCAGCTCGTTGACGATCGGGTTCGGCGCTTCGGCGGCGATGATGCCTGGCTCGGTCAAACCGAGGTAACGCCCGCCGTGAATGCGTTGCTTGGCATGGGCAATGGTCGCGCCTTTCATCGGGCCTTTCATCACGCCGGGACCACACCCGGTGCAGATGTCGAGGCTGCGCAGGCCCAGTTCGTGGCCGACTTTCTTGGTGTATTTGTATTCTTCGGTATTGATCGAGTGACCGCCCCAGCAGACCACGATCTTCGGCTCGACGCCGGGGCGCAGGGTGCGGGCGTTGCGCAGCAAGTGGAACACGTAGTCGCTGATGCCCTGGGAATTGCTCAGGTCGATGCGTTGGCTGTCGAGTTCGTTTTCGGTGTAGACGATGTCGCGCAGGGCGCTGAACAGCATCTCGCGGGTGCTGGCGATCATTTCGCCGTCGACGAACGCGTCGGCGGGGGCGTTCAGCAGTTCGAGGCGTACGCCACGGTCCTGCTGGTGAATGCGGATTTCGAAATCCTTGTAGGCCTCGAGAATGGTCTTGGCGTTATCAACGTGGGCGCCGGTATTGAGGATGGCCAGGGCGCACTGGCGGAAGAGGGTGTAGGTGCTGCCAGAACCGGCTTCGCTCAGCTGTTGCACTTCGCGTTGTGAAAGGGTTTCCAGGCTGCCTTTAGGGCTGACAGAGGCGTTGATTACATGTCTTTGGGTCATTCAATGATCCTTAAAACGATGTCATTCAGACAGGCAAATGGCATCCGAATAGTGTGTATCCGTTAAAGAAGATGGCACGAACTGCGCTGTATCGCCATTTCCCCGTTTGACGATGAAAAGATGAAAAGGAGCCCCAGCATAGCTAAATCCCTCACAGAGGCGATAATGCCGCCAGTCTTTTTGTCCATGACGTTAAGGAAACCTGCCGCAATGTTCGAAATCCAGCCGATGAACGCCGTCACCTTCCGCCAGCAGACACGGCGCAGCACGGTGGTCATTGCCCTGATTTTCATTGCGCTGTCGATGGTGTTGTCCACGACGGCGGTGGCCCTGTTTGGCGAACCCGGTGGCGACAACCTGCGGTTCAACGTCGGCGGGGTGTTTGTCGCGGTGTTGCTGCTGGCGGCGCTGATGCGCGGTACCTTCTGGTCGCAACCCTGGATGGCGCCGGCGGTCTACGGTTGGCAGCTCAAGCGCAGCCTGATGAGCATCACCAACGTCATGCACCAGGTCACTGCCGCCGTCGAAGCGGGCGATCCGACGGCGATGAAGCTGCTGCGCTTCTATCATTTGGGGTTGAGTCAGATGCACGAGCTGGACGGTAACTCCAGCGATCACGGTCAATTGACCCGTGAAATGGATCAACACAAGGCGCGGATGGAAGCCTTGGGCATCGATACCGAACAGACGCAATTGAATCCCGCCTGGCTTGAGGCGATGAAGCAGGCGTCGAAATAAAACAAAAATCAGGGAGCGACATGGGGCATCCGTCGATTAATGATCGTATAGAAACTTCCCGCTCTGCCGTGCCATTTTTGATCGGGCAGGGCGCAGCCACACTCAAGGTGCGTTCGGCGGTTGTTCTGCTGGTGGCGGTATGCCTGTCCATGATGGCGATTGTGATCTGGGAGACGTGGAACTCACGTCAGTACCATTTGCATGACAAAGAAGTCGCAATGTCCAACCTGGCGCAGACCCTGGCGTCGCAAGCGCGGGCCTCGATCAAGCAAGCCGATACATTGCTGTTTGCCTTGGTGGACCGAATTGAAAACGAAGGCGTGGCGCCCGCGCAGATTCCCCGGTTGCAACGTTTGCTGAGTGCCGAGCGCAGTGAGCTGAGCCAGGTCCATGGGCTGTTCGTTTTCGATGAGAACGGAAACTGGGTCGCCAACTCCAATGGCGCGGAAGTGCCCGGCGCCAATAATTCCGACCGTGAATACTTCGCCTTCCACCGCGATCACCCCGACCGTGGGCCGCACATCGGTCCGTCGATCAAGAGCCGTTCGAGCGGTGAATGGATCATGACCGTCTCGCGCCGCATCAATGACCCCGACGGCCGTTTCGCCGGCGTGGCACTGGCCACGATTTATCTCAGCCATTTTCTTGAGCTCTACGACAGCATCGACATGGGCCAAAACGGCGTGATCAACCTGATTGCCAACGATGCCAGCATTGTTGTGCGTCGACCGTTCAACGAATCCGAAATCGGCACCAGTGTTGCCGCCGGCCCGCTGTTTACCCAACTGTTGCCCAAGGGCGATTCCGGCACGGCGACGGTCCGTTCTGTGGTCGACGGCGTTGAACGCGTGGTCGGGTTTCGTCGGGTCGAGGGGTATCCGCTGATCGTCTTCGCCGCGTTGAACAAGGACGAAGTCCTGGCCGGCTGGCGAGAGGAGTCAATGCTGAGCGCTGGAATCGTGGCCTCGCTGCTGGGCTTTCTCGGCTTTCTCGGGTATCGCCTGATCCGCCTCATGAAGCAGCAGAATCACGTGCAAAGCGTGATGCTCGATGCTCAGGAAAAACTGCTGGAGGTCAACCGCAGCCTTGAATTGCTGGCCCTGGAGGACGCGCTGACCGGGCTGTCCAATCGGCGTCAGTTTGATTTGTTCATCCAGACCGAAGTAGGGCGCGCCCGACGCAGCCTGACTCACCTCGCGCTGCTGATGATTGATGTCGATCATTTCAAACTGTTCAACGATCACTACGGGCATCTGGCCGGTGACGAATGTTTGCGCAACATCAGCGCGATCATTACTGACAACATCAAGCGGCCGGGTGACCTGGCGGCTCGCTACGGCGGCGAAGAATTTGCGGTGGTGCTGCCCGGGACCGACTACGTCGGAGCGTTTCTGGTGGCGGAAAAAATCCGCCAGGCGGTGCGACAGGCGGGCATCGAACACGGTGAATGTCCCGAGGGCGCAGTGACGGTCAGCGTCGGTGTCGCGGCTTACGACCCGGCGTCGCAGGCCCAGCCCAACGACCTGGTCGCCGCCGCCGACAAAGCGCTTTACGTGGCGAAGGCCAGCGGGCGAAACATGAGCGTCATCGCCAACTGATCTCACGCAAAGCGGTCGCGACCCTGCACCAGTTGGGTGGAAAAGTACGTTTGCTTGAGCTTTTCCAGCCACCAACCGAGTGCGCGGCCGTCATGGTCGCCACGCCAGCCGGCATACAAAATGTTCGGCTCGCGCGGGTCGGCCATCTGCTTTTCCACCAGCGTACCGTTCTGCAGCAGCGAACCGACTCGATGCCTCGGTAACCAGCCCACCCCCAGGCCATCACACTGTGCAAGGATTTTGGCGCGCATGGTCGGTACCGCGAGTACCGTCTGCCCGCCGGAGACGCCGTACGTGCTGCCCTCGTTGGCTCTGGAGGAATCCGCCACGACAATCGCCCGATGCTGCGCCACCAGGGCGCGGGAAATCGGTTCCCGGGCTTTGGCCAGCGGGTGCTTGGGCGAAACCGCGAACACCCATTCCATTTCCCCCAGCTGCATCCAGCGCAACGTCGGGATGGCCGGCGGTTCGTTGGTGGCGCCGATGATCAGGTCCGCGCGGCCCTCACGCAGGGCTTCCCATACTCCTTTCAACACTTCCTGGGTGATGCGCAGCGGCACGCCGGATTCCAGGGCGTCAAACTCGCGGATCACCGGGATCAGGGTTTCGAATTCCAGCAACTCGTCGGTGACGATCCACAATCGGCTCTCCCAGCCGTTGGCCACTTGTTGCACCCGTTGCGTAAGGCGTGAAACGTCATGCATCAACCGCGCGGCCTCGTTCACCAGCAACTCGCCCGCCGGGGTGAGCTGCAAGCGATAGCGGCGCCGGTCGAACAGCAAGGCGTCGAAGCGCTCTTCAAGTTGCCGTGCGGCGTAGGAAATGGTCGAGGGCGCCTTGCCGAGGTGGGCCGCGGCCCGCGACAGGCTGCCGGTTTCGCGGATGGCTTCGAGCAGCGCCAGGTCTTCAGTCGACAGCATGGTTCAGATCCTCGGGTCGGTTGAGGCGCCGCGGCGTAACTTCCACAATTGGATCAACCGACGATAGACCACCACGTTGATCGCCAGCACGATGCTGCCAAGCCCCAGCTGGATCGCGGGTGTCAGCCCGGCCGGGTAAATGACCGGCCATACATAATGTTCAATGAAACCGCCGCCATAGCCGATTTGCCCGGCGGCATGGCGCATCAGGTTTTCCCAGTGGGTAAGCGGGCAGGTGAGCTGGAACGCTTCCACGGTCACGCCCCACGCGGCGGCGGGCAGGTGCCACCAGATCAACCGGGGCCATTTGAGCGCGAGCAACCCGCCGAACAGCACGAACAGAATGAACAGCAGATGAAACAGCACCAGCACATCGGCGGCGATTCGGTAAAGCATGTCGGCTCCATGACGTATCAGGCGAATGGCTTCATGGTACTCGGGTGGCGCGGTGGATGAAGGGCAAAGAGCGCAAGATTGTTCAAGCCATCGGCGGCCAGTGCTGGCACAGTTTGAGGTCTTTCCCAGGTTGTAGAGCGTTATGTCCAAATCACTCATGCCGCGCAGTGCCTTCCTTCGCGGCGCCGCGGCGATCATGCCGTTGTCCCTGGCGACCGCGCCTTGGGGGCTGTTGGCCGGTTCGATGGCCATCGAAGCCAATCTCACGCCCCTGCAAGGCCAGGGCTTGTCGAGCATCGTGTTTGCCGGGGCCGCGCAATTGGTGGCCATCGGCATGCTCAAGGGCGGGGCCGGTATCTTTTCGATTTTGCTGACCACGCTGTTGCTGACGTCGCAGCATCTGCTGTACGGCATGAGCATGCGTTCGGTGTTTTCACCGTTGCCGGGCCGCTGGCGTGTGGGGCTGGGGTTTCTGCTCACCGATGAACTCTTTGCCTTGACCAGCCAGCACGACAAACAGCAATTCAATCGCTGGTACGCGCTGGGCGTCGGCCTGACGTTCTACATCGCCTGGAACCTCTTCACCCTGGCCGGCATTGTGCTGGGCAGCAGCATTCCGGGGCTGGAACATCTGGGCCTGGATTTTTCCATCGCCGCGACTTTTATCGCCCTGATCACCCCGGTGGTGCGCAGCGTGCCAACGGTGGTGTGCGTGGCGGTGTCGTTGTTCTGCTCGGTGCTGTTCAGCTATTGGCAATGGGGCAGCGCGCTGGTGTTGTCCGGGTTGGCGGGGATGACGGCGGGTTTTGTCTGCAATAAGTTCTATGGGGTGCGCGCATGATGGTCTGGGCGGTGATTGTCGGGATGGGCGTGCTGGTCTTTCTGAACCGCTATGTGTTTTTGGAGCCGCGATTGCCGGTCCGCCTGAGCAGCAATGCGCGGCAGTTTCTCGGGTTTGCGGTGCCGGGCATGTTGACGGCGATCTGCGGGCCGATTGTATTCATGCCGGATAAACAGCTGAATCTGCAATGGGACAACCCGTACCTGATCAGTTCGCTGGTGGCGGTGGGGCTGGTGCTTTACACGCGCAATACCTTGCTCAGCATGTTGTTGAGCATGGGGTTTTTCTTTTTGCTGCGCTGGTGGTTGTGAGTCGGGGGGGGTGAAAGTGTTCTACGCTTAATGCGGGTGAATTTTTCTTAAGGGAAGGGAGGTGGGCATGGCTACCGAGCACAAACATCCTGACGTGGATGAAGACGTGGATGAGCCTACTGAAGAAGAGATTGAGCGGCAGAAGCGTGAAGAGCGGACCTGGAAGCATCCTGATGATGGTAAGGAGTTGTCGGATCGGGATATGGAATTTCCTCTGAAGCCCTGATTTTTTTGGGTTTTGATTGGGGGTATATCCGTTTCTGCGGTTGTGGCTGCTGGCGGTTTCGCTTTTACAGCGAGTCACTTTCGAAAAGCGCGAAAGTAACCAAAGCGCTCTTGCCCCTTTCGTTCGGTGCCTCGCTAGTGCTCGGCATGCCCTCGCTGCGGTCCTGCTCCGTGGGCCCGCCGCCATCGGCCATCCATGGCCGGGGGCGGCTAACCCGGCATCCATGCCGGGTTGCCCACTGCGCAGAACCTACACTCGGCCTCTCGAGGGGGCGAACACCGCAACAGCACCGCGAGGCGGCCTGAAAGCCGACCTGATTTTGCGGATGTGCCCAGTTCAAAAATGTGGGAGCCAGCCTGCTGGCGATGGACGTCAACGATAACGCGACCTGTCTGGAGGATCGCGGTGTCTGGGTATCCATCGCCAGCAGGCT
>NZ_RWIN01000092.1 GCF_009761815.1 Pseudomonas sp. PB120
GTCTGACTCCACAAGCACCCACACGAATTGCTTGATTCAGTTGTTAAAGAGCGGTTGGTTAAGATCTTTCGTCTCAACCGAGGCGCGCATTCTACAGCAGCCTCTGTTGCTGTCAAGCGGTTATTTTCCGAAGTTTTCAAAGTTTCCTTTGCAACTTCAACCACTTGCGCTTTCGATCTCTCGTCAGCGGGAGGCGAATTCTACAGCGTTACACGCTGCTGTCAACACCTCTTTTTCAACTCCCTTTCGGCTTCGATGACCTGAAGCAACTCACTGTCGAAAACTGCGTAACTCGTTGTTTGCCAAGGAGTTTTCCGTTTCGACTGCGCCGGAAGTGGGGCGAATTATAGACATCTGGAATCTGCCGTCAAGCACTGATTTTGCCTTTCTCTTCCAACCCCTAAAATTACTGCCTATATAGACGAAAACTGATGCAGCGCCTGGCTAGCAAGACGCTAGTCGAAAAAGGGCTTTGCTAACGGGAATGACCGCACCCCACCACACCCCGACCGGGATCAAGTGAAGGCATCGAATACTTGAGGAATCAAAGAGAATGGTGTCCCAGGGCAGGTTCGAACTGCCAACCTTCCCCTTAGGAGGGGGATGCTCTATCCAATTGAGCTACTGAGACATACGTTGCCAGCCAGAAAGGCAAAACAATAGACGGCGTGCATGTTAACGGCCAGCCCCGCGTTTGTCATGTCGTCCGTTACGCTATTAAGTGTAGGCAGACGCCCTACTACCCACACGATCGCGATTATCGTGCAAATTGCACGCCCTGAAAAAGCTGTCATTGCAAAATGCAACGCCAGGCGTTCAGCCACACAGCTTAACTTATTGTTTTTCAAGCAAATAATAGCCGGTAAACTCTTGGCACAAGGGCTGCTTCTGCTGGTTTGAAAGAACAACAGAGGCCTGCTCTGATGAATAACGCCCTTTTACTCGCAAACGCGATTGCACTGGCGATTTTGCTGGGCTTTCATTTTGCCCCCGAGCACGGAGCAGAGCCGGTCGCCCAACGCATGCCCCATTATCTCCAGCTACAAAGAGCCCCTCAGCTGGCAGTTATGAATGATCAGCACGCTTTTGTCAGTCATGATGACCAGTCACCGTCACCTCAAACATCAGAACGCCTGGTATTTTGATACATCTCATTAGGAGCGCAGCATGTCCAAATCAGCCGCTGGATTTTTTGTACTCGCCTTACTGTGCGGCATTGTTCACCTATCCATGGACAAGGAAGCGATTAGCACCCTCCCCCTAATCGCTTGCTGCGTATTCGGTGGGTTATTCGTACTAGCGCTAATCGCAGGCCGCAGGATCAAATTCGACCCGGTACTACGCTGACCCGCAGCCACTTCAACAGATTACCAACCGTTTCAGCGAGATCACCCGAGTTGTCGAGTCGGTAAACCTTCATACCCTCGATTGAAGCATCTGCCGTGAACAAATCATTGCGAAGAAGCCTTGCCTCAATCTCCGCATGATTTTCCCGCCCTCGTAACTCAAGACGTTTTCGCAGTACGTCATTTTCGACCGACAACAGCACCGCCAGCAGATCGTGATATCGAGCTACTGCCTCCGCAAAATGCCCTCGTGAGCCGTTGACCAGCACATGCCTGCCTTCTTTCAGCCAGGAGTCAATTTCAATTGGAATGCCATAACCAAGTCCATTAGCGCGCCATGACAGAGCAAAGCCCCCCTCACGCTCGCGCTGCTCGAATTCCTCCCTGGAGATACCAATAGCATCCTCGCCCACTGCCTCGGCCGACCGGGTGATAACTCTGCGCACAACGACGCAATTAAGCACTTCCAATTGTCCTCTAGCGGCGTCGATAAGACTGTCCTTGCCGGATCCGGAAGGCCCCATCAAAAAAATCAGCTTGCCATCCATCCTGAATCCGCCCTCCACCCAACATCCGCCCCTAGTAAATCGGCCATTTGCCACTATCCTGTTGTAGAGGCAGGGAACATTGGTCGAATCCGCATAGCATGCACCTTCATGTCTGCACAGGCAGCACCTGTTGGGGCGAGCGATGCGATCAGCGATACGGACCAAGGCAAGGTTTTCAAACCAGTCCGCATTTCTGATAATTGGTGCTGGCATAACGCCTTTATCCAGTTCAATATTTGTCACAGAATTGACGCCAATGATCTGGCTACTTTGAGGCATGATGCGAGCCTCTATCAATTCAGGTTGAACATTTGGCCAGAGCGCTTGTCCTATCAGACATCCTGCGGCCAATCCCGAGAACCGCTCCCCTGAACTAACCGGTTAAATATATGCGCCCATTGAAACAGGCAATTTATTCCAGCCGTACGGCTGACAAGTTCGTCGTACGTCTGCCAGACGGAATGCGTGAACGCATTGCCGAGGTGGCTCGCAATCATCATCGCAGCATGAACTCCGAAATCATCGCGCGCCTTGAACAGAGCCTGATTCAAGAAGGCGCACTGGGAGAAGAGCTGAGCATGCGCCTGGACAGCCCTGAACTGTCATTGCACGAACGAGAATTACTGCAACGCTTCCGCCAACTTTCCCATCGTCAGCAAAACGCTCTTGTTTCGCTGATTGCCCATGACGCCGAAATGGCCGCAGACCCGACCTGATTCACGCGACATCCCAAGCCAGCTTAATCGCTGGCTTTTTTTTGCCTGAAATTCGGGCAAAAAAAACCCGCCGATTGGCGGGTTTCGATAAAAACAGATCAAAGCAGAAAGATAGTCGCCAACCCGAGGAATATGAAAAAACCACCACTGTCGGTCATGGCGGTGATCATCACACTGGCGCCCATTGCAGGATCACGGCCAAGGCGCGCCAAGGTCATAGGAATCAGAACCCCCATCAACGCCGCAAGCAGAAGGTTGAGCGTCATGGCGGCGGTCATCACCACCCCCAGAGACCAGCTACCGTAAAGCAGGTAGGCAACGACACCGATCACCCCACCCCATACCAGGCCATTTATAAGACCTACCGCCAGCTCCTTACGCATCAAGCGTGACGTATTACCCGTGCTTACCTGGTCCAGCGCCATCGCCCGAACGATCATGGTAATGGTCTGGTTACCCGAGTTGCCGCCAATCCCCGCCACTATCGGCATCAATGCCGCGAGCGCCACCAACTTCTCGATAGAGCCCTCAAACAGGCCAATCACTCGCGACGCGATAAACGCAGTAATCAGGTTTACCGCCAGCCAGGCCCAGCGGTTGCGCAGGGACTTCCAGACTGAAGCGAAAATGTCCTCTTCTTCCCGCAGACCCGCCATGTTGAGAACTTCGTTTTCGCTCTCTTCACGAATCAGGTCGACCATTTCATCGATGGTCAGACGGCCGATCAACTTGCCGTTTTTGTCGACCACAGGGGCCGAGATCAAGTCATAACGCTCGAACGCCTGAGCAGCGTCATAGGCATCCTCATCCGGGTGAAAACTCACCGGATCGCTTGCCATGACTTCCGAAACCTGTTTTTCCGGATCATTGACCAGCAAACGCTTGATCGGCAAAACGCCCTTGAGCACGCCGTCGTAATCGACCACAAATAATTTGTCAGTATGACCGGGCAATTCTTTCAAGCGACGCAGATAACGCAGTACCACTTCAAGGCTGACATCCTCGCGGATCGTCACCATCTCGAAGTCCATCAGCGCACCGACCTGCTCCTCGTCATAAGACAGGGCAGAACGCACGCGCTCACGCTGCTGACCATCGAGGGTTTCCATCAACTCGTGGACAACGTCTCGCGGCAGCTCAGAGGCCAGGTCAGCGAGTTCGTCGGCATCCATGTCCTTGGCCGCAGCCAGGAGCTCGTGATCGTCCATGTCGGCGATCAGCGTTTCACGAACCGAGTCAGATACTTCGAGAAGAATATCGCCGTCGCGATCAGCCTTGACCAACTGCCAGAGCGTCAGACGGTCATCCAGCGGGAGGGCTTCAAGGATATAGGCGACGTCGGCAGAGTGCAGGTCATCGAGCTTGCGTTGCAGCTCGACGAGGTTTTGCCGGTGAACCAGGTTCTCGACCCGGTCGTGATGCGGACCTTCCTGGCGATGAGTCAGGTCTTCGACCACCCGCTGACGCTGCAACAGCTCAATCACTTGAGCGAGGCGGTCCTGCAGGCTTTCTTGCGTTTTCTTTACTTCAACTTCAGACATAGGCGAACTCCACTCCCAGCAGCGGGGCACGCCGGAAGGATCAATCAGTCAATTCATGATTGGAAAAACGGGGTACTGAGTAACTACTGGGTAAGTCCATGGAGGTATTCCACAAGCCCCGGCGGGGCTGACGGGCGCAATGATACACCGGCTAGCGTTTTTTAATGTTAAAAAATCGTGGCTGAAACAAGCGGTTGCAAGACAAACCTGAGCCCTGTCCTGATCCATGAAAATGCGACGACTCATCCTGAAAAGAAAACACACCGCAGTCGAAAAATGTACGCGCTACTCTTCGGATGAACCGTCATGGAGGACGCCGAATGCCATCGAAGACACCTTTCATTTTGCTGATAGCCCTGCTCTGCTCGCCATCCTGGGCGCTTGCCACGACCATCCAACGATGCGAAGCGATCGACGGGCGCGTTAGGTTCACCACGCTGGGCTGCTCCACCGGAGAAAGCCTTTCGCTTCAGGAGGTGCGCACGCTCACACCAGGCACTACGACAGCCCTGATTCCGGAAGCCGACATTCGTGGCACATCAGCCACGAAAACCAAAAGGCGAGAGCCGACTGTGGTCGGTCAGAGCGAGGACAAATGCGGAAACCTGATCAGCGCCCGGGAACGCCGCGAAGCCATCATCAATCAACGCATAGTCGCCGGCATGAGCCAGCAGGACGTCGAGAGCGCTTTGGGCAAGCCAGACAAGATCAGTATTCGCAATTCGGCCACGAGCTATCGATACGACACCAAGCGAGGTCGTAGTGCACAGGTCGAGTTCGATGAGAGAGGATGCACGAAAGGAAACGCCAAATCCCAGACGGCAAAAAGCCCGCATTAAATGCGGGCTTTTTGGTATTTGGTGCACTCGACAGGATTCGAACCTGTGACCGCTCGGTTCGTAGCCGAGTACTCTATCCAGCTGAGCTACGAGTGCATTTTGTGTTTTTAAACCAGACCACAACTGGCTGAAGCAAAGTCGCTCGCATCACTGCAAACAACTCTTAAATGGTGCACTCGACAGGATTCGAACCTGTGACCGCTCGGTTCGTAGCCGAGTACTCTATCCAGCTGAGCTACGAGTGCATTTGTTGCCGCGCATTATAGGCCGTCTAATCTCTATGTCAAACACTTTTTCTAGTAATTTCAACAACTTACCGAAGAAGCCAGATTACAACGTACTACGCAAATAATGGCGGAGAACGGGGGATTCGAACCCCCGACACCCTTGTGAGGTGTACTCCCTTAGCAGGGGAGCGCCTTCGGCCACTCGGCCAGCTCTCCGCAACACGGGGCGTATCTTAACCAACCTTTTCCCCGTTTGCAAACATAAAAAACGATAAAAATTAATGGCTTG
Source organism: Pseudomonas sp. PB120 (assembly GCF_009761815.1). Classification (GTDB taxonomy): domain Bacteria; phylum Pseudomonadota; class Gammaproteobacteria; order Pseudomonadales; family Pseudomonadaceae; genus Aquipseudomonas. The sequence goes on from NZ_RWIN01000092.1 coordinate 5,507, forward strand.
GTTCTTCGTCCTTCTCTTTCTTTATACGCAGGTAGATTTCCTCACGATGCACAGCCACCTCTTTCGGGGCGTTGACACCGATACGCACTTGATTTCCTTTGACGCCGAGCACGGTCACAGTGATTTCGCCATCACCAATAATCAGGCTTTCTGCGCACCGACGAGTCAGAATCAGCATACCTTTCTCCTCACGCATTTCATTTCAGGGACAACAGTCTGCAAAAAAAAGGCACTCGACCTACAACCCGAGCGGTCGTAGCCCTACATGCCTGAGTATTGACCAGCGCGAGCAAAAGAACAGTTCCTGGGTCGCGCCATTCAAAAAAACAAAAGGCGCGGTCAGACCGCGCCTTTTGGCAAACGCATCACTCGCCCTGACGGGCCGGCGCGTCCAGTTCGAAAGCTGTGTGCAGGGAGCGCACAGCCAGTTCCAGGTACTTCTCTTCGATCACTACGGAGACTTTGATTTCCGAAGTCGAGATCATCTGGATGTTGATGCTTTCCTTCGCCAGTGCTTCGAACATGCGGCTGGCAACGCCTGCGTGGGAGCGCATGCCAACACCGACGATCGACACCTTGGCGATCTTGGTGTCCCCGATGACTTCACGGGCTCCAATCTCGGCAGCGGTCTTTTCCAGCACGGTTTGCGCCGCCTGGTAGTCGTTGCGGTGCACGGTGAAGGTGAAGTCGGTGGTGTTATCGTGCGCAACGTTCTGCACGATCATGTCGACTTCGATGTTCGCGGCGCTGATCGGGCCGAGAATCTTGAATGCAACGCCCGGGGTGTCTGGCACGCCACGGATGGTCAGCTTGGCCTCATCGCGGTTGAAAGCGATGCCGGAAATGATCGGCTGTTCCATGGTTTCCTCTTCATCAATAGTAATGAGGGTGCCCGGACCCTCCTTGAAGCTGTGCAGTACGCGCAGCGGAACGTTGTACTTGCCGGCGAATTCCACCGCACGGATCTGCAACACCTTGGAACCGAGGCTGGCCATTTCCAGCATCTCTTCAAAGGTAATCTTGTCCAGGCGCTGGGCCACGGAGACAACGCGCGGGTCGGTGGTGTAGACACCGTCGACGTCGGTGTAGATCTGGCATTCGTCAGCCTTCAGGGCTGCCGCCAGCGCCACACCGGTGGTGTCGGAACCGCCACGACCAAGCGTGGTGATGTTGCCGTGCTCGTCGACGCCCTGGAAGCCGGCGACAACCACTACGCGACCGGCTTTCAGGTCACCGCGAATCTTCTGGTCATCAATCTGCAAGATACGCGCTTTATTGTGCGCGCTGTCCGTCAGGATCCGCACCTGATTGCCGGTGTAGGACACCGCTGGCACGCCGCGCTTGATCAGCGCCATGGCCAACAGTGCAATCGTCACCTGCTCACCGGTGGAGACAATCACGTCCAGCTCACGCGGAACCGGTTGGTCGTCGCCACTGATTTTCTTGGCCAGATCGATCAGACGGTTGGTTTCGCCGCTCATTGCAGACAGCACAACCACCAGGTCATCGCCGGCTTCGCGGAATTTCTTAACCTTGTCGGCGACCTGCTCGATTCTCTCGACAGTGCCGACCGAGGTGCCTCCAAATTTCTGTACGATCAAAGCCATTTCAAAGCCGCCTCTGCCCATGAAGGGCGCCCAAATAATCACTCAAACAGCATGCCGGCCCGCCACTAGACTGCGGGCCGCCAACACTGCCTTATAAACCCTGCTCTACAAACGGAACGGTCAGCGCCAGTGCCGCATCCAGTGCGCCGGCGTCGGTACCGCCGCCCTGCGCCATGTCTGGACGACCACCGCCCTTCCCGCCCACTGCCGCAGCGGCTTGTTTCATCAAATCACCGGCTTTGAGTTGGCCAGTCAGGTCTTTGGTTACGCCTGCAACCAGAACGACCTTTTCCTCATGGACACTGCCGAGCAGGATCACTGCGCGGCCGAGTTTGTTTTTCAGCTGATCGACCAGCGCCAGCAGCGCCTTGCCATCCTGACCGTCCAGACGCACGGCCAGCACTTTCACGCCTTTGACATCCACCGCGGAAGCCGACAGATCGTCGCCCGCCGCGCTGGCAGCCTTGGCCTGCAACTGCTCGAGTTGCTTTTCCAGCAGACGGTTGCGCTCCAGCACAGCCGACAGCTTGTCGATCAGGTTGTCGCGGCTGCCCTTGACCAGGTTGGCCGCTTCCTTGAGTTGTTCTTCGGCAGCGTTCAAGTATGCCAGCGCAGCAGCGCCGGTGACCGCTTCGATACGACGAACGCCAGAGGCCACACCGCCTTCGCTGATGATTTTCAGCAGGCCGATGTCGCCGGTACGGTTGGCGTGGATGCCACCGCACAGCTCGACGGAGAAATCACCGCCCATGCTCAGTACGCGTACGTTGTCGCCATATTTCTCGCCGAACAGCGCCATGGCGCCTTTTTGCTTGGCAGTTTCGATGTCGGTTTCTTCGGTTTCAACGGCGGAGTTCTTGCGAATCTCGGCGTTGACGATGTCTTCCAGCGCTTTCAACTGCTCAGGCTTGATCGCTTCGAAGTGGCTGAAGTCAAAGCGCAGGCGCTGACTGTCAACCAACGAGCCTTTCTGCTGAACGTGGTCGCCCAGCACCTGGCGCAATGCAGCGTGCAGCAAATGCGTTGCCGAGTGGTTCAGCGAGGTCGCGTGACGCACGTCAGCTTCAACGTGGGCTTCAACTGGCGAACCGATGGTCAGGCTGCCCGACGCCAACACGCCGTGGTGCAGGAACGCGCCGCCGGTCTTGGTGGTGTCACGGACGTCGAAACGTGCAGAACCCGCCTGCAGATAACCGCAGTCGCCGATCTGGCCGCCGGATTCAGCGTAGAAAGGCGTCTGGTTCAAGATGACCACGCCCTCTTCGCCTTCACTCAATACGTCAACCGATTGCCCGTCTTTATAGAGCGCCACGATTTTCGCCGAACCGCTGGTCGCCTGGTAACCGGTGAATTCAGTAGCCACATCAACCTTGACCAGGCTGTTGTAGTCCATGCCGAAGGAGCTGGCGGAACGGGCACGGACGCGCTGGGCTTCCATTTCGCGCTCGAAGCCTTCTTCGTCGATGGTCAGGCTGCGCTCGCGAGCGATGTCGCCGGTCAGGTCCATCGGGAAACCGTAGGTGTCGTAGAGTTTGAACACCACGTCGCCCGGTACCACGTCACCTTTGAGCTCGGCCAGATCCTGCTCGAGGATCTTCAGGCCCTGTTCCAGGGTCTTGGCGAACTGCTCTTCTTCGGCCTTGAGGACGCGCTCAATGTGCGCCTGCTGGGATTTCAGCTCAGGGAAGGCTTCGCCCATCTCGGCGACCAAGGCCCCAACGATCTGATAGAAGAAGCTGCCCTTGGCGCCCAGTTTGTTGCCGTGACGGCAAGCGCGGCGGATGATCCGGCGCAGCACGTAGCCGCGACCTTCGTTGGACGGCAACACGCCGTCGGCAATCAGGAAGCCGCAAGAACGAATGTGGTCTGCCACGACTTTCAGGGAAGCCTGAGCGTCGTTGGTGCAACCGATGGCCTTGGCCGATGCGCTCAGCAGGCTCTGGAACAGGTCGATTTCATAGTTCGAGTGAACGTGCTGCAGCACGGCACTGATCCGCTCCAGGCCCATGCCGGTGTCGACCGACGGTGCTGGCAGCGGGTGCAACACGCCATCGGCGGTGCGGTTGAACTGCATGAACACGTTGTTCCAGATTTCGATGTAGCGGTCGCCGTCTTCTTCCGGCGAGCCCGGTGGGCCACCCCAGATGTCGGCGCCGTGATCGTAGAAAATCTCGGTGCAAGGACCGCACGGGCCGGTATCGCCCATGGTCCAGAAGTTGTCGGAGGCGTATGGCGCACCTTTGTTGTCGCCAATGCGTACCATGCGCTCGGCCGGAACCCCGATTTCCTTGGTCCAGATGTCGTACGCCTCGTCATCGCTGGCGTAGACGGTGACCCAGAGCTTTTCTTTCGGCAGGTTCAGCCACTGCTCGGAGGTCAGGAAGTTCCAGGCGTAAGTGATCGCGTCACGCTTGAAGTAATCGCCGAAGCTGAAGTTACCCAGCATTTCGAAGAAGGTGTGGTGACGAGCGGTATAACCGACGTTTTCCAGGTCGTTGTGCTTGCCACCGGCGCGCACGCATTTCTGGCTGCTGACGGCGCGGGTGTACGCGCGCTTTTCCTGGCCCAGGAAGCAGTCCTTGAACTGGTTCATCCCCGCGTTAGTGAACAGCAGGGTTGGGTCGTTGCCCGGAATCAAAGAGCTGGAGGCTACACGGGTGTGGCCTTGCTCTTCGAAGAAGCGAAGGAAGGCTTCACGGATTTCTGCGCTTTTCATTAGGTTCTTCCACGGAGGCTGCGGCCAAAGGCCTGTGCGAAACGTCAACAGACGAAGCGACGGCAAAGGGCCGCATTATATCGGCCCTGCGCGCGGGGTACAGCGTGTTTATACGATAGAAACGGTCAATTGGACCGCTAACGTTATCAGTTACGAGAAAACTCGACGAATGTCGCGACGACTTGCTCGATTTGCGCACGACTGACGTCCATGTGCGTGACCATGCGCAAGCGTGCGGCGGCGCTCAACTTGATCCCGCGCTCAGCGGCGAAGGCCTTGATAGCCTCGGCCCGGTCGCCCATCGCCACGTACACCATGTTGGTTTGCACGGGCTCGACGTCAAAACCCGCCGCGCGCAAGCCTTCGGCCAGAAGCTGGGCATTGGCATGGTCGTCGGCCAGGCGTTGGACGTTGTTGTCCAGGGCATACAAACCCGCCGCCGCCAGAATACCGGCCTGACGCATGCCGCCGCCGACCATTTTGCGCAGGCGTCGCGCCTTGCCGATCAACTCCACGGAACCACAGAGTACCGACCCGATAGGCGCGCCCAACCCTTTGGACAGGCAGACCGATACGGAATCGAAATGCTGAGTGATTTCACGCGCATCGACACCCAGCTTGACGGCGGCGTTATACAGCCGCGCGCCGTCCAGGTGCAGTTGCAACCCGTGTTCGCGGGTAAAACTGCGTGCCTTGGCCAGATATTCCAGCGGCAGCACCTTGCCCTGCATGGTGTTTTCCAACGCCAGCAGGCGGGTGCGGGCGAAGTGGAAGTCGTCCGGTTTGATGGCGGCGGCGACCTGCGCCAGGTCCAGCGACCCATCGGCTTGCACTTCCAGCGGTTGAGGCTGGATCGAACCGAGCACCGCCGCACCGCCACCTTCGTACTTATAGGTGTGGGCCTGCTGACCGACGATGTACTCCTCACCGCGTTCGCAGTGGGCCATCAATCCCAGCAGATTGCTCATGGTGCCCGTCGGGACAAAGAGCGCAGCAGCAAAACCCAGCCGTTGCGCCAGCTCGTCTTCCAGGTGATTGACCGTCGGATCCTCGCCGTAAACGTCATCACCGGTGGCCGCCTTGGCCATTGCGTCGAGCATCCCGGCGGAGGGTTGGGTGACGGTGTCGCTGCGAAGATCGATAACGCTCATGAATCTGGCCTCGGTATGCAGGGGGAAATCCCTTTCAGGTAGGAATTACTGCGGTCACGAGGACGAATAATCAACCCTTGGGCAAGGAAATTGCTGATAAAGACGTCGGAAAACTCGATATCAATCATCAAAAAGCAGCGATGCGCCGCTCGGAAATATGTGTTAAAAACGCTGCGCCGCCAGACAATCTGTCGGCAAAACGTTCTCAGGGCGGGGCGCAACTCCCCACCGGCGGTAATTGCGCGCAATGCGCATAGCCCGCGAGCGCTTGGCGGCAGCACGGCAACAGTCGTGCAGCGCGGCAAGGTCAGCAGACCCGGTGTGATCCCGGGGCCGACGGTCATAGTCCGGATGAAGAGAGAACGGGATTGGCACAAAAGGGCCGTCCGCAGGCACTCGTGCGAGCGTGCGTACCCTTAAATCCCATTCGATTCATATGCCCTGTTTTATACATAAACAGGAATCAGAACATGCAACCCACCGCAATCGATAGCAAAAGCAAAAACCATCAGGGCGAGCGCGTTGCGTTCATCCAGGCCTGCTGGCACAAAGAAATCGTCGATCAAAGCCGTAAGGGCTTTCTTGCCGAAATGATTGCCCAGGGTTATCAGGAATCCGATATCGACTTCTTCGAAGTCGGCGGTGCCTTTGAAATGCCCTTGCACGCCAAGTTGTTGGCCAAGACCGGCCGTTATGCCGGTATCGTTGCAGCAGCCCTGGTGGTGGACGGCGGCATCTACCGTCACGATTTCGTCGCCCAGTCTGTGGTCAGCGGCCTGATGCAGGTTCAACTGGAAACCGAAGTGCCGGTGTTTTCGGTGTCCCTGACCCCGCACCACTTCCATGCCGGTGAAGAACATCAAAAGTTCTTCTTCGAGCATTTCTTGCACAAAGGCCAGGAAGCAGCGAAGACTTGCGCGGATACGCTGCACAAGATTCGTGCGTTGCGTCGCACCGAGCCGCGTGCGATAGCCGTCTAAGCACCGAAGCCCACTACTGTAGGAGCGAGCTTGCTCCGGGCGGCGCTCCGACGATGGTCGTCAACGATTATGCGGGAAGCCTGGCTCCCCGCGGCGTTCTCAGGTTCATCGCGAGCGAGCTCGCTCCTACAGGGGGGATATGTGTGGTGCTCAGGCCAGGTTTTCGTCGGTGGCCGGCACGATCAGGATGCCGGCGCGCAGGCCGTTCTTGACTTTTGGGTTCGGGAAGATAATGCGCGCGCCCTCTTCCTCGATGATCCAGCGGGTCTGGGCGATGTCCTCGGCCAGCAGATAACCCACTTCCAACTCCGAAAAGTTCTCGATGTCCGCCGGCAGGTTCAGGCGGAAGCTATCGCTGTGCTTGATGATTTCCCGTGCCACGCTGAACAGCTGCAGACCGTCCAGCGCCTCTTCAGTCAACTCAGGCTCATTGCCTTCGATGATCTGTTTGAGACGGGTTTCCAGCAGTTCGACATTGACCCCGGCGTTCTGTCCGAATGGCCGAGCCTTGCCCAACTCCAGGGTGAAGGACTCAGCGCCCAGTTTGTCGTACGTGTAGGAGCTGAACACAATCGACGGTTTGTTCTGCAACAGCACCGCTTCCATACCGGCGGCACGCAGGCGCGCCAGTTCCTGACGGGAATGCTGACGACCTTCTTTCCAGGGATACAGTGCGAATTGCTCGATCTTCGATCCGCGAATCGCTGTGTGCAGGTCGTAGTGCAGGCGCTCGCGGTCCGGCAGGCTGAAGAAACTCGCCGCCAGCCGCTCCAGCTCACAAGCACGCAGCGCTTCTGAACCACTGCTTTGTTCGTGGCGGCCGTTGAACAGCCGATTGACGTCTTGTTCGACGAAACGCTCGCCGCGACGAATGGCGTCGGGGTTGCCGAACAGGAAAAGAATACGGGCGCGCGGCTTGAGGTCGCCGCGAGCGATGTCATGCAACAGGCGATCGAGCAGTTCGATCGGCGCTGTTTCGTTGCCATGGATACCGGCCGACAGCAGCAGGTCCAGGCCATTGTCGCGAGCTTCAGGTGGCCGGACTTCCAGCGCACCTTCGCTCAACCAGCGCATCCGCACGCCTTCGACAGTCAGTTGAGTCTTCTCCGCCGGTTCACGGCCGGCGAGGGTCAGTTCAAGCAGTTTGCCGAGGGCGAGCATAGAGCGGTTTCCTTAGTGGTCGTGTGCGCAATCCGGGCCGTGCACGTGGTCTTCGTCGCCGACTTCAGCCGGTTCCATTTCCAGTTGCAGACTTACCAGATTAGTTGCCAATGGGCGCAATAGCAGGTTGGCGTATTCCGCATCACCTTCTTCGACGTCCACGCCGATCAGCAATTGGCCACGGCCGTCATGCTGAATCCACAGCTCTTTGCCTTGCCAAATGACGGCGACGCGGGTGCAGGAAGTTTCCAGTTGCGTGCCGTCGGTGTCTTCAAGGATCAGCTGCAGGGTATCGCTCATGTTTTTACGCTCTCGACGTTCAATTGATCTGGAAAGGATAAACCGCGCCCAGTTTAAGGATTTGCGTCAGTTCATCCAGTGCCGTCCGGCACTCAAGCAGCAATTGCGGGTCCGCGAGATCGTTTTCGGTCATGCGGTCGCGGTAGTGCTTGTCGACCCATTCGGTCAGCGTGCCGTACAACGGTGCGGTCATGATAACCCCTGGGTTGACGGCCGCCAGTTCGGTTTCATTCAAAGCGACGCGCAAGCGCAGGCACGCTGGCCCACCGCCGTTCTGCATGCTCTGTTTCAGATCGAACACCTTGACTTCGCGAATCAGGCCGCCCGAGCTGGTCAGGCCTTGCAGGTATTGCCAGACACGCTCATTGCCACGGCACTCTTCCGGCACGATCAACAGCATCGAACCGTCAGGACGGGTCAGCAATTGGCTGTTGAACAGGTAGGAACGAACGGCGTCTTCGACGGTGACTGCCGAACGGGGTACGCAGACCGACTGAAACTTGCCACCGACCTTGGCGAGCTTGGCTTGCAGTTCGGCCAGCATCTGCTCGGTGTCGAGGAACGCGTCCTCGTGATAGAACAGCACCTCGCCATTACCCACCGCGATCACGTCATTGTGGAACACGCCCTGATCGATCACCGACGGATTCTGCTGAGCGTAGACAACGCCGTCATCGCTCAAGCCATGCAGGCGAGCAACGGCTTGCGAGGCTTCAAGGGTCTGACGCGCCGGGTACTTCTGCGGGGCCGGGTAGCGGGTATCGAACGCACTGCGACCGAACACGAAAAACTCGACGCCAGCCTCGCCGTACTCACGGCAGAACCGGGTGTGGTTGGCCGCGCCTTCATCACCGAACTGCGCCACGGCCGGCAAAGCCGCGTGGTGAGCGAAGTGTTTCTGGTCGGCGAACATGGCCCCGAGCACGCGACTGGTGGTCGGGTGTTCGATGCTGCGGTGGTATTTGCAGTTGAGGTTGGCGGCGGTGAAATGCACGCGACCGTCGGCGGTGTCAGCGCTCGGGCTGACCGTGGCGGCGTTGGCCACCCACATGCTCGACGCCGAGCAACTGGCAACCAGCAATGGCATTGCGTCTTTGGCGGCTTGTTCGATCACTTGCGCATCGGTGCCGCTGAAACCCAGGCGACGCAGGGCGGCGACGTCAGGGCGTTCCTGTGGGGCGAGAACGCCTTGCTGAAAGCCCATTTCCATCAGCGCTTTCATTTTTGCCAGGCCTTGCAGCGCGGCTTCCTTCGGGTTCGAGGATTGCTGGCTGTTGCTCTGGGAGGCGACGTTGCCGTAGGACAAGCCGCCGTAGTTATGGGTCGGCCCCACTAGACCGTCAAAATTGACTTCATAGGATTTCATCAGCGAGGCTCCACGAGAATCTGTTGTTATAGGCATCAGTAACTGTTCAGTAAGACCGAGTCGCGACTATCGCCAGCAGGCTGGCTCCCACAGTGATTGCGTCGTACACAAAATGTGTGAGCGCCACCGAACCTGTGGGAGCCAGCCTGCTGGCGATGGGCATCACGCCATTTTCACGCCGGGCGTGAGGGCCGCTGGCAAGGTCAGGCTCGGGGTTTCCAGCGAGGCCACTGGGTACGCGCAATAATCTGCGGCGTAGTAGGCGCTGGCGCGGTGGTTGCCCGAGGCCCCGACGCCGCCGAACGGAGCACTGCTCGCTGCACCGGTCAGCTGCTTGTTCCAGTTGACGATACCGGCACGGCTTTCCAGCCAGAACTGCTGATAACGCGCTTCGGAATCCGACAGCAGGCCGGCCGCCAGGCCGTAATCGGTGTCGTTGGCTTCGGCGATGGCCGCTTCAAAATCAGCGTAGCGGATCACCTGCAGCAGCGGACCGAACAGTTCCTCGTCTGGACGATCGGCCACCGCGGTCACGTCCAGGATGCCAGGGGTCAACAAGGCCGCTTGCGCCTGGGGTTGAGTCATTTCCAGCAGCGCAACCGCGCCGTTGGCCAGCAAATGTTCCTGTGCGTCCATCAAGGCCTTGGCAGCACCGAGGGAAATCACCGAGCCCATGAACGGCGCCGGTTGCTGGTCGAAAGCGCCGACCTCGATGGTCGAGCTGACCGCCACCAGGCGTGCCAGCAGCGTGTCGCCCCAGGCACCTTGCGGCACCAGCAAGCGCCGCGCGCAAGTGCAACGCTGACCGGCAGAAATGAACGCCGACTGGATGATGGTGTAAACGGCGGCATCAAGATCCGCCACCTCATCGACCACCAGCGGGTTATTGCCACCCATCTCCAGCGCCAGGATCTTGTCTGGACGACCGGCGAATTGCTGGTGCAGATGATTGCCGGTGCGGCTGGAGCCGGTGAAGAACAATCCGTCGATACCAGGGTTCGCCGCCAGGGCGATACCGGTTTCGCGAGCGCCTTGCAGCAGGTTCAGTACGCCGGCTGGCAAACCAGCTTCGATCCAGCACTTGACCGTCAGCTCGGCGACTTTCGGGGTCAGTTCGCTTGGCTTGAACAGCACGCTGTTACCGGCCAGCAGCGCCGGCACGATGTGACCGTTCGGCAAGTGACCCGGGAAATTGTAAGGACCGAATACCGCCACCACACCGTGGGGCTTATGGCGCAGTACGGCGGTAGCGTCGCCCAGCGGGCCGCTCTTCTCGCCGGTGCGTTCGCGGTAGCTCTGCACGGAAATCGCGATCTTGTTGACCATGCTGGTGACTTCGGTCGCGGATTCCCACAGCGGCTTGCCGGTTTCCTCACCGATGCAGCGAGCCAGTTCGTCAGCGTGATTTTTCAGCGCGGCGGCAAAAGCCTCCAACACGCTGATGCGCTCGTCCAGGGTACGACGGGCCCAGCCCGGGAATGCCTGACGCGCCGCTTGCACGGCCGATTCAACTTGAGCGGCGGTGGCGCCTTGTCCGGTCCACAGCACTTGCTGGCTCACCGGGTTCAGCGACTGGAACGCCTCACCCTGGCCGGCCAGCCATTCACCTGCGATGTATAGCGAATTCATTATTTCGACTCCCGAGCAGCAGACAACGGAACGGCGCGCACTTGATCACCGGCGTTGAGTTGAAGACGTTTGGCGGTCAGCGGGTCAACCACCAAAGTACCGGCGGCGAAACGGGCGGGTGCAGCAGTCATCCGGCAGTCTTCGCGCTTGCGGTTGTGAATCAGGAATGGCGTGGCGTCGTCACCCGGCGTGCCGATGGCCAGCACCAGTGCCTGGCTGTCGCGGACCGCGCGGATCTTGCTGGTTTCGCACTCGACTGCCGGCCCGGCGTCGAAGATGTCGACGTAGCCTTGATAGCTGAACCCTTCGCTCTTGAGCATGGCCAGCGCCGGTTCGGTGTCCGGGTGAACCTGGCCGATGACGTTGCGTGCGTCCGGCGACAGGAAGCAGGTGTACAGCGGGAATTTCGGCATCAGTTCGGCGATGAACGCCTTGTTGCCAACGCCCGTCAGGTAGTCGGCCTGGCTGAATTCCATCTTGAAGAAGTGCCGACCGAGGCTTTCCCAGAATGGCGAACGCCCGGCTTCGTCGGACACGCCACGCATTTCGGCGATGATCTTGTTGCCGAACAGCTGCGGGAACTCGGCGATGAACAGCATCCGCGCCTTGGCCAGCATGCGACCGTTGAGGCCGCTGCGGTAATCGGCGTGCAGGAACAACGAGCACAATTCAGAGTTGCCGGTCAGGTCGTTGGCCAGGAACAGCGTCGGAATCTCGCGGTAGATGTTCAGCTCTTGCGAGGCGCTGACGGTCAGGCCGACCCGGAAGTTGTACCAAGGCTCACGCAAGCCAACAGCACCGGCAATGGCAGAAATGCCCACCACACGGCCATTGTCGTCTTCGAGCACGAACAGGTAGTCCGCATCGCCCCGCCCGGCTTCGCCGCGAAAGGTCTTCTCGGCCCAGCCGACTCGATGGGCCAAGCGCTCTTCGTTGGCCGGCAAGGTGGTCAGGCCGGTGCCGGTGCTGCGGGCCAGGTCGATCAGAGCGGGTAAATCGCTGCTGCGTACGGGACGAACGATCATGCTATCTCCTCAAACGGGCCGCTTGCGCCACCCGCGAAACTCTCTGCTTTCAGGCAATAAAAGCAGTGGTTAAACCGCTACCAGGCGCACGCTCGCACCTTCACCGACGCCCAGGGCTTCGGCCGCTTCCAGGTCCAGGGTCACGGGTTTGCCCGGCGCGTAATCGAGCTCGAGCAACACGGCGCGGTAATCCTGCAACTGGGCATTGGCCACCAGGTACTGACGACCGACGCCTTTGACCGCGTCGCCGATTTTCACCGGCACCACACGGCTTTGCGCGATCGAGCGGATCCCCGAGACGCGGGCGTGCAAGGTCGGGCCGCCGTCGAAGATGTCGATGTAGTGATCGGTCTCGAAGCCTTCGCGCATCAGGATGTCGAACGTGATCTGCGCGCGCGGATGCACCTGGCCCATCGCTTCTTGAGCAGAGTCCGGCAGCAGTGGCACGTAGATCGGGTAATGCGGCATCAGCTCCGCCAGGAAGGTCCGGCTTTTCAGGCCGCACAAGCGCTCGGCTTCGGCGTAGTTGAGGTCGAAGAAGTTGCGACCGATGGCATCCCAGAACGGCGAGTCGCCATTTTCATCGCTGTACCCGACGATCTCGGTCACCACGGAATCGGCAAAGCGCTCCGGATGGCTGGCCACGAACAACAGGCGACCACGGGAGTTGAGTTCCGCCCAAGGCGAACCCACCAGCTCGCGCTGCACATAGAAGCTGGTCAGCAAGCTGTTGCCGGTCAGGTCGTGGCACTGGGAGAGCACGTGAATCTTGTTATGAATCTTCAGCTCGCGGGAGGCGTGCACGAAGGTTTCATTACGGAAGCTGTAGAACGGCTCCGAATAACCGGCTGACGCAACAATGGCCGAGCAACCGGCCAGTTTGCCGGTGGCGGTGTCTTCGAGGACGAAGAAATAGCTCTCTTCGCCGTTGAAGCTGACTTCGGCGGCGAACGAGGCTTCGCTCGCGGCGATCTTGTCGCTCAGGCGTTCAACGTCATCCGGCAAGGAAGTGACACCAATCGGGCTGTCCGCAGCCAGACGCTGTACCTCGCCCAGATCAGCCATTTGCGCGGGGCGCATCACCAGCATGGTGTCACTCCTTTCTAAAACTCTTTGAGGAAAATAAGCCGGGCCCTTGTAGGAGCGAGCTTGCTCGCGATGGTGGGTCAGTCACATTGGTGTCGACTGACACTCCATCGCGAGCAAGCTCG
>NZ_RWIN01000093.1 GCF_009761815.1 Pseudomonas sp. PB120
CACATTTTGCATTTATGTGACTGAAAGTCCGCCATCGCGAGCAGGCTCGCTCCCACAGGGGGCAGCATCAACCGCATGATCTCGGGGGACCTTCGAAAGCGCGCAGTGCCTTGATGGTAATCTATCGAATCTCATAGTCTTCGGCTCAAAAATGCATAACTTCAAACTCCGCAGAACCTTGTCCTGCAGCGCCTTCGGGCTGTTCCTGGGTGCCGGTTACTGCCTTGCCGGCACGCCCACGGACGCGCAGATCGAAGCGGCGGTCAAAGACGCCGTCCTGCCAGTCATGCAGCAACAGAAGATTGCGGGCATGGCGGTCGCGGTCACCCTCAACGGCCAACCGCATTACTTCAACTACGGCGTGGTCTCGAAGGAAAACGGCAAGGCTGTCACCCAAGACACGCTGTTCGAGATCGGCTCGGTGAGCAAAACCTTCACCGCTACCCTCGCCGCCTACGCTCAGGCGAGCGGAAAAATGTCCTTGTCCGACAAGGCCAGCGACCTTCTCCCGGCGTTGCGCGGCAGCGCATTCGATCACGTCAGCGTGCTGCAACTGGGCACCTACACCGCCGGTGGCTTGCCGCTGCAATTCCCCGACGATGCCGATGCGCCGGACACGATGCTCGGCTATTTCAAACAGTGGAAACCGGCCTACGCCGCCGGCAGCCATCGGCTGTATTCGAACCCCAGCCTGGGGTTGTTCGGCTATCTGGCCGCCCACAGCATGGGCCAGCCCTTTGATCAGTTGATGGAAAAGACCCTGCTGCCCAAGCTCGGGTTGCAGCACACGTTCCTCACCGTGCCGCAGGATCAGCTGGCGCTCTACGCCCAGGGTTACAACAAAGATGAAAAACCGGTGCGAGTTGGACCGGGGGCGCTGGATTCGCAAGCGTATGGCGTGAAAACCAGCTCGGCGGACCTGCTTCGCTACGTTGAGGCGAACATGAAACCGGCGAACCTTGAAGCGCCGCTGCAGCAGGCCATCGCCACGACGCACAGCGGTTATTACACCGTCGGCGACATGACCCAAGGCCTGGGTTGGGAGATGTACCGCTACCCGGTCACCCTCGAAAAGCTCCTCGCCGGCAACTCGAATCAGATGGCCATGGAAGCTCACACTGTCCAATGGCTGAACCCGCCGCAGCCGCAACCGGAAAACGTGCTGATCAACAAAACCGGCTCAACCGGAGGCTTCGGTGCCTACGTGGCCTTCGCGCCGTCGAAAGACATCGGCATCGTGATCCTGGCCAACAAAAACTACCCGAACCCGGAGCGCATCAAAATCGCCCATGCGGTATTGAGCCAGTTGACCCAATAACCCCCCAATAGAAGTTGCGGAGCAGCAGTAAGGATTGGTGAATACCATTGCATCGCCCCCCAAACCGCGTACGATCCCGCCCTTTTTAATCCAGCCCGCCACGCATCAGCCCCGCAACGCTGCCCGACAGCTCAGGGACTATGCTGAATCAGGGCATGAGGGCTGATTGATGAAAGTGCTGTTGGTCGATGATCACGCGGTGGTACGCATGGCGATCGGGATGATTCTGGCCCGCGAGGGCCATGAGATTGTCGGCGAGTGCGACAACGGCGTGGACGCCCTCAGCAAAGCCTTCGAACTCAAGCCCGATGCGATTGTGCTCGACCTGGACATTCCGCAACTCGATGGCATGGCGGTCATCGACCGCTTGCGTATCGGTGGCAGTGCGGCCCATGTGCTGGTTCATACCGGGTTGAAAAGCCAGGCCTACGCGGCGCAATGCCTGCGTGCCGGCGCGTCGGCCTTCCTGTCGAAAATCGACGACCCGGCAGAGATCGCCGCCGCTCTCAAAGCGGTGGCCAGCGGCAAAACCTGGTTCCCCATCGGCACCTTCGATTCGGTGCGCAAAAGCGATTTCGCACAGAACGAAGCGCAGTTATTGAGCGCCGTCACCCGCCGCGAACTCAAGGTGTTGCACGGCCTGGCGCTGGGCAAAAGCAACAAACAGATCGCCGATGACATGTTGCTCAGCAACAAGACCATCAGCACCTACAAAACCCGCCTGATGCAGAAGCTCAACGTGTCGACGCTGCTGGAACTGATCGAGTTCGCCAAGCGTAACGACCTGGTCTGAACCATGATTGTTCTCCGTCGAGTGCTGCTGGGTGTGCTGATGCTGCTGTCGTTGCACACGTCCGCCGAACCGCTTGCGCTGCTCAGCCGCGCCGCCGACAGCAGCGTCACCCCGACGCTCACTGCCGAGCAACGCCAATGGCTGACGCACAAGGCGGTGTTGCGGGTCGGCGTGTATAGGCCCGACCGGCCACCGCTGGACATTACCGCCAACCAGAAGGATTACGAAGGCCTGTCTGCCGATTACCTCGACGTGCTCGCGCGTGGACTGGGCGTGCGCCTTCAGATCGAACGCTACGCCAGCCAAGCGCTCGCCCTGGCAGCGCTGCAACAGGATGAAGTGGACCTGGTTCCGCGGATCAATCACCTGGAAGCGGACCCTACCGACCTGCTGTTGAGTGCGCCTTATGCCTACGACCAGGCGGTCTTGATCAGCCGCTTCGGCACCCACTGGCCCAATGACCGGCCACCCGCGGGTACCACGGTGTTGTTCGATTCCGACTGGATCAACCAGGATCGTGTGGCCGCGCTGTTTCCAGAGCTGTCCGTGGAATCGGTGGATTCGACCGACCAAGGCCTCGGACGGGTCGCCTATGGCGAGGGCATGGTGTTGTTGACCGACGCGATTTCCGCGCAGTACCTGGTGCAGCGCAGCTATCAGCAAAGCCTGAAACAGACCATCCAGCGCGACTCCGAGGGCCAGGGCTTCAGCTTTGCTGTACGCCGCGAGGGCACTCCGTTGCTTACGTTGCTCAACAACGCCCTGACCCATATTTCACCCCAGGAGCGCAGCGTGATCGCCCGGCGTTGGGGCATCGGAGACAATCCGAAGCTGGGTTACAACCGCCTGCAACTGACCCCGGGCGAACAGCAATGGATCAAGGATCATCCGCAAATCGACGTGCTGGCCAACGACCTGTATTCCCCCTTCAGCTTCTTCAATGCCGACGGGCAGTTGCGGGGCATGGCCGCTGATCTGCTGGAGTCGATCAACGACCGCACGGGCCTGGTCTTTCATCCGGCCAGAATTACGTCGGTCGAGGCGATGTCCAGTCGCGTGCAGCGTGACCCGGTCAGCCTCATCGGCGCCCTGACCTACAGCGACCAGCGCGCGGCCAGCATGACGTTTTCCCGCCCCTATGCCATCAACCCCTTCGTGCTGGTGACCCGTGTTCCGTCAGACCACACGGGTCTGGCCGGGTTGAAGGGCCGGCGCGTGGCGATCATCAAAGGCTCGGCGGCCGCCAATTGGCTGGAACGGGAGTGGCCGGACATTCAGCGGCTTGAAGTCGAGGTGCCCATCGAGTGCTATGAGCTGCTCGCGGAGGGTAACGTCGAAGGTGTGATCCAGCCGCAATTGGGTGCTACCTATTTGATCGACCGGTTTTTCCGTGGCCGCCTGCAGATCGATTCGGTGATTGGTATTCAGCCCGCCCTGATCGGTTTCGCCACCGGGAAAGAGAACCGCGAACTGATCTCGATCCTCGACAAGGCCTTGCTCGACATCAGCCCCGACCGGCTCACCGACCTGGCCAACCGCTGGCAAAACCCGCAGGAGAGCGAGGGCGGCTGGAACGTCTACAAAAGCTGGTTTTACAAAGCCGTGCTGGGCCTGCTGGCGGTGGTGATGGCGGTGCTGGCCTGGAACCTCGGGCTGCGTCGGCAAATGGCGGAGCGCCTCAAAGCGCAGAAAGCCTTGAGTGACCAACTGGTGTTCATGAAGGTGCTGGTGGACGGCACGCCGCATCCGATCTACGTGCGCAATCGGCAGGGGTTGTTGCAGACCTGCAATCGCGCGTACCTGCACGTGATGGAAATCGAGCTTGAACAGGTGCTGGGCAAAGGCTTGATCGAGGCGAATATCCTCGCCCCCGAGGATGCCTGGCGTTACAAGCGGATCCATCAGGCGACCCTGGCCAGTGGAGAGCCGTCGTTCGACAATTTCACCATGGCGGTCAAAGGCAAGACCTACCACATCTATCACTGGGCCCTGCCCTATCGCGATTCCGACGGCACCATGACCGGCGTCATTGGCGGCTGGATCGACCTCACGGAACAGCAAAACCTGCAACACGCCTTGCATCAGGCCAAGGACCTGGCCGAATCGGCCAATCGCGGCAAGAGCCATTTCCTGGCGGTGATGAGTCACGAGATCCGCACGCCCATGAGCGCACTGATCGGTGTGCTTGAACTGCTGCGCGACCAGCGCCCGGACAGTGACCTGATCGACATCGCGCAGAAGTCTGCCGGCGGCATGATGGAGTTGATTGGCGAGATTCTCGACCTGTCGAAAATCGAGTCCGGCAAATTCGAACTGCGCAGCGGTGCGTGCCATCCCGTACGCGTGATCAACACAGTGATCGAGGGTTTCGCCAGCCTCGCCCAGCAGAAAAACGTGGCGTTGAACTTCATCAGCCACGGGCCGGAGATTGCCATGGCGCTGGACTCGCTGCGGTTCCGGCAAATCGTGTCCAACCTGATCAGCAATGCAATCAAGTTCACCTCGCGAGGTACAGTCTATGTCGAGCTGACACTGGCTCCCGAGCACGCCCCCACTCATCTGCAACTGCGCGTGCGGGACACCGGCATCGGCATCAACGAGCAGCAGCGCCAGCGCCTGTTTCAGCCGTACACGCAGTTCGGCTCAAGCGACACCGAGTTGCAGATCGGCACCGGCCTGGGCCTGGCGATCTGTCAGCAATTGACGCAGTTGATGGGCGGCCAGCTGACTTGCACCAGCGAGCCGGGGCAAGGGTCGTGTTTCACCGTGGAACTCGACGTGGCAGTGATGGCGGAGGACGAGGCCACGCCGTCGGTTGAACCTGAGCCAATGCCAGCGCTCCCCGAGCGGAACATCCTGATCGTCGAGGATCACGCGTTCAATCGCGTGGTGCTGCAACGGCAACTTGAATCTCTCGGGATGCATGTGCGCTGTGCGGCAAACGGTGTGGAAGGTTTGCGTCTGTGGGAGCAGGAAACCTTCGATTACGTCATGACCGACTGCAACATGCCGCAGATGAGTGGTGAGCAGATGACCCGCCGCTTGAGAGCACTCGAAGCGAGCGAAGGTCGCCCGAGCACCCACGTCGTGGGCCTGACCGCCAATGCCCAGCCCGAGGAAATCCAGCGATGCCATGAAGCCGGCATGAACGATTGCCTGTTCAAACCCCTGACCCGGTCAGCCCTCGAACACTATTTGCGCCGGACCGAACACGCGTCGCAGGAGACGGCTACCTGCTTCGACCTCTCCAAAGTCCTCGACATCACCGGCGGCGAGGCGGCGATGACGCGGCAGTTGCTGGCGACCATCCTGCGCACCAACCAGGAAGACTTCGATGCCATGCAGGCGCTGTTCACGGCCGGTGATTTCAGCGCCATGGGGCGGCGCTGCCACAAGATCCTCGGGAGTGCGCGGATCATCCATGCGATGGCGTTGATCAACGCGTGTGAACAGCTTGAACGGGGGTGTGACGAAGCGGTTGCGCCGGAAGAGTTGGCCCAATTGCACCGACATTTCGTCGGCCATATGCAGCATCTACAAAGAAGTCTTGAGGCACAACACAGTTCCTTGTAGCAGCTGGCGAAGCCTGCGTTCGGCTGCGTAGCAGTCGTAAAATCAGGTAACGCGGTGTATCAGGAAAAACCGCATGCTCAGGGTTTACGACTGCTACGTCCGAACGCGGCCCGAACCGAACGCAGGCTTCGCCAGCTGCTACAAGTTATGCGCCCACCTGTAGGACTCATCCTACAAAAACATGGGAAGCGCCTGCGTTACCCGACTCGTCCGCCCCCGGAGAATCCGCGCCTTTCTCCCCTGCAGTCGGCGGATCTCCATGTTTCAATCTGGTGTGCGTTTTTCCCGGTTTTCGGTATCTGGCGCCTTGTTGATGTTTGGCCTGGCGCCCGTCAACGCGTTCGCGGCGAACTGCGACGTGATGAGTTGCCTGACAACCACCCAGTCCCATGTGTTGCTGGACGATGGCAACATTCTGAATGTGGGCACCGGCGGCACACTGATCGACAGCCAGGTGAGCAACGGCCACTTCAGACTCTGGGACTCGGGACAAGCGCTCGGCACCACGGTTTCAGGAGACGGCTGGTTGCAGCTCGATGACAGGGCATCGGCTTCTGGCACTGTCGTGGAAAACGGCCAGATGGTTGTTCTCGGCTCGGCCACCGCTTTTGACACTACGCTCAATGACGGGTTGCTCGATGTGGCGCAAAACGCGGCGGTCAGCGGCACTTTGCTCAACGGTGGCAGCCTGTATGTGTACATGAATGCCTTGGCAAAGGGCACCACCGTCAACCATAGCCAGATGCACGTCTATCAGGACGCCAATGCCGAACAGACGACGGTCAACGACGGCGGTGTCCTCTCGGTCAGCGACCGCGCCTCGGTCCGCGAAACCGTGGTCAATCAGGGCGGCCGGCTGGAAAGCGTGGCGGGCACCGTGGTCGCTGACACGACCGTGAATCGGGGCGGCACGATGGTGTTGGGTGACCGGGCCGAAGCCAGTGATACGACAATTAACCAGGGTGGTTTGCTGCAACTCAAGGGTGATGCGGTCCTCGGCTTCTATAGTCATGTTAAGGGTCAGGTCCACTTCGCCGACCCTGCCGTCAACGGCTTCCACACCCTGCTGATCAAAGGCCCGCTGAGCGGCAACGGCACCTTTGCGATGAACACCGACCTGGCCGGGCAACAAGGTGACTTGCTGCGCGTGCAAGGTCAGATCAGCGGCAGCCATACGCTGGTGGTCGCGGATTCGGGCAACGCTCCGGCCAATGCGCGGGCATTGGCGCTGGTGGACGGGAACGGCGGAAGTGGTGACTTTCGGCTCGATGGCAACACCGTGGATGCCGGGGCCTTTCGTTACGAGTTGCAGCACATTGGCGAGGACTGGTACCTGATTAATTCGGCGGATACCGGCGCGGAAAATCTTCCAGACAGCCCGGCCAATCCGCAGACGCCGCAGAGTCCTGTTAATCCTGCCGAGCCGGTGCAACCTCACCGCCCTCAGGCCGACACCCTGAGCAAGGGCGCCAACGCGGCCATCGCCAGTCACGCCGCGAGCGCCGCGCTGATCAGCGCGCAGATGAGCGCCACCACCGGGCATTTCGCTGAGCTGCGCTCCGGCAAGGATCAGGGCGGTGTGTGGACGCGCGGCTACGGCGCCGGACAACACCTGGACACGGGCGCAAGCCGGGCTTTCCAGCAACAGGTCAACGGCATGGAAATCGGTGCCGACCACGCCCTGCCCTTCGCCGATGGCACGCTGTATGTGGGCGGGTTGATCGGCCAGGGTCAGGGTCGGCAGGACTTCGGCGAAGCCAGCAAAGGCACGATCGACAGCACCACGCTCGGCGGCTACGCCAGCTATCTGGACCGTAGCGGTGTGTACGTGGACGGTGCGCTGAAATACAGCCGCCTGGACAACGACATCAACGTCACCAGCAACCTCGGCAACAGGGTCAAGGCGCACTTCAAGAACCACGCGGTGAGCGCGGATGTGTTCGTCGGCCGGCACATCGACCTTGGCCAGAACTGGTTTGTCGAACCGCAGGCAGGGCTGCAACTAACGCGCATCAGCGAAGGCCGGTACACCGCCAGCAATGGTTTGAGCGTCGAGCAGGAGGCGATGAACTCGGTGCAAAGCCGCGTCGGCGCGATGCTCGGGCGTGATCTGCAGTTGAGCAACGGCGTGGCAGTGAAGCCCTATGCCAAGGCGACGTGGATCACCGAACATGCCGGCGACAGTCAGGTGACCGTCAGCGACGCGAAGCTCGACAGCCGCTTGCCCGGCTCACGAGGCGAGATGGGTGGCGGCGTCATGGTGAGGGCGGCGGACAAGCACAACTTCTTCGCCGAGGGTGGGTACACCAAGGGCAGCGACCTCGAACAGCCCTGGGCGGCGACGGTGGGTTATCGCTACAGCTGGTGATTCCGACCAAAACACATACCTGTGGCGAGGGAGCTTGCTCCCGCTCGGCTGCGCAGCAGTCGTCTTGGGTCGACAGTGCGCGGCGCCTGGTTTGGGGCCGCTTCGCGACCCAGCGGGAGCAAGCTCCCTCGCCACAAAAAAATCACTCAGTTTCAATCATCCGGCATTTCCGGTGGCTTGGTCGGCTTCGCCGGTTTGCCAGATTTTGCACCCTTGGCCCCCTTGGCACCTTTCACCGGTGCAGCTTCTTCCTGCGGCGGCGGAGGTGGCGGCGCGACTTCGCTCTCTGTCGCCGGCAACTGGTCAATCGCGCTGAAGATCGCCTTCAGGTCCAGCGTATCGGATTGTTCGAGTTTCTTTTCGCCGTCCTTGCCGACCAGAATCACCTTGGTCTTGGCCCCGGCGCCCAACTTCAGCGAGCGGATCAAGGCCGCCGTGTCTTGCGGCCCCAGGTCTTTGCCTTCGCGCTGGCCCATCAGGTTGAGCACGGTGTAGAGCACCATGTTTCGATCAGCGAAACCCTTCTTGTTGTCCGGTTCTTCCAGGGATTTCTTGAGGCTGACCCAGGCCGGATCGACCGTGCTGGGAGCGATAACAATCAGTGGCCGAGACCTGCCCTTGTCCATGTCCAGCGGTGAGTCGCCATCGGCGGCGAACAAGGGGCCGGCAATCGCCAGCAAGGTTGCCAGGGTCAATGACCTGATGAGCATGCGCATCTCCTTTTGATATCCACGCTCTAATGATTGCGCATCGCGGCGTTCGTTCCGGGTGACGCACCGCAATTGTGTTCCGCCTTGCCCCAAGCTTAGGTCAGGGCAGTCATTGCGCAACAGGCTTGCACCGTAGTCGGGTGTGGCGATGGCCCGGACGGGCTTCGCAGGGAGATGTTCACCCGGCCTTGAAGCCGGGTGACTGACGACTGATACGGAATCAGAACGCCAGTTTGTAGCCGATCAGCACCAGCATCGTCGCCAGGCAAGGACGCAACAGCTCATCGGAGACGCGGCCAGTCAGGTGACTGCCCAGCCAGATCCCCGGCAGCGAACCGATCAGCAAATAGCCCAGCACGTGCCAGTCCATATTGCCCATGCTCGCATGGCCGAGACCGGCGACCAGGGTCAGCGGCACGGCGTGGGCAATTTCAGTCCCGACCAGACGACGGGTCGGCAGCAGCGGATAAAGGATGAACAGCGCCACGGTACCCAGGGCACCCGCGCCGATGGAGGTCAGCGCGACCATGGTGCCGAGCACCAGGCCGGTGATGACGGTCATCACATTCAGTCGCGGGCCACTGGGGTTGTAGTTGCCACCCGCGCGTTTATGCGCGAAGTCGAGCAGGCGCTTCTTGAAGAGAATCGCCAATGCCGTGGCGAACAGCACGAAGCCCAATGACTGCTTGATCACGGCGTTCATGGCGTCGGGCGAGGTGTGCAGTGTGCTCAGGAACCACAGGGTCATGGCCACCGCCGGCACACTGCCGAGGGTCAGCCAGCCGGTGATGGCCCAGTCAATGTTCTTGTTCTTGCGATGAACCAATACGCCGCTGGATTTGGTGATCGCCGCGTACAACAGGTCCGTGCCCACCGCCGTGGCCGGGTTGATCCCGAACCACAACAGGATCGGGGTCATCAACGAACCGCCGCCCACGCCCGTCATGCCGACGATAAAGCCGACCACCAACCCTGCAACGACCAACCCTAAGTTGACGAGATCCATTAACACGCCCACAAAAAACGCATGAAAAAACTGGCCCGCAGCATAGCGATTTTTCTTATAACCACTTATATCGATGCGGTCTATCGTTATTCCTCGATGACGAAATCACCGCTTTAATTGTGGGAGCGAGCCTGCTCGCGATGGCGGAGTGCCAGCCTCCCCACATGCTGAATCGTAGATCGCTATCGCGAGCAGGCTCGCTCCTACAGGGGATTTGCGTAGTTTCCAGGCTCACTGCACCGGCAGGAAATTGAGGAAGAGCAAACTCTGCGCATAATTCAGGCCGATCCGCCGATAGCGCTCGTCGAGCATCTGCGTCAGCAAGTCCAGGCGCGCGACGATCTTGCCGAACTCCACGGCGAAACTAAGATTGCTGCCCTCCTCCGAGATCTCGTTGGAGAACAGCAACAGCTCGCCATTCTTGTTTTGCCGTTGGCTGAGGATCCAGGTGGCTTTTTCGATATTGCGTGCGGCGTTGCTGACGAACGTCGGGTTGATCGCGTCCGTCATGTAGAACTCCAGCCGATTGCCGTGGGCGGTCACCAGCATGCTGCCGATGGCATAGATGAAGGCGCCGACCCGGTCACCGAGGAATTCGGGGCTCATGGCGTAGCTCAGGGCCGCCAGGTCCTTTTTGCCCCCCAAGGTCGGCAACGGCTGTTGCTGTTCGATGGCGATGCGCACTTGCTTGCCAGCGGTGCGGGCGTCGAGGAAGCCGGATTTTTTCAACTCCTCGGGATTGCGCAGGTAAAGCTTGTTCATCAGCAAATAGAGGCTGTCGAGGTTGTCGCGCATGGTCAGGGTCGCCATGCGATCGACACTGGTCTGGAGGAATTCCTGGGGGGTGCCTTCGCGAAACTGGCTGACGATGTCGCGCCCTTGCTGCTGGCTGCAACCGCTGGCGAACAGCATCGAAACGCAGGCCAGCAGCAGGCAATGGCGGCGGGCGGGAGACGTGATGAGAGGTAACACTCGAACCATGGGCACGTGCACTTGGGCATGGGCCTGAGGTGGGGATCGCCGCAGGCTGGCCAAGGGTAGAGCCATGAATCCGGAAAAAGTGCAGTGCCGGCAGTCCGACCCCGGCTCGAACGCAACCTTTGCGGCTCGCCAACGGTTACACCTCTACGGAACCTCAGGCGTATGCTGCTGCCAACCGTAGAGCGTTGATCGAGTCAAAAAAGGAGGTTTTCATGCGGACCGTCGAACTGGCAGGCGTCAACGTCCCCGTCATTGGCCAGGGCACCTGGCGCATGGGCGAAGATCCCGCCCGACGCGCCGAGGAAGTCGCCGCACTGCGCCTGGGCATCGAGCTTGGCATGACCCTGATCGACACCGCCGAAATGTACGGTGAAGGTGGCGCCGAGGAAGTGGTGGGCGAAGCCATTGCCGGTCAGCGTGACCACGTCTTCCTCGTCAGCAAGGTCTACCCGCACAACGCCAGCCGCACCGGCATTCCTCAGGCGTGCGAGCGCAGCCTGCAGCGCCTGGGCACCGACTACATCGACCTGTATTTGCTGCACTGGCGTGGCCAGTATCCACTGGAGGAAACCGTCGAGGCCTTCGAGCGGTTGCGCGAAGCGGGCAAGATCGGCCGCTGGGGCGTGTCCAATTTTGACCTCGATGACTTGCAGGCCCTGGCCTCGCCGGCCTGTGCAACCAATCAGGTGCTCTACAATCTAGAAGAGCGCGGCATAGAATTCGATCTGCTGCCGGCATGCCAACAGCATCGCCTGCCGATCATGGCTTACTGCCCGATTGGCCAGGGCGGGCAGATGCTGGCCCATCCGGCGCTCAAACACATTGCCGCCCGTCACGGCGTCACGCCAGCGCAGGTGGCGCTGGCATGGATTCTGCGACAAGAGGGCGTGATCGCTATCCCCAAGGCGGTCCGCACCGAACACGTACAGCTCAATGCGCAAGCGGCGCAGGTGCGGCTGGAAACGGGTGATCTGGAGGCGCTGGACCAAGCGTTTCGTGCGCCACAACGCAAACAGCGGTTGGCCATGGTCTAGCCATCGCAGTGGTATCAGAGGGCTTCTTCATGAGAAGCACCGATCAGTTGGACGCGTTTAATCTGCAACGCTTTGTCCAGGCGCAGGCGCCGGTGTTCGAGCGAGTTCAGGAGGAACTGAGTGCCGGCAAGAAACGTCGGCACTGGATGTGGTTCATTTTTCCGCAGATCGCCGGGCTGGGCAGCAGCGAGATGTCCCGGCATTTCGCCATTGGTTCCGCGGCGGAAGCCACGGCTTATCTGGATCACCCACTGCTGGGCGCACGGTTGCGCACTTGCACGCAGTTGGTGCTGAACGTCGAGCAACGCTCCATTGCGGACATTTTCGGCCATCCCGACGACCTCAAATTCCATTCATCCATGACCCTTTTCTGCCAGTTCGCGCCCGACGACAGCCCGTTTCACCAAGCGCTGGATCGCTACTTTCACGGGATCCAGGATGACTGGACGCTATCGCTGCTGGACTCAAAACAGGCCCAGTTGCCCACCAATCAACGTTGAAAAGTCGTCGTCCACGAAGGGCAATATCGCGTCCGCCACCGGTTGCAGCTGCCGGGTGACGTAATGGTCGTAATCGATGGCCGCGCTGCGAATCTCCAGCGGCTCGGGCCCGGCGACGCTGATGACATAGCTGATCCAGCCCCCATTCTGGTATTGCCGCGGCCGGCCCTGCTGATCGTTGAAATCGTCGGCAATGCGCGCCGCCCGCACGTGCGGCGGCACGTTGCGCTGATAGTCATCAAGGGTGCGGCGCAGGCGTTTGCGGTAGATCAGGCGATCATCGAACTCACCGGCCAGGGTTTTGCGCACGTAATCGCGCACGTAATCCTGATAAGGCTGGCGATGGAAAATCCGTGAATACAGCTCCTGCTGGAATTGTCGCGCCAGTGGCGACCAGTCGGTGCGCACGGTTTCCAGGCCCTTGTAGACCATTTCCTCGCTGCCATCGGCACGGGTGACCAGCCCGGCATACCGCTTCTTGCTGCCCTCCTCCGCCCCGCGAATGGTCGGCATCAGGAAGCGTTTGTAATGGGTTTCGAACTGCAATTCCAGGGCACTTTCCAGCCCGTATTCTTGTTTGACGTGCTCGCGCCACCACTGGTTGACGTGGTCGACCAGCGCGTGGCCGATCTTCGCCGCTTCTTCCTGGCCGTGGGCGCGGCGCAGCCAGACAAACGTCGAGTCGGTATCGCCGTAGATTACGGTGTGCCCCTGGGCCTCGATCAGTTGCCGGGTGCGCAGCATGATCTCGTGGCCGCGCAGGGTAATGGACGACGCCAGGCGCGTATCGAAGAAGCGGCAACCGCTGGAACCGAGCACGCCGTAGAACGCGTTCATGATGATTTTCAGCGCCTGGGACAGCGGCGCGTTGTGTTCGCGCTTGGCCGTTTCCCGGCCCTCGGCCACGCGGGCGACGATGGCGGGCAGGCAATGCCGGGTTCTTGAGAACCGCGCACCTCGAAAACCGGGGACGGACGCGCTGTCGTCCGGATGCTTGAGGCCTTCGATCAGCCCCACCGGGTCGATCAGAAAGGTGCGGATGATCGAGGGGTAGAGGCTTT
Source organism: Pseudomonas sp. PB120 (assembly GCF_009761815.1). Taxonomy (GTDB): domain Bacteria; phylum Pseudomonadota; class Gammaproteobacteria; order Pseudomonadales; family Pseudomonadaceae; genus Aquipseudomonas. Next base: position 13,345 of record NZ_RWIN01000093.1, read on the forward strand.
TGTAGTCGAGCACCAGCACCGATTCGTACAGCCCCGGTTGCGAGTCCATGACAAAACCACCGGGGCTCGCCTGCGGTGGACGGCCGCCAAGGTTGGGCGCCACGAAGCCCTGGCGGTGCATCAGCGGCATGTAGAGGTGCGTGAACGCCGCCACCGAACCGCCGCTGCGATCCGCCGGCAGCCCCGTGACGCTGGCACGCTCCAGCAAAAACGTCAGCAACTGGGTCTTGGCAAAGATCTGCGTCACCAACTCGCAGTCCTTGAGGTTGTACCTGGCCAGCGCCGGTTTGTCCTCGGCGAACATGCGATTGATTTCGTCCATGCGCTGGTACGGCGTGCTGATCGACTTGCCCTCACCGAGCAGGGTCTGGGCGACGTTTTCCAGGCTGAACGAGGGGAAACTCCAGGTTGCCGAACGCAGCGACTCGATGCCATCGATGATCAATCGGCCCGCCGCCGCAGCGAAGTAATGGTTGCCGCTACCGTGTTCGCGCCATTGCATTTCCTCGCCGCCACGCCCCAGTTTCAGCGGCACCGCCAAGCGTCGGGCGTGTTCGTGCAGCACCCGCAAATCGAACTGCACGACGTTCCAGCCGATGATCGCGTCGGGGTCGTGCCGCTCGAACCATTCGTTGAGTTTTTTCAGCAGCAGGGTTCGGGAGTCGCAGTATTCGAGCTGGAAATCGACGCCCGAATCGTCGCCGTTGGGCGGGCCGAGCATGTACACCTGGCGCTCGCCGCAGCCTTCAAGCGCAATCGAATACAACTCACCCTGGGCGGTGGTTTCGATGTCCAGGGACACCAACCGGAGGTTCGGTCGATAAGTGGGGTCGGGTTTCATTTGTGCGTCGAGCAGCAGGCCCTCGGCATCTGGCGTGCCACCGAAAATGACCGGCGCGGTGATGAATCGCTCCATCATGTAGCGCTCCGGCGGGCGCACGTCGGCTTCGAACACATCGACGCCCGCCCTTCTCAGTGCGGTGTCGAGGCGGATCAATTGACCGTGCTGCTGGCAATACAGGCCGAGCACCGGGCGGTGCTCGAAATCCATAAGGGCCAATGGCCGCAACTCGACGTTTTTCTCACCCTGCAGCAGCGCTGCGGCCTGCTCACGCTGGAGGGCCGGAAGGAACGCCACCGACGGTTGATGAGGCAGGCGGATGCGCCGGGGCCCCTGGTCGGTCGCCAGCCAGAACTCGACTTCCGTGCCGGCCGGGGTGTCGCGCCAATGCCGGGTCAGGACGAAGCCCTGCTGTAAATCCACCGCTGCAACCTCAAGATCCGATTCAAGCCGCAATTCTACGCGTGCCCGCCCTGAAAAGATCGCACCGGCAACGGATCGACGTCAGGCCTGGCGCGTGTTGCTGCGGTACATGAACAGCAACGCCAGCGCGAGGCAGACCATTGCCAGGATCCGGTTGCCGGACAGCTCGATAGCCGGGTTGCCCAGCCAGCCGAAATTGTCGATCAGCATGCCCATGCCGAGTTGCCCGACGATCACCGCCACGGTCGCCACGGCGGTGCCGACTCGCGGCACGGCGCCGACCATCACCATCATGTACACCACGCCGAACAAGGCACCGCTGAGCTGCCACTTCGGCACGTCCAGCAAACTCACCGCCTGGGCCGGCTCGAAAAACAGGATCAGCAAACCGGTCACCACCGCACCCACCACGAACGTCAGCAAACTGCTGCGCAACACGCCGACGGTCTCGCCGAGACGGCCATTGATCGCCGCCTGGACACTCAGTACCGCACCAGCAGCCACGACCACCGCCAACAACATAATCAGATTCATCATTAACCCCGAGCGATCAGAACAAGTGCCACGACAATCAACAGCAAGGCCAGCCAACGCTCAGCGTTGACCTTTTTCCGCGCCGCGCCTAACCAGCCGAAGTGATCGATCAGCACGCTTTTGCCGACCTGCCCGGAGAGGATCGCGATCATGGTCATGGCGATGCCGATGTGCGGCGTGGCCAGCGTCAGCACCACCACATACATCGGCCCGAGGAACCCGCCGATCAACTGCCAACGCGGCAATTCGCCGAGTGCCGGCCCTTGCTGCGGGCCGCTGAACAACAGCAACAAAAACAAGATCGCCGAGCCAACGCCGAAGATGCTCAAGGTCGCCCACAAATGCCCGACCTGCCCCCCAAGCGGGCCGAGCAACCCGGCCTCCACGGACAGGCCCATGCCGGCGAGGATCACCAGCGGCAATAGCAACAAGCGCAGCCCTGTCCCGGGTGTTGCAGCGATTTCGATTGACGGAGATTGCATAAAAGCACCTGCGAGTTCAGATAAAACACCCATCCACCTGCGGGAGCGAGCCTGCTCGCGATTGCGATTTGTCAGTCACATTGATGTTGGATGTGCCGGCGCTATCGCCGGCAAGCCGGTCTCGCTCCCACAGGGATTTGTGTGGTCTGTGGAATTGGTGGGCATTATCGGTTGGCATTGCGTTGCGATAAATGGGAGCATCCCGACAACACTTTTGCGTAACCCGCACAGCAGGATTCAACATGCACGGCCTCAACGAATTGGGTTTCAAGGCACTCCGGCTCTTTGTCGCGGTACTCGATCACGGCAGTTTTTCCGAAGTCGCTCGCCGTGAAGGCCTCGCGCCCTCGTCGATTTCCCGGCAAATCCAGCTGATGGAACAGGCACTGAACCAGCAATTGCTCTACCGCCATACCCGCGCCGTCACGCCCACCGAAGCCGGACGCATGCTCGGGCATCACGCGCGATTGGTGCTGGTGCAACTGGAGGAAGCCGAACAGGCGCTGCAGGAACAGCAAAGCGAACCCACCGGCCTGGTGCGGATCAATGCCCCGGTGGTGTTCGGGCAACGGCACCTGACGCCGTGGCTGGGAGCGTTGTGCGAGCGTTACCCGAAGCTGCAACTGGATATCCAGCAAACCGACAGCTACGTGGACCCGCTGCAGGAAGGCGCAGACCTGCTATTTCGCATCGGCCCGTTGCACGATTCGAGCATGCAGGCACGGATTCTCGCACCGCACCGCTTCCAGGTCGCGGCCAGCCCGGCCTACCTCAAGCGTTTTGGCACGCCGCAGCAGCCCAGTGATTTGGCGGCCCATCAATGCCTGGCCTACAAAGGTGTGACCGGTCAGCAACGCTGGTTTTTCCGCAAAGACCAGCAGGAGTGGACGCCCTACTCGGTCAAGGGACCGATCACCGGCAACCACGCCGACACCCTCACCCAGGCTGCCGAACAAGGCCTGGGGCTGGTGATGTTTCCGTCATGGCTGATTGGTGAAGCGGTGCGCAACGGCACGCTGGTGCCAGTGCTGGGGGATTATCAGGTGTCCAACAGCCTCGAACCGCAGCAGATCGCGGTGCTCTGGCCCGGCAGCCGACGGTTGTCAGTGAAGGTGCGCACGGTGATCGATTTCTTCGTCGAGTGTTTTGGCGCGGTGCCCTACTGGGACCGACCTTAAAACCTGAGTCAGACGCCTGCTTTTGTGGCGAGGGAGCTTGCTCCCGCTGGGCTGCGTAGCGGCCCCAAAAATCGGTGAGCGCTGCGCACTCAAGCGGGAGCAAGCTCCCTCGCCACAACAGCGTTTCGACGGGGAGGTTTCGTCAGATTCGGAACTGCCCCACCAGGCCGCCAAGGCGCTGGCCGAGTTCGGCCAGGCTGCGGGAGGTTTGGGCGCCGAGCTGGGTTTCGTCGGCGACGTTGTCCACGGCCACGGCGATCTGATGCACGCTGCGGTTGATTTCCTCGGCCACGGCGGTCTGCTCTTCGGCGGCGCTGGCGATCTGGGCGTTCATCGAATTGATGGTCGCAATCAACTGCGCCATGGTGTCGAGCGACGCCCCCGCCTCGTTCGCCTGAGCGGAAGTGCCGTCACCGGCCTCACTGGAGCGACGCATCGCTTCCACCGCCGATTGAGTGCCGGCCTGCAAGCGGTCAATCATCCCCTGGATTTCCTGGGTGCTGATTTGCGTGCGACTGGCCAGCGCCCGAACTTCGTCCGCCACCACTGCAAAACCACGACCGGCTTCACCGGCACGGGCCGCTTCGATGGCCGCGTTGAGCGCCAACAGGTTGGTCTGCTCGGCAATCGAGCGGATCACCCCCAGCACGCTGACAATCGACGACACGTCTTTTTGCAAGCTGTCGAGGGACACGCCGCTGCTGCGAATGTCATCCACCAAGGCATGAATCTTGACGATGCTGCCCGCCACCACGCGCTTGGCCGCCTGCCCTTCTTCGTCAGTCTGTTGCGCAGCGACGGCGGCGTTTTGTGCGCTTTTGGCGACTTCCTGGGCAGCGGCCGACATTTCGTTGATCGCCGTGGCGACTTGATCGGTTTCGTGACGCTGACGCTCCATCGCCTGATCGGAACGCTGGGCCTGATCGGACACCTGATTCACCAGCCCGGTCAGTTGCGAGGTCATTTCGGTGATCTGACGCACCAGGCCGTGGATCTTGTCGACGAAACGGTTGAACGAGCCGGCCAGCTCGCCGAGTTCGTCCTGGCTGGTGATGGTCAAGCGCCGGGTCAGGTCGCCCTCGCCTGCAGCGATGTCGTCGAGGTTGGCTTTCATCTGGTGCAGCGGACGCAGGATCGTGTTAGCCAGCAACATACCCACGGCAGCGATCACCAACAACACCACGGCGGCGACCCCGACGATGCTCAGCACCACGCCTTCCATGCGTTCCTGGACCTTGGCTTCGACCACTGCCACTTGCGCCTCGATACCGTCAAGGTTGACCGAGGTGCCCACCGCCATGTCCCACTTCGGCAGGTATTCGGTGTAACCGAGCTTCGGCACCTGCACCTGGTTGTTGCCGGGCAACGGCGAACTGTATTGCAGGTAGTGGGTGCCGTCTTTCGCGACTTTCACCAGGTCACGGTTGACGTAGACGCCATTCGAATCACGGTTGTCCTTGAAGCTTTGGCCCACGCCCTCCGGGCTGTTGGCCTTGAACAGGCGCACGGTGTTGGAGTCGTAGCCGAAGAAGTAGCCTTCCTTGCCGTAGGTGATGCTCGACAGCAGCTTGATCACCTGGGCCCGCGCCGCGTCATCCCCCGGCGCGGCGGCGTCATACAGCGGCTTGATCGTGGTCATGGCCACCGCGACGTAGCTTTGCAGCGTCGCCTTGGCATCGCTGAGCAGGCGCTGGCGCGTCTCCTCGACTTCCTTGTGGGCCTGTTCCTGAAGAATGAACAACGTGGTCAGGCTGATGACCAGCGCAAAGAGCAACACCGGGAGGACGGCAAGGGACAGGACTTTAGCCTTCAGGCTCATGCGCATGACGTTCACTCTTTTGATTTTTATGGCGTGGTTAAAGGCTTTAACGGCACGCCGGATCAAAAGTTGAATGCGGTCAATGTGGGATTACAGAACCATCGCGGCCAGCCAGCCGAACGCGAGCAGCGGCAGGTTGTAGTGCAGGAAGGTCGGGATGACCGTGTCCCGGATGTGATGATGCTGGCCGTCGATGTTCAGGCCGGAGGTCGGGCCCAGCGTCGAATCCGAGGCCGGCGAGCCGGTGTCACCCAAGGCTCCGGCGGTGCCGACGATGCACACGATCGCCATCGGGCTGAACCCCAGTTGCACGCACAACGGCACAAAGATCGCCGCCAGGATCGGCACCGTGGAGAACGACGAACCGATGCCGATGGTCACCGTCAGCCCCACCAGCAACATCAGCAACGCCCCCAAGGCCTGGCTGTGATCGACCCATGCGGCCGCGCTCTCGACCAGCGTGCGTACTTGCCCGGTCGCCTTGAGCACTTCGGCGAAACCCGAGGCGGCGATCATGATGAAACCGATCATCGCCATCATCTTCATGCCTTCGGTGAACAGGTCGTCCGTTTCACGCCACTTCACGATGCCCGAGACGGAAAAGATCAGAAAACCGGCCAGCGCGCCGATGATCATCGAATCCAGCAGCAACTGGATGATGAACGCCGCCGCAATCGCCAGGCCGGCAATGGCCAGGGTCATCGGGTTGTACGCGATGCTGACCTGTTCCACCTGCTCGATCTTCGCCAGGTCGTAGACCCGTGGTTTGCGATAGCTGAAAAACACCGCCACCAACAGGCCGAACACCATGCCCATCGCCGGAATCGCCATGGCGTGCATGACGTTGATCTGGCTGATGTCCACCCCGCTTTTGCTGACGTTGGCCAGCAGGATCTGGTTCAGGAAGATATTGCCGAACCCCACCGGGAACACCATGTACGGCGTGATAAGGCCGAACGTCATGACGCAGGCGATCAGCCGACGGTCCAGTTGCAGTTTGGTCAGCACGTACAAAAGCGGCGGGACCAGCAGCGGAATAAACGCGATATGTATCGGCAGAATGTTCTGTGAAGCAATGGCCACGACCCAGAGCAAGCCGATCAGCAGCCATTTGACCTGCCGACCACCGCTGGCGTGCTGACGGTCGACCATCGCCAAGGCTTTATCCGCCAGGGCGTGAGCCAGGCCGGACTTGGCAATCGCCACCGCGAAGGCACCGAGCAAGGCGTAGGACAACGCCACCGTCGCCCCGCCGCCGAGGCCGCTATTAAAGGCTTTGAGCGTGGCGTCGATGCCCAGGCCACCGGTCAGACCACCGACCAGCGCGCCCACGATCAGCGCGATCACCACATGCACGCGGGACAGGCTGAGTATCAGCATGACGCCGACCGCGGCAATTACAGCATTAATCATCTTTACCTCAGGGCAAGCGAAACGAGTCCGGCCGGCAGTCTGCGAAGAGGCGCCAGCGGATTGAAGGAATGGGTTTTATTAGAGGGCGCGCACTGTGCCGCAGCACCCGCCTCATGTCAAAGCGAACACCGCCCTTGTAGCAGCTGGCGAAGCCTGCGTTCGGCTGCGCAGCAGTCGTAAATTCGGCGCACGCGGTTTGCCTGACGCTCCGTGAGACCTGATTTTACGGCTGCTGCGCAGCCGAACGCAGGCTTCGCCAGCTGCTACAAGGGTTTTGTGTGAGCGCTTATTGGGCGAACGGATAAAGAAAGCCGCTTCTCAGCCGCTACAGTGCAAAGTCTCAGATATATATCGAATAAAGGACGTCTCCATGTCGCTCAGACAACTTTCCATCCAATGGAAAATCACCCTGCTGGCCGGGCTTTGCCTGGCGGGTATCGTGACCCTGCTCGTGGGTCTTTCGCTGTATCGCATGGAGCACAGCTCCGCGCTGGTGAAAGCCTCGAGCATGGAGATGCTGAACGAAGCCGCCCAGGCCCGCATCGAATCCCAGGGCGAAAACCAGGCGTTGAACATTCGTCAGCAGTTCATGGACGCCTATCAATACGGCCATGGCTTCTCCCGTCAGGTGCTGTTTCTGAGGGAACAGGCCGAGAAGCGCTTTCTCGATGCCTTTGACCTGCGTGAAGACATGACCCGCCAGGTCAAGTCGGCCCTGCAAGCCAACCCGGATCTGCTCGGCCTGTCGCTGGTCTTCGAAGCCAATGCACTGGACGGCAAGGACGAACTGTTTGCCGGTCAGGCAGAACTCGGCAGCAACGACAAAGGCCGATTCTCCCTGTACTGGTCGCAACCGACGCCGGGCAAGCTCACCTCCATGGCACTGCCGGAAAGCGATCTGGCCGATACCAGCACCGGCCCCAGCGGCGAGGCGGCGAATGCCTGGTTCAGCTGCCCACGCACCACGCTCAAGCCCTGCGTGATCGAACCCTACTTTTACAAGATCGACGGCCAGAACGTGTTGATGACCAGCGTGGTTTTCCCGCTGATGGTCAACGGCAAAGTCATCGCGTCGCTGTCGGTGGACATCAACCTCAACAGCCTGCAAACGGTCAGCCAGGGCGCCAGCAAGAAACTCTATGACGGTCAGACCAACGTCAGCATCATCAGCCCGGCGGGCTTGCTGGCCGGCTACAGCGCCGACGCCAGCAAACTCAGCCAGCGCCTGGAGGCCGTGGACCAGACCGATGGCGCCGAACTCGTTCGCCTGCTGGCATCCAGCACCCGTACCCAGAGCCTGCGCAGCCATCAGCAGTTGAAAGTGCTGTCGCCGTTCCTGCCGATTCCTGGCGGCAAGTCGTGGGGCGTGTTGCTCGACGTGCCGGAAAAAGTCCTGGTCGGGCCGGCTGAAACGCTGAAGAAACAACTGGATGACAGCAACACCGCCGGCACCCTGGTGGAACTCGGCCTGGGCGTGCTCGCTGCGTTGATTGGCCTGTTGCTGGTGTGGCTGATGGCACGCAGCGTGACCAAGCCGATTCTTGGCGTCGCCCACATGCTCGAAGACATTGCCAGTGGTGAAGGCGACCTGACCCGGCGCCTGGCCTACGACAAGAAGGACGAACTGGGCCAGCTGGCCGGCTGGTTCAACCGCTTCCTCGACAAGCTGCAACCGATCATCGCCGAGGTCAAACGCTCGGTGCAGGACGCGCGCAGCACGGCGGACCAGTCGTCTGCCATCGCCACCCAGACCAGCGCCGGCATGGAGCAGCAATACCGTCAGGTGGACCAGGTCGCGACCGCGTCCCACGAAATGAGCGCCACCGCCCAGGACGTCGCCCGCAGCGCCGCGCAAGCCGCCCAGGCCGCGAGGGATGCCGATCACGCCACCCGTCGCGGCCTGACCGTGATCGACCAGACCACCACCAGCATCGACAACCTCGCCGCCGACATGAGCGCGGCCATGGTGCAGGTCGAAGGCCTGGCGGCCAACAGCGAGAAAATCGGTTCGGTATTGGAAGTGATTCGCGCCATCGCCGAACAGACCAACCTGCTGGCACTCAACGCCGCGATCGAGGCGGCCCGTGCCGGTGAAGCCGGACGTGGTTTTGCCGTGGTCGCCGATGAAGTGCGCAACCTCGCCCGTCGCACCCAAGAGTCCGTCGAAGAAACCCGCCTGGTGATCGAGCACCTGCAGAGCGGCACGCAGGAGGTGGTGGGCTCGATGAGCAACAGCCATCGCCAGGCCCAGGGCAGTGTCGAGCAGGTCAGCCAAGCCGTGACAGCGCTGCGCCAGATCGGTGACGCGGTGACGGTCATCAGCGACATGAACCTGCAGATCGCCAGCGCCGCCGAGGAACAAAGTGCGGTGGCCGAGGAAATCAACAACAACGTGGCGACCATTCGCGACGTGACCGAGTCACTGTCGGGGCAGGCCAATGAATCGGCCCGGGTGAGCCAGTCGCTCAACAGCCTGGCGAATCAGCAGCAGAGTTTGATGGATCAGTTTCGCGTTTGATTATCACAGCGTCATAGGCAACAAGCGGAGCTTGCTCCATGCCAATACTATTGTGGCGAGGGAGCTTGCTCCCGCTTGAGTGCGCAGCACTCACAGTTTTTAGGGCCGCTACGCAGCCCAGCGGGAGCAAGCTCCCTCGCCACAGGGAATGAGTCGCTTGTTGTTTCTCTTAACTGACCGGCATTGCCCCTTTTGATGCCACACTGGCCACTGCCGGTCAGTTACGTTGAACCTGTGCCGCGTTTTGGCATCGTATTTATCGATACCACGCCCCGCCTTTCAAACAGCCGTTTTCAGGTTGTTGCCGCTGGGGCCATCGATACACGTACGCGCCCTTGAGTGGCTGTCAGCGCTCGGGTAATGTCATCAGACCCATAGGACAGAGCACGCCCATGACTTCCAAGCTGGAACAACTCAAGCAAATCACCACCGTCGTTGCCGACACCGGCGACTTCGAAGCAATCGCTCGCGTTAAACCCGTGGACGCTACCACCAACCCTTCCCTGCTGCTCAAAGCGGCCGCCATTCCCGCTTACGCCGAGTTGCTGAACGCTTGCGTGCGCGACTGCAAGGGCGATGTCGGCCTGGCCAGCGACCGTTTTGGCGTTGCGGTAGGGCAAGAAATCCTGAAGGTCATTCCAGGCCGCATTTCCACCGAAGTGGATGCGCGCCTGTCGTTCGACACTGACGCCGTCTTGAAGCGCGCGCACCGTCTGATCGAGCTCTATGACAAGGCCGGCATTGGCCGCGACCGCGTCCTGATCAAGATCGCGTCCACCTGGGAAGGCATCCGCGCTGCCGAGATCCTCGAAAAGGAAGGCATCCAGACCAACCTGACGCTGCTGTTCTCGTTCGCTCAGGCCGCCGCGTGTGCCGACGCCGGGGTGTTCCTGATTTCGCCGTTCGTGGGCCGCATCTACGACTGGTACAAGAAAGCCAACGGCAATGACTACACCGGCGCGGATGATCCGGGCGTCCAGTCCGTGACCCGTATCTACAATTACTACAAAGCCAATGACTACAAGACCGTCGTCATGGGCGCGAGCTTCCGCAACCTGAATCAGATCGAGCAACTGGCTGGTTGCGATCGCCTGACCATCAGCCCGGACCTGATCGACAAGCTGGCGGCAGACACTGGCAAGCTGGAGCGCAAACTGGCGCCGGGTCATGCCGGTGAAGCCCGTTTGAGCCTGAATGAAGCGCAATTCCGCTGGTTGTCCAACGAAGATGCGATGGCCACCGAGAAACTGGCCGAGGGGATTCGTCAGTTTGCCCGGGACCAGGAAAAACTTGAGGCACTGCTGCAAGCCAAGCTGTGATCTAGACACGGCAATGCAAAAAGGGCGAACCCTGATGGGTTCGCCCTTTTTTATGCTTTGAATTTCAGTGTTGGTATGACGCCTTCGCGAGCAGGCTCGCTCCCACAGGTGACGCATTTCAATGTGGGAGCGAGCC
>NZ_RWIN01000094.1 GCF_009761815.1 Pseudomonas sp. PB120
TTCATCCGGGGACACTGCCCTCCGGTTGGCTTCGCTGCACCTACATGCAGCGTGTTCGACTGCGTCGAACGGCGCTGCGCGCCACTCCCCGGATGAACACCTCCACTCAGCCTCCCGACGGGGCGGGCAGATCAAAATCAAAAGCGGCAGGCGAGCTGACACTCGGCCTGTTGAGTGGTGAAGAGCGGTGCGTGTGCGCAACCTGCTTTGCTCTTTGCTCTTTGCTCTTTGCTCTTTGCTCTTTGCTCTTTGCTCTTCGCTCTTTTGTAGGAGCGAGCTTGCTCGCGAAAAACGTGCAGGCAACGCGTTATTTCAGACATCCCGCGTCATCGTTCACGACCATCGCGAGCGAGCTCGCTCCTACTGTCGATAGCGTCCCACCTGACAACCCCTTCCTTCCAAATATTCCCACCACCTCACCTACAACTGATAACTGAAACTAATGCTGTACCGCGGCCGACGATTAAACGTATCCAGCGCTTCATCCGACATCGCCTTGGCCACTTCCAGCGCGATGTTGTAGTACTTGGCATCCCCAAACCGTAATCCCACCGCCGCCGAGGACAGGTTATTACCCTGGACCGGCAGTTCGTTGAACCAGGTCTTGGCGCGGTCCAGTACCACATACGGTTGCAGAATCCTTACCCAGTTGCCTGCTCGATTGAAGCTGTAGTTCACCTCATACGCCACCCCCCATCCCTTGTCGCCGGAGGCCTGATCATCGGGGTAGCCGCGACCGAAGTTTTGTCCGCCGAAGACGGCGCGCTCGCTGTCGGGCAGGCTGTCGTCGCTCCAGTACAGCGCCGCCGAGAGCACGCCTTGCCAGTGGTCAAAGAATTTGTCGCTCTGCACCCCCGATAGCCGCAGCCGGAAGAAGTCGAGGTCCAGGGCGCTGTTGTTGGTGTTGGCGCCCATGCCGTCGATGCCTTGGTACAGCCCGCCGCTGAGGATGCGCAGTTGTTTTTCGTCGGCCTTGCGCCAGTCGCTTTCGGCGGCGAGGGCGCGGGTGTCGGTGTGTTCTTCGACGGTCAGCGGGAAGCCGACGACGCTGTAGCGGGTCTTGTCGTTGACCGCGTACAACCGCGCGCCGGCGTTCAGCAGTTCGTTGGGCGCGGCGATCACGGGGTGATTGAAGCCGATGGAATAGCGGTCGTTTTCGCGGTGTGGCTTGAGCTCCAGGCCGTTGTCCAGTTGCACGTTGGTGCCGGGGTCGGCGCGGTAGCGTGAGGCGGACAGGGCCAGTTGGGTGCCCTCGGCATTGAGGAATTGGTTGTAGTCCAGCCGGTAGTAATGCTCGTGGTCATCCCCCGGTGGAAACAGTCCGCTGAGGCTCAACTGCTCGCCCATGGACGTTTGCGAATTGCTGCTCACGCCGAGCAACGCCTGGGTGCCGTTGCGGTTGTCTTCTGTGGTGCTGAGGGTGCTGGTGAAGGGTTTTCGGCTGGCCTGGGCGACGAGGGTCGTCGCGCCGTCGGTGGTGCCCGGTGGTGGTGCTTGCGCCTGCAGGGTCACACCGGGAATGCGGCTCATCAGCGTGGTGTAGCGTTCGAAGGTTTTGCGTGTCAGCGGGCGTTCGGCCTGGAGTTTGGCCGCCAGTTTGTCGAGCAGGCCTTTGACCCGTCCGACGTCGCCCTGCAATTGGAAATCCTTGATGTAACCCTCCACCAACACCACGCGCACCACGCCGTTGTCGAACGACTGTTGAGGCAGAAAGGCGTAGGACAGCAGGTAGCCATCCTGCTGGTAACGGCGGGTCACGTTGCGGGTGGTTTCGATCAGGTCGGCGAGGCTGGTTTCATGGCCGAGCAGGGGTTGATAAAGCGCGGCCAATTCGCTGAGCGGGTAAATCGTCCCGCCTTCGATCTGCACGGTTTTCAGGGTGATCTTGGTGCCCATCAGCAACGGTTGAGCCTGTGTCGCGCCGGGCTCCGGCACCTGCAGCGGTGCGGCGGTGGGGCGATACGCATCGGCGGGAAGGTTGGGCACCGGCAGGTTGCGGATGGTTTCGTTGCTGTTGAGGAAGCTGGGAAGGGTATCGGCGAGTGAGCAGGAACTGACGGTCAGAAGCAGCAAGCAAGGCATAACGCGCATAAGACACTCCCTGTTTAACGCACTGCTGTGTTTGGGGCGTCATGCTCCAAACAAAAAGCGGAAGACTCAGGTGAATCTTCCGCCCTCAACCAAGCGTAGGCGCTGTAGGTGAGGCCGTCTAACCGGCCACGTGCAAGTTCAGCGAGTTTTTCCCAAGCCACCCAGCAGGCCGCCTGTGCCGCTGGTCGTGCCGTTGACCAGGCCACCGACCGAGCCGACGGTATTGCCCACGGTGGTGACGGTGTTTCCGAGTGCCGCGACCACAGGGTTGGCGTTGCTGCCGGCAATCGCGGTGCCGAGGTTGGCGACTGCGCCGCCGGCCTGGCCGGTCAGGCCCGCAACGGGGGCGCCGATGCCGGTGGCGGCGCCGATGTTTTGCGTCACGCCGGATACCGCGCTGGTGACTGGGTTGAGCGCTGCGCCGACCGACACACCCAGGTTGCCCAGGGCTGCGGTCGGACCGGTGTTGGCCACCCCGCTGCCGCCCAATGCGCCGCCGACAGTCGCCACAAGATTGCCGCCCGCAACCCCGTTCACGCCCACCGAGCTGACCACGCCGTTGCTGTTGCCGATGTTCAAACCGTTGCTGACGTTGACGACGGCGCCGCCGACGGTTTCGAGCAGGCCATTCCCGCCCAGGCCGCCGCCGGTGCCCGACCCTGTGCCGTTGGACACCAGGCCGCCAGCCTTGCCGGCCGCTATGCCGGTGTTGCTCAACGCGCCGCCGACGGTGTTGGTCAATGCGTTGCCGTTGCCGGCATCGGTGACTTTGTCGCCCACGCCTTCCACAGTGTCGCCGACTTTCTTGATCACGCCGTTGAGCGGATCACCCAGGCCGGTTGCGTCGCCGACCTTGTCGGTGGTGCTCTCGACCATGGCGATCACCGGCACCAGTTTGCTGCCGACTTCTTTGGTCACCGAGCCCAGCGGACCGGTGGTGGTGGCGGTGCTAAGGGTGTCGCCGAGCATGGTGACTTTCTGGCCCACGCCATCGAGCACCGGCGCGACTTTGGTCACCACGCCGCCGACGACCGGGATGCTGTTGGTGGCGGTGGCCAGCTTGCCGCTGACGTCGGACACACCGTTGCCGACATCCTGCACCACGCCGCCCACCGCAGAGGCTGTGACGCCGAGACCGTTAGGGTCGGTGCCCAGTTTGCCGACGCCGTTGGCCAGGCCGTCACCCAGGGTAGTGACCACATTGCCGGTGGTGTTCACCGCGCTTTGCACGACACCGCCGACCACGGGAACGGTACTGAGCGAGTCGCCCAACTGACCCACGCCATCGCCGGCGCCACTGACGGTTTTGCCGATGTCCTGCACCAGTGTGGTGGTCACCAACGGGGTGACGGTGGGGGTGGTGGGGTTGCCAGGGTTTCCCGGGTTGGCGGGGTCTGTGCCGCCAGTGCCACCGGTACCACCAGTGCCACCGGTCCCCGCGGTGCCGCCCGCGCTGCCCGCGCCTCCGGTGCTACCGCCCGTGCCGCCATTACCAGCGGTGCTCGCATTGTCCGGCGACGAACTGCCGGAGCTGCTGTGATGACCGCCACCGCCACTGCTGCAACCGGCCAGGCCGAGAGACAGGATGAGCGCCACTGCTGTTGCCGACTTGCACCACACGTGAGTGTTCATGATTGAGATCCCTTGCACCGTTAACAACGTCGTTGTCTTCGATGGCTCGCCGGTTCTGTCGCCGGCAATGCCTTCGTCCGTTGCCCCCATGACACTCGCAAGGGCTCTGAGGCGCCATTCTCAAGTTGGTATTAACCCCTTGGATACGGGCCCGCGCAGGCTGCCCGAGGACTAATGCCTTGGGTATAAGTTCGGGACGTGGCGGGAGGGGAATTCGTTTGAAATCAACGGGCGAAAGTTTTTGCCGGGCGGTTGGCCGTCGGCGGAAAAACTTAGGTGATACACACAATTGACCATCCGTAATGCTCACCAATTTCCGTTTCGCGGGTGAGCGGGAAGCAAAATGGGCGCGCCAATCACATTGGCTCGCCCATTTTTTTTGCTTCGCAGATTAACCGGCCCGACGGTGTTTCCTGGCGAGCACCGCGGCCATGTCCGGTTCATCCAGATGATCCAGCGCTCGCTCCACCAACAAATGCACCCCATCGGCCATGCGGCTGAGCGCCAGGGCTACGGAGCGGCGTGAGCCGTCGACATCATCGGCGAGGTCGGCAGCGATGGCGCTGATGGACAGCAGGTCTTCGGAGGCATTGGCCAGGAGGGCTTCGGTGTTGATGCCGGGGCAGACGCTGAAGAGTTGGCCCTTGCGATTCGTGGGCTTTTGTTCGGTTGGCGGAAAATGGTGATCGAGGGCGCGCTCGGCGGCGTCGTTGAGTTTGTTGGATTCGGGGCTTTCGTAGGGGGAGATTGGGTCGGTGTCGGGTGGGTTGGGCGTTACTTTAAACATGTCTTCAATTCCTCGGGTGAGGCTGGCAACACTTCGCCGACTAAACGAAGGGGTGGCAGCTGTACGCAGGTTAGTCGGACCGGGGAATTGAAGAAGCCGGCGCACCCGAAGGTGCCCTACGCACAGCCACCATCAAATGCAGGTAGGGAATACCTGGCTGACAGACGCCTGTGCACGTTCAATTCCAGCGGGCGACTAAACCCGATCACTGATGGGCAGTGACGAGAACCAAGTTACCGACCGCCCCCAAGGCGCACAAGCCGGCCGATTCTGGCGTAGCCGTAGGCAATGGCGCAAGGTGTTGTAGCTCTCGGGACGTAACCTCGAGCGCTTTTAAACACGTGACTTCGGGCTGATTCTAAAATCGTCAGGCCACCGGCCGCCAATGTCCGACCATGTGCTCCAGATCCCCCGCACCCACCAACTGAAAGTCCCCGCTGGAACCCGCCGCACTGGCCAGCAACGTCACTTCACTGGGCAGCCGCACCGGTTTTTTGAACTGCACGGCGATCTCGACATTGGCTGTCGGCAGGTGATCGGCCAACGCGGCGAGCGTGCGCGCCTTGTTCCACAAGCCATGGGCGATGGCCGTCGGGAAGCCGAACAGTTTGGCGCTGGCAGCACTCAGGTGAATCGGGTTGTAATCGCCGGACACTTTGGCGTATTGGCGACCGATATCGGCCGGCGCTTTCCATCGCGTGACTTCGATCAGCGGCAGGGTCGAGGTCATGGCGTCCTCGACCGGCTCCCCTTCGAGCTTGACGCCGCGACAGAGCATCTGGCTTTCGGCTTCCCAGAGCGCGCCCAACTGATCATCGAGTGTGGTCACCAGGTCGAACGTTGCGCCTTTGGCGTGGGGTTGCAGGTTCTGCACCTTCACGCTGACGCGCACCCGTCCCACCCCGCCCATCGGGCGAAACACCCGGATGCGATTGCTGAGGTGAATCAGGCCCAGCAACGGAAACGGAAAGTCTTTTGCGGTGAGCAATTGCATCTGCAACGCAAAGGCGAGGATGTGTGGGTAGGTCGGCGGCAGCAAGCCGTTGTCGGCAAATTCGCAGACTTTGCGATAGGCCGCCAGGCGCTTGGGATCGACATCGACCCAGCAGCGCAAACCCGAATCGGGGAGGGTGGTGCCGGTGATTTTGCGCCGGGTCGCGGCCCTCGCGTAAAGCCCGGGCAGGCTCGGTTCACTGTCCAGCGTGTGCCAGTCGATGTTCATGTTTATGCCCCCAGAACACTTTGCCCGCAGACCCGCAACGCTTGCCCGGTGAAGGCGCCCGTGCCGGGTTGAGCCAGCCAGGCGACGGCTTCGGCGACGTCTTGCGGCAGGCCGCCTTGGCCCAGCGAGCTCATGCGACGACCGGCTTCGCGCAGGGCGAACGGAATGTGCGCCGTCATCTGCGTTTCGATGAAGCCCGGCGCCACTGCGTTGATGCTGATACCACGTTCATTGAGCAGCGGCGCCCAGGCCTGGGCGAGCCCGATCAGCCCGGCCTTGCTCGCCGCGTAATTGGTTTGCCCGCGATTGCCGGCGATGCCGCTGATGGACGCCAACAGAATCACCCGGCCGTTGTCGTGCAAGGTGCCGTTGTCGAGCAAGGCCTTGGTCAGCACCTGTGGCGCATTGAGGTTGACGGCGAGCACCGCGTCCCAGAATTCCGGGGTCATGTTGGCCAGGGTTTTATCGCGAGTGATGCCGGCGTTATGCACCACGATGTCGAGGCCGTCGGGCAGCTGTTCGATCAGCTGCGCGGCGGCGTCTTCGGCGCAAATGTCCAGGGTGACGCTGCGCCCGCCGAGACGGGCGGCGAGGGCTTCGAGGTCGGTCTTGGCTTGCGGCACGTCGAGCAGGATCACGTCGGCGCCATCACGGGCCAGGGTTTCGGCGATGGAGGCGCCGATGCCGCGTGCGGCGCCGGTGACCAGTGCCTTGCGCCCGGACAGCGGGCGCGTCCAGTCCGTGACCTGGGTGTCGCAGGCGTTCAGGCGAATCACTTGCCCGGACACGAACGCACTTTTTGGCGAGAGGAAAAACCTCAGCGGCCCTTCCAGTTGATCCTCGGTGCCTTCGCCGACATGGATCAGTTGCAACGTGCCGCCGCTGCGCAATTCCTTGGCCAGCGAACGGCTGAACCCTTCAATGGCCCGTTGCGCACTGGCGGCAAACGGGTCGCGCAAGGTGTCCGGCGCACGCCCGAGAATCACCAGGTGCGCGCTGTGATCGAGGTTTTTCATCAGCGGCTGGAAGAATTCGCGCAGCTGTTTGAGTTGATCGGTTTGCAGCAGTTCGCTGGCGTCGAACACCACGGCTTTGAGTTTGGGGCCGTGGCCGGGAATCCACGGGGTGGCCAGTGAGGGCTCGGTGCCGTAGCTGTAAATCGCATCGGTCAGGCGATTGGCGAAGGCGCTGACCTTTTCCGCCAGCGCACCGCCGCCGATCAGCAGCGCCCCTTCGACCGGTCGCAGCCGACCGGCCTGCCAGCGCTCCAGCCGCACCGGCGACGGCAGACCCAGGGCCCCGACCAGACGATGGCCGATGGATGAATTGGCGAAGTCGATATAGCGGTCAGACATGGAACGCGCTCCAGCAGCTGGGGTTCAAAGTGTGGACCACGATTGGTAATCAGTCGTTCGATCCATGAGATAAGGCCTACAGTAGTTTGTAGCAAGGCTTGCGGGGGGACGCAGACCCTGTGGGAGTGAGCCTGCTCGCGATAGCGGTGGTTCAGTGACATGAATATCGACTGACCCACCGCCATCGCGAGCAAGCTCGCTCCTACAGGGATTGATTGTGCCTTCAAATATTTCAACAGGAGCTTTTCATGACCCAGCTGCGCCGCGTCGCGATTATCGGTGGTAACCGGATCCCCTTCGCTCGCTCCAACGGGCCGTACGCCACGGCGAGTAACCAGGCGATGCTCACCGCTGCACTCGAAGGCCTGATCGAGCGCTTCAACCTGCACGGTTTGCGCATGGGCGAAGTGGCGGCCGGCGCGGTGCTCAAGCATTCCCGGGACTTCAACCTGACCCGCGAATGCGTGCTCGGTTCGCGGCTGTCGCCGACCACCCCGGCGTACGACATCCAGCAAGCCTGCGGCACCGGCCTGGAAGCGGCGCTGCTGGTGGCGAATAAAATCGCCCTCGGCCAGATCGACTGCGGCATCGCTGGCGGCGTCGACACCACGTCTGATGCGCCGATCGGCATCAACGAAGGGTTGCGCAAAATCCTCCTGCAAGCCAATCGTGCGAAAACCACCGCCGACAAACTGAAAACCTTTTTGCAGGTTCGCCCGCGTCACCTCATCCCGGAATTCCCACGCAACGGTGAGCCGCGAACCGGGTTGTCGATGGGCGAGCATTGCGAGTTAATGGCGCAGACGTGGCACATTGCGCGTGCCGATCAGGATCAACTGGCATTGGAAAGTCATCAGAAACTGGCCGCGTCCTACACCGAAGGCTGGCACAACGACCTGATGACGCCGTTTCTCGGCCTGACCCGGGACAACAACTTGCGCCCGGACCTGACCCTGGAAAAACTGGCCTCACTCAAACCCGCCTTCGAGAAAAGCGCCAAGGGCACGCTGACGGCGGGCAACTCCACACCGCTGACCGACGGCGCATCGCTGGTGTTGCTGGGCAGTGAGGAATGGGCAAAGGAGCGCGGTCTGCCGATCCTTGCGTACCTGCGTGACGGCGAGGCGGCGGCGGTGGATTTCGTCAACGGCGCCGAAGGGCTGTTGATGGCGCCGGTGTATGCAGTGCCACGATTACTGGCGCGCAACGGCCTGACGTTGCAGGACTTCGATTACTACGAAATCCATGAGGCGTTCGCGGCGCAGGTGCTTTGCACGTTGAAAGCCTGGGAAGACCCGGAATATTGCAAAACCCGGCTCGGGCTTGATGCGCCGCTGGGCTCCATCGACCGCAGTCGCCTCAACGTCAAAGGCAGTTCATTGGCCGCCGGTCATCCGTTTGCGGCCACCGGCGGGCGCATTGTCGCCAACCTGGCGAAGTTGCTGGACGCCGCCGGAAAGGGCCGGGGCCTGATCTCGATTTGTGCTGCGGGCGGACAAGGCGTCACGGCAATCATTGAGCGCTGAAGATGAAAAGTTTCCTGTAGGAGCGAGCTCGCTCGCGATGGTCGTTAACGATGGCGCGTGCTTACTGGCTAAACGTGGCGCACTTGAGTCCATCGCGAGCGAGCTCGCTCCTACAGGTGGGATCAGCGTTGAATACGGAGGTGACTTGGCCTAACGTCGCCCCATCAGCCAAGCGACACAAGGCCCATCAATGGCGACTAACGGACAACTTTCCCTCGAACGGACGATTCCAACTCTCACGTCGCTGCCGCGCCCACTGTTCGCGCGGGCGGAAAGCCTCAACGCCGGATCGTGGACGCCGCCGCATCGCCACGACTGGGTGCAGTTTTCCTACGCCATCAGCGGCGTTCTCGGCGTGCACACCGCCGAGGGCAGTTTTTTTGCGCCGCCGCAGTGGGGCATCTGGATACCGGCGGACCTCGAGCACCAGGTCGTGACCTCGATGCGCGCCGAGATGCGCAGCCTCTACGTGCGCCGCGAAGCGTGTGAATGGGCGGACGGTCGTTGCCGGGTGCTGGAAGTGACCCCGCTGGCGCGGGAGCTGATCAAGAGTTTTTGCGTGCTCCCCGTGGAGTATCCACAGGGCGACAGCCCGGAGTCACGGCTGGTGAATGTGCTGCTGGACCAGTTGGCGAGTCTGCCGGAGGTCGGTTTTTCCCTGCCGCTGCCTCGGCATCAGCGGCTGCTGGGGCTGTGCAACGAACTGATCGAAAACCCTGAGCGCAACGTGACCTTGCAGGATTGGGCGCAGCGATTGGGGACGTCGGAGAAAACCCTGATGCGCCTGTTTCAGCGCGAAACCGGGTTGAGCTTTCGCGGCTGGCGCCAGCGAGCGCGGTTGTTGTCGTCGTTGAGTTTGCTGGAGGAGGGCGACAGCGTGACGAATGCGGCGTTGTCTTGCGGGTATGACTCGACGTCGGCGTTTATTGCGGCGTTCAAGGGGTTGTTCGGGTTTACGCCCGGAGAGTTGTTTCGGCAGTGACGGCCTCATCGCGAGCAGGCTCACTCCTACAAAGGCAATGCAAAACCCTGTAGGAGTGAGCCTGCTCGCGATTGGCCGCAAAGCGGCCACCGGGATTCTGGATCAGGTCCTGAAACGGCGAACCAACCCGTCCAGCTCATTGGACAACCCTGCCAGGCTCTGCGAATCCAGCCGCGCCGACTGAGCCAGTTCCGCCACCAGCTGCGCATCGCCATGAATCTGGCTGATGTGCCGATTGATGTCTTCTGCCACCTGATGCTGCTGTTCCGCCGCCGTGGCGATCTGGGTGTTCATGTCGCGGATGACGTCCACCGACTCACGAATCAGCCCGAAACTGCTGCGTGCTTCACCGATACGCGTCACCGACTGCTGCGACACTTCCAGGCTGGCGTGCATTTGCTGCGTCACTTGGCTGGTGCGCTTGGCGAGGTTGCCGAGCAGGCCGTCGATTTCCGCCGTGGAATCGGCGGTGCGCTTGGCCAGTGCCCGTACTTCGTCGGCCACCACCGCAAACCCGCGACCCTGCTCGCCGGCCCGCGCTGCTTCAATGGCGGCGTTGAGCGCCAGCAGGTTGGTCTGTTCGGCAATCGAACGAATGGTCCCGAGGATAGACTGAATGTCGTTGCTGTCGCGCTCAAGCTGTTGCATCGACTGCGCCGACTGTTCGATTTCCTGGCTCAGGCGATCGACGCTGGTCACGGCCGCATCAATCTGCTGCTGGCCTTCGCGGGCCTGACGCTGGCCGCTGTCGGCCGACTCCGCTGCCTGGCTGCAAGAGCGCGCGACTTCGTTGGCGGTGGCGACCATTTCGTGGAACGCCGTGGACACCATGTCCACCGCTTCGCGCTGACGCCCGGCTGCTTCGGCCATGTCGCTGGAGACCTGGGTCGAACTCTTGGAGGTCGCGAGGATCTTGGTCGCCGCGCCGCCAATGCTCTGGATCAGGTTACGGATCGCCGCCAGGAACTGGTTGAACCAGCTGGCCAGCTGCGCGGTTTCGTCGCTGCCACGGATGGTGAGGTTTTTGGTCAAGTCACCTTCACCTTGGGCGATGCCTTCCAGGCCATCGGCCACGCTGCGGATCGGCCGCACGATGACGCTGGCGAAACTGGCGCCGACGATGGCGAACACCACGGCCAGTACGGCGGCGATGATGGCGATCAACCAGGTCAGTTGGGTCGCGGAGCTCATCACGTCGTTCTGTTTGATCAGGCCGATGAAGGTCCAGCCCAGTTGCTCCGACGGCCAGACGTTGGCCATGTAGCGCTCGCCGTTCAACTCAACTTCCACCAGGCCTTTGCCGGCCTTGGCCAGTTGTGCATAGCCTTCGCCGAGACTGCTCAGGGCTTTGAAGTTGTGTTCCGGTTGCTTCGGATCGACCAGCACGGTGCCGGAGTTTTCCAGCAGCATCAGGTAACCCGACTCGCCAAGTTTGATCTGTTTGACCAGTTCGGTGAGCTGCTTGAGCGACACGTCGATGCTGACCACGCCGCCGTTGGAGCCCAGCTTGTTGTCGATGGTGCGCACGGTGCTGACATAGGACGTATCGTTTTCGGCCCAGTAATAGGCCTCGGTACGGAACGGCTTGCCCGGCTTGGCCTGGGCGGCCTTGTACCACGGGCGCTGGCGTGGATCGTAGTTGGCCAGCTTGGCATCGTCAGGCCACGACACATAACCGCCCGCTGCTGTGCCGAGGATGGCGTAGGCGTAGGACGGATGGCTATTGCCCAACTCTTGCAGGAAGGCGAAGACTTTTTTGTCCATCTCGCCCTGAGGAACGCTCTCGGCGTTGGCGCTCATGTAGGTCTTGAGGCTGTCGTCGGAGTTCTTGATCACGGCTTGCTTGGCCAGGTACTCGACGTTCTGGCTGATGCCGTCAAAGAACAGCTGCATGGCGTTGCTGACCTGACGGATTTCGCGGGCGCTGCTGTCGACGAATTCGTCCTTGGCATCGCTGCGCAAATTCAACACAACGAGGGTGGCCACCAGCACCACCGGCAGGCAGGCGATGATTGCAAACGCCCAGGTCAACTTTTGTTTGATGTTCATCCGCGCTCCAGATTTTCTTGTAGGCCCACGCAGTGCAGATGACTCGCGGATTATTGGCAGCCGAAAACGTTAGGGTTCAACTCGGGTCCGTGAGTGCGCAGTCGTTTTTTCTGTAGGAACGATTGTCGGACAAATACTTTTGTCACTGATGACTTCGGCTGGTTGAGGCGGAAATTGAGGGCGATTGAGAAAAATCCTGCGAAGGGTATGAAATCAGGTGTTAGCGTCTGCGGAAAATACCCGTGGATGACCCAAAAATCCGGCACAGTGTGTGCTTCATGACGTTCATAGGTCGGCAACCCCTCCCCCGAACGAGTGGATTGCCGTATAACGAATGACTTTCGCGTGTTTGGTAATAAAGGACCCACAATAAAAGCTGATGAAGACTCCAAAACGCATTGAACCCCTGATCGAGGACGGTCTGGTCGACGAGGTGCTGCGCCCACTCATGAGTGGTAAAGAAGCAGCTGTTTATGTGGTGCGCTGCGGCAACGAGTTACGTTGCGCGAAGGTCTACAAGGAGGCGAATAAACGCAGTTTCCGTCAGGCGTCCGAATATCAGGAAGGCCGCAAGGTACGCAACAGCCGTCAGGCCCGGGCGATGGCCAAGGGTTCCAAGTTCGGCAAGAAAGAAACCGAAGACGCCTGGCAGAACGCCGAAGTGGCAGCCCTGTTCCGTCTGGCCGGTGCCGGTGTGCGGGTACCCAAGCCGTATGACTTCCTCGAAGGCGTACTGCTGATGGAGTTGGTGGCCGACGAATACGGCGATGCCGCGCCGCGTCTGAACGACGTGGTGCTGGAGCCGGACCAGGCGCGCGAATATCACGCGTTCCTGATTTCGCAGATCGTGCTGATGTTGTGTACCGGTCTGGTGCACGGTGACCTGTCGGAGTTCAACGTGCTGTTGACCCCGGACGGCCCGGTCATCATCGACTTGCCTCAGGCGGTGGACGCGGCGGGTAACAACCACGCGTTCAACATGCTGGAGCGGGACGTGGGCAACATGGCTTCCTACTTCGGACGCTTTGCCCCGGAGTTGAAAAAGACCCGGTACGCCAAGGAAATGTGGGCCTTGTACGAAGCCGGCACCTTGCACCCGGCCAGCATCCTGACCGGCGAGTTCGACGAGCCGGAAGAGTTGGCCGACGTGGGCGGGATCATGCGCGAGATCGAGGCCGCGCGCCTCGATGAAGAGCGCAAGCAAGCGATTCGGGCGGCGGATGATGCGCCCTCCGGCAAAACCGAAGAACCGCCTCCGCCCTGGATGCAGTGATCGGTTAAAAAAAACCCGGTTTCGGCCGGGTTTTTTGTGGGTGTTCATACCAAAATCTCCAGGCACGGAAGATCTACTGTGGGCAATCAACTGTGGGAGCGAGCCTGCTCGCGATAGCGGTGGGCCAGTGGCATAAGTATCGACTGACCCACCGCTATC
>NZ_RWIN01000095.1 GCF_009761815.1 Pseudomonas sp. PB120
CTGCTCGCGATGGCGGCAGATCAGTCAATATTGAAGGTGACTGACAGACCGCTATCGCGAGCAGGCTCGCTCCCACAGGGATTGTTGTTGAACCGGGTACCTGTTGCAGGTACCCGGTTTACCGTTTTAGCCGATGGTCATCAGACTGGCATTACCACCCGCCGCAGCCGTGTTAACGCTCAACGCCCGCTCGATCACTAACCGCTCCAGCGCAATGTTGGTTTCACCCTGCGACAAGCCCTGAACCCCGACAATCGCCCCGGCACGCTTGGCCACTTGCTGGCACACCGCGCGCAACTGGTCGGAATGGCCGTGATGCAGCACTGCATCAATTACCACTTCATCTTTGTTCCAGTCGGACACCAGCTTGATCTTTGCCTGAATATCCTTCGGCAAACGTGCGAACAACGCCTTGGTCAGGTCAGCTTCCGGCCATACCGCCGAACCACCGACCGCCAACACCGCCGCCAGTTGAGTCAGCAGATCACCTTCGACGTCCGCCAGGCACAGCACGTGCTCGCGCGGCAGGATCGCGTAGCTGTTGCGCTCGCCGGTCGGGCCCGCCAATACGCGGGTGATGCCGCTCTGGGATTGCGCAGCGAATTGCACGCACAAGGTGCTCAGGTCGGCAAACTTGTTGGTGTCGGCCCAGGCCTTCAGGGACGTCAACGGTTTGCTCATGGCATCACGCAGACGAACATCCGGCGCAGCGATGGCATCACCGCGAGCAAAGGATTGTTCGATCGCATCGGTAGGACGCGTCGACAACAGACGGTACAGGTACAGCGGGCCACCGGCTTTCGGACCGGTACCCGACAGGCCTTCGCCACCGAACGGTTGCACGCCCACCACGGCACCCACGATGTTGCGGTTCACGTAGACGTTGCCGGCGTTGACGTTGTCGATCACCTTGGCGATGGTCTCGTCGATGCGGGTGTGCACGCCCAGCGTCAGGCCATAACCGGAGGCATTGATCTGACCGATCAACTGGTCGATGTCTTTACGCTTGTAGCGCACCACGTGCAGCACCGGGCCGAAGATCTCGCGTTGCAGCTCATCGAAGCTTTCCAGTTCGATCAGCGTTGGCATCACGAATGTGCCGCGTTTGACTTCTTCGCTATTGGCGATGGCCACCTGGTACACGCTGCGACCTTTGTCGCGCATGCCCTGGATGTGCTTCTCGATGCCGGCCTTGGCTTCGGCGTCGATCACCGGGCCGATGTCCACGGACAGGCGCTCGGGGTTGCCGAGACGGCATTCAGCCATGGCACCCTTGAGCATTTCGATGACACGGTCAGCGGAATCTTCCTGCAGGCACAGCACGCGCAGTGCCGAGCAGCGTTGACCGGCGCTGTCGAACGCCGACGATACGACGTCGATGACCACTTGTTCTGTCAGTGCCGAGGAGTCGACGATCATGGCGTTCTGGCCGCCGGTTTCAGCGATCAGTGGAATCGGACGGCCCTGGTTGTCGAGGCGACCTGCGATGTTGCGTTGCAGCAGGCGAGCAACTTCGGTGGAGCCGGTAAACATCACGCCTTTGACGCGATCGTCGCCGACCAGACCGGCACCGACGGTTTCGCCACGGCCCGGCAGCAGTTGCAGCACGCCTTCCGGAATCCCGGCTTCGAGCAGCAGGCGTACGGCCTGGGCGGCGATCAGCGGGGTTTGCTCGGCAGGTTTGGCCAGCACCGGGTTACCGGCGGCCAGTGCGGCAGCGACTTGACCACTAAAAATCGCCAGCGGGAAGTTCCACGGGCTGATGCACACCACCGGGCCCAATGGGCGGTGGGCGTCGTTGGTGAAATCGTTGCGTGCCTGTACCGCGTAATAACGCAGGAAGTCCACGGCTTCACGGACTTCGGCGATGGCGTTGGCGAAGGTCTTGCCGGCTTCGCGAGCCAGCAGGCCCATCAGCGGCTGGATCTCGCCTTCCATCAGGTCGGCAGCGCGTTCCAGAATGGCGGCGCGTTCGGCGGGCGGGGTGGCCTGCCAGATCGGTGCGGCGTTCAGGGCGCATTGAATGGCGTTGTCGACGTCTTCGACGGTCGCTTCCTGTACGTGACCGACCACGTCGCGCAGATCCGACGGGTTGAGCACCGGCGCCGGTGTTTCAGTGCTGGAAGCGCAGCCGAGCATCGGCGCGGCTTTCCAGTGATTGTGCGCGGTGGCCAGCAGGGCGCAGGACAAGGACGCCAGACGATGTTCGTTGGCCATGTCGATGCCGCTGGAGTTGGCGCGCTCGGTGCCATACAGATCACGCGGCAGCGGAATACGCGGGTGCGGCAGGCCGAAGCCGCCTTCCAGCGTTGCCATTTGCTCGATGCTGGCCACTGGATCGGCCACCAGTTCCTGAATCGAAATGGACTGGTCCGCGATGCGGTTGACGAACGAGGTGTTCGCGCCGTTTTCCAGCAGGCGACGAACCAGGTACGCCAGCAGTGTTTCGTGGGTCCCGACCGGCGCGTACACGCGGCACGGACGGTTCAGCTTGCCTTCGGACACTTTGCCGACAACTTGCTCGTACAGCGGTTCGCCCATGCCGTGCAGGCACTGGAACTCGTACTGGCCCGGGTAATAGTTCTGACCGGCAATGTGATAAATGGCCGACAAGGTGTGGGCGTTGTGCGTGGCGAACTGCGGGTAGATGACTTCCGGCACCGAGAGCAGTTTGCGGGCACACGCGATGTAGGAAACGTCGGTGTACACCTTGCGGGTGTAGACCGGATAGCCTTCCAGGCCTTCGACCTGGGCGCGCTTGATTTCGCTGTCCCAGTACGCGCCTTTCACCAAGCGGATCATCAAGCGATGACGGCTGCGGCGAGCCAGGTCGATCACGTAGTCGATCACGTACGGGCAACGTTTCTGATACGCCTGGATCACGAAACCGATGCCATTCCAGCCAGTCAGCTGCGGCTCGAAGCACAGGCGCTCAAGCAGGTCCAGCGACAGCTCGAGGCGATCGGCTTCTTCGGCGTCGATGTTCAGGCCGATGTCGTACTGCTTGGCCAGCAAGGTCAGCGACAGCAGGCGCGGGTACAACTCATCCATCACACGCTCGTACTGCGCGCGGCTGTAACGTGGGTGCAGTGCCGACAGCTTGATGGAAATGCCCGGGCCTTCATAAATCCCACGACCGTGGGACGCTTTGCCGATCGAGTGAATGGCTTGTTCGTACGAGGCCAGGTACTTCTGCGCATCGTGCTCGGTCAGTGCGGCTTCGCCGAGCATGTCGTAGGAATAGCGGAAGCCCTTGGCTTCGAACTTGCTGGCGTTGGCCAGGGCTTCGGCGATGGTTTCGCCGGTCACGAACTGCTCGCCCATCAGGCGCATGGCCATGTCGACGCCCTTGCGGATCATCGGCTCGCCGCTCTTGCCGATGATGCGGCTCAGGGATGACGTCAGGCCTGTTTCGTTGTGCGTGGACACAAGCTTGCCGGTCAACAGCAGGCCCCAGGTCGCGGCGTTGACGAACAGCGACGGGCTGTTGCCCAGGTGCGGCTGCCAGTTGCCGGTGCTGATCTTGTCGCGGATCAGCGCATCACGGGTGCCTTTGTCCGGGATGCGCAGCAGGGCTTCGGCCAGGCACATCAGTGCCACGCCTTCCTGGGACGACAGGGAAAATTCCTGCAGCAGGCCCTGAACAATACCGGCACGGCCGCCGGCGCTTTTCTGATTACGCAGTTTTTCGGCAATCGAAGACGCGAGCTTGTTGGTCGCTTCGGCCATCGCTGCCGGCAGGCGCGCCTGTTCGATCAGCATCGGCACCACTTCCGGTTCCGGTCGGCGGTAAGCGGCAGTGATAGCGGCTCGCAGCACGGATTGCGGGAGGATGCTTTCGGCGAATTCGAGGAAGCACTGGTGGGCGTGATCCAGAGGCGCATCGACAGCATCGTCGGAATCCTTGGTCAAGCCGCTCAGCTCAGTCAGGGTTGCACCCCCCTCGAGTTTCTCCAGGTAATTGAAGATTGCCTGTTTGATCAGCCAGTGCGGTGTGCGATCAATCGAGGTCGCGGCCGCCTTGAGGCGTTCGCGGGTCGGGTCGTCAAGTTTGACGCCAAGGGTGGTGGTGGCCATTTCTTATCCTCATGTTTGCCACGACCGCGTGGCATCAGCTGGCGGCAAGATTAGCTGGGCAATCTGAGAGGTGCAACCGGGTGCAACCCTTTTTTTGTCGGAATGTTACGCAGCTCGTCAGGAAATAAATTCCGGTACGAACGTACCGCTCCTGCTTGGTGCTTTTGCTTCTAGTAACGAGTTTTCACTGCGCTAAAAGGGAGCAAAAAAGAGGTTTTTATGTAAATACCTTGCAGGTGCAACTTATTCTCAAGAAATGGGTTGCACCTTATTTGCTTTGTTGAATAGGATTCGCGCCCAAAGTGCAACCTGTCAAAAAGACCGGTGCACCGGCTGATGGCTTTCCTGGGGAAACATCAGTCCTGAACGCGCGGGCCCCGTGAAATCGTCTGATCAAACAGTGTCGTTTGTCAGCGTTTCAACCCCGCCGCTACATAAAAACAAAGCCAGGGCATCACTTAATGAGCGTTAGCAATCCAACCCTGATCACGTTCGTGATCTACATCGCAGCAATGGTGCTGATCGGCTTCATGGCCTATCGCTCCACCAACAACCTGTCCGACTACATCCTGGGCGGCCGTAGCCTGGGCAGCGTCGTGACCGCATTGTCCGCCGGTGCTTCCGACATGAGCGGCTGGTTGCTGATGGGCTTGCCGGGCGCAATCTATATGTCCGGTCTGTCCGAAAGCTGGATCGCCATTGGCCTGATCGTGGGCGCGTACCTGAACTGGCTGTTCGTCGCCGGCCGTCTGCGCGTGCAGACTGAGCACAACGGCGACGCACTGACCCTGCCGGACTATTTCTCCAGCCGTTTCGAAGACAAAAGCGGCCTGCTGCGGATCATCTCTGCGATCGTGATCCTGGTGTTCTTCACCATTTACTGCGCCTCCGGCATCGTGGCTGGCGCCCGTCTGTTCGAAAGTACATTTGGCATGTCCTACGAAACGGCGCTGTGGGCCGGCGCTGCGGCGACGATTGCCTACACCTTTGTCGGTGGTTTCCTGGCTGTCAGCTGGACTGACACCGTACAAGCCACACTGATGATCTTCGCCCTGTTGCTGACGCCGATCATCGTGCTGCTGGCCACCGGCGGTATCGACACCACGTTCCTGGCCATCGAGGCGCAAGACCCGGGCAACTTCGACATGCTCAAAAACACTACCTTCATCGGCATCATCTCGCTGATGGGCTGGGGCCTGGGCTACTTCGGCCAGCCGCACATCCTGGCGCGCTTCATGGCGGCAGATTCGGTCAAGTCGATCGCCAACGCCCGCCGCATCTCCATGACCTGGATGATCCTGTGCCTGGGCGGCACCGTCGCTGTAGGTTTTTTCGGTATTGCCTACTTCTCGGCCAACCCTGCCGTGGCGATGCCCGTCAGTGAAAACCACGAGCGTGTGTTTATCGAGCTGGCGAAAATCCTGTTCAACCCGTGGGTCGCCGGTGTGCTGCTGTCGGCCATTCTGGCGGCCGTCATGAGTACCCTGAGCTGCCAGTTGCTGGTGTGCTCGAGTGCCCTGACCGAAGACTTCTACAAAACCTTCCTGCGTAAAAGCGCTTCCCAGGTCGAGCTGGTCTGGGTCGGCCGTGCCATGGTGCTGCTGGTTGCCCTGATCGCGATCGCGTTGGCCGCTAACCCGGAAAACCGCGTGCTGGGTCTGGTCAGCTATGCATGGGCTGGTTTCGGTGCTGCGTTTGGTCCAGTCGTGTTGATCTCCGTGATCTGGAAAGACATGACCCGCAACGGCGCACTGGCCGGCATTCTGGTCGGCGCGATCACCGTGATCGTGTGGAAACACTTCGAACTGCTGGGGCTGTACGAAATCATCCCGGGTTTCATCTTCGCCAGCCTGGCGATCTACATCGTCAGCAAACTGGGCTCGCCGACTGACGGCATGCTTCAGCGCTTCGCCGCTGCCGAGGCTGATTTCCGCCTGAACAAGTGATGGGGGGAGCTGAGGCTCAGACCTTTCGCCGAACATGAAAACGGCCCGCTTCCTTTGGAGGCGGGCCGTTTTTTGTTGGCGGGGGAACGTTTGGTGTTGCCGATTCCGCTTTCGCGGGCAAGCCTTGCTCCTACAGGTGTTTTGTCGTTCACACTTATTTGAACCACCGCAATTCCGTAGGAGCGAGGCTTGCCCGCGAAGGCGTAACTGTAGTCACCTCCGACCTTTCTGAGGGAATGTCTGTAGTTCCCCGTCCTGATTTTTGAAGGAAGATTCCCTAAAAAAGTAGGGCATTTCTGATTTTCCTGTCCCTGCGCTAACACCCGTTTTCCCTCATGCAGAATCGCCCGCCTTCACTCTGCAGAGACACATCGGATGTTCGCTCCTGCTAATCAACCACGTTTTACGTTGACCGTCGACGGCGACCAGCATGACCTCAAAGTCCTTGAGTTCACTGGCAAGGAAGCCATCAGCCAGCCCTACCGCTTTGATCTGGAACTGGTCAGCGAGCGTCCGGACATCGACCTTGAAAGCCTTCTGCACCGTCAGGCGTTTCTGAGTTTCGATGCACAAGGTGCCGGCATTCACGGTCAGATTTATCGCGTGGGGCAGGGCGATTCCGGAAAACGTCTGACGCGCTATCAAGTCAGCCTGGTGCCGCAACTTGCGTACTTGAGCCATCGCATCAATCAGCGGATTTTCCAGCGCAAAAGCGTGCCCGAGATCATCGAGACGGTCCTCAAGAATCACGGGATTTTTAACGAAACCGGCTTCAAGTTTCAGCTCGGCAGCGACTACGCCCAGCGCGAGTACTGCGTTCAATACGCGGAAAGCGATCTGGCATTCATCCAGCGGTTGTGTGCCGAAATCGGCATTCATTACCACTTCCAGCACAGCCCTGATGGGCATCTGCTGATGTTTGGTGATGACCAGACTTTTTTCCCTAAAACACCTGAGACGCCCTATTTTCCGGGCAGTGGCATGGCGGCGGATGCGCCGGCCATCAAGTGCTTCAGCCTGCGTATGGAAACCCGCACGAATGCGGTCACCCGGCGCGATTACGACTTCAACAAGCCGCGCCTGCAACTTGAAAGCCGTATCGACAGTGAACAGCATCCGGTGCTGGAGGATTACCGGTTTCCCGGCCAGTTTTCCAATCGCGAGTACGGCGAGCAGTTGGCGCAGCGAACACTTGAGCGCCACAACGCCGATCACCGTCAGGCTAAGGGGCACAGTGATCAATCCGCATTCGTCAGCGGAGGATTGTTTCTCCTCTCCAAACACCCGCGCTCGCAGTGGAATGCCCAGTGGCTTCTGACTGAAATCGAGCACCGTGGCCGACAGCCGCAAGTGCTGGAGGAGTCGGCGCCCAACGATGGCCCTGATGATTTCCAGGGCTATCGCAATACGTTCCTGGCAACGCCGTCGGACGTTTTGTTTCGTCCGTCGTTGGGGCCGGACAAGCCAAGCGTGCCCGGCTATCAATCCGCCGTGGTCACGGGGCCGGCCGACAGCGAAATCCATTGCGACGAGTACGGTCGCGTCAAGGTGCAGCTCGCGTGGGATCGCGACGGCGAGCGGAACGAGCATTCCAGTTGCTGGCTGCGTGTTGCCACTGGTTGGGCGCACGACGGCTATGGCATTGCGCTGATTCCTCGAGTCGGCATGGAAGTGCTGGTGGGGTTCATTGATGGCGATGTCGACAAGCCGCTTGTCATGGGCTGCCTGCCCAATGGGGCCAACTCGTCGCCGTTGAATCTGCCCGCCGATAAGACCCGCAGCATTTTCCGCAGTCGCAGTAGTCCGGGGGGCAGCGGTTACAACGAATTACGCATCGAGGATCGCAAAGGCGCCGAGGAAATCTACCTGCGGGCGCAGCGAAACTGGAATCAGCACGTGCTAAGCGACATGCACGTCCAGGTCGGAAACCAGCGCAGCGCGGTGGTCAGCGCAAACGACAACCTGCACGTTCACGGTGATAGATTCATCCGCGTCGCCAGCCAGACCCTCAACGCGAGCGGCCAATTCCACGTCAACGCCGGCCAGCAAGTGGTCATCGACGGCGGTGCCAGCGCCACGATTCAGGCCGGGGGGCACTGGATCACTATCGGTCCCGCCGGGATTTTCAGCAGCGTGCCGATCGAGCTCGGTGGTGCGCTGATGCCGACAATCGGCGCCTCAACTACTCAACAAAAACTGTCCGCACTCAGCGTCGCACAGATCCTGAGCCTGAAAAGCGACGCTCCATTCTGCGAAGAATGTGAGCGCTGCAAAGGGGGTGTCTGTGCAGCCTGAGCGCATGTCACCCGAGATCTGGCTAGAGCGCCAACCGCTTGAGCCGTCCGAGCAGTTGTTCGCGGTTTTTGGCAGTGCCAGCGCCGCCGAACCCTTCAAGGCTTGGCAAGGTTCCAGCCCGGCCCATGCGCCGAGGCCCATTTGGGCGAACACCGCGTACGCCGAGTGGGAACCGGTGATGCCCTATGTGGGAATTGTCGAGCCGGGCAGTGAGTTTCTGGAGTGGGTCGCCAACACCGCGTCTTGCGACTGGGGCTGGTTGATCGTGACTTCGGCGAGCCTTGAGGCGCTGGTCGAACATTTTCGAAGCCTTACTCAAGTGCTTTTACCCAACGACAGCGCGGTGTTTTTCCGCTTCTGGGACGGTCGTTACTTGTTGCCGATTCTTCAGTCTGCCGACGTCAACGCTGCGCAGTTAATGCCGGTGATCAGCCGCTGTTTGATTAACGGCCAGCCGCTCGACATCGGTGGCAGCGCCCTGAAAACCACTCGGGTTTTTCCATGGTGGGAAGTGACGGCGCCCCTGCTCGAACAACTCGGGCAAGCGTCCGCGACAACCCGCATCAACAACTTGCTGCAATGGCTGAGCGAGGAGCGCCCGGATCTTTTCGAGGCGTTTTCCGAAAGCGTTTTGCAGCACAAGGTTGCGACTTTTCTGGAAGAGCCTGACCTGCCGGAAGCCCCGACATCAGCCTTGGTGGAATACCTGTTGATGGAGCTGGACTGATGGATCAGATCGAACGGATTGAGCAGGAGCTCGACGGTTTCAAAGGCACGCTGAGTTTATATCGCGAGCAACTCCGGGGCTTTTTAAGTCGCAATGCCGACAAGGTCAGCCGGGCGATGGATCTGCCATCGCTGATGGACATGGACCGCAAGATCACACTCGGCAATACCACCAAGTCGGTGAGCCGCAGTGATGACGATTTTTTCTCCAGTGTGGCGCAGTGTCCGCTCAACGAAATCCTGGAAATCGAGAGCAAGTTCGAATCGATCTACAACATTCCGCTGGGGAATATTCAGGTTGATGTGATTGCCGAGGAGGGCGGCGAGAAGACCACGGTCACGCTTGATAAAAACGGCAGGGGGAAGTTTAAAGGTGTCGCTGGAAAGTTCTATCGGGTTCATGTCCAGAGTGAAGTGACCCCGAAGCAAGTTGAAGAACTCTTCTCTTCTTACGACGGCCTGACCCAGCAGTTGGAAGATTGGCTGCGTGTTGAGTGGCAAGGCTTCAAACCGCAATGGTCGCAGCAATCCGCATCCGCTTCGCTGACGGCGGCAGGTAACGGACTACTCGCAGGAGGCTGGTCAGCGATTCAGGCTGTTTGGGATGGCATCGGTGAGCTTGCCGACATCCTGAAAGACCCCAATGCCTTTGTCGAGAAGCTGGGTGAAAGCGCGGATGAACTGGCCAAGCTCGCGAAAAGTGCGCCTGACAAGTTCGAAAGCGCCATGTTGCTGGCCAGTGATGAGGCCGCACTGTGTTTGCTGATGCGCACCGCCACGTTGTGGCTGGAAATGCTACCGCCTACGCAACTGGCCGGGTCATCGGCCGAGGCTATTTCCAAAGTGGTCGTCGGCTTGGTCATCGACCTGCTGATCGGTCTGGTGCTCAGCGTGGTCGGGGTTGGCGTCGCCTGGTTGGCAGTGCGCCTGGCCCAGTACAGCGCTCAGATTTTTCAGGCGGCGCTGGCATTCGTGAAGTCGATGGTCACGATCATCAACAACTTCATGGACTATGTAAGCCGCTACAAAAAAGTCGCCGCACGGGGCATTTCGGCCGCTCCGAAAAACGGTGCCATGCAGTTGCGCTGGGACGCCAAGCGCAACACCACGCTCAAACAATACGAACACCGCGACGACGCCTCGACCCAGGCGAAAAACCCCAACGGCGACCCCGCCGATTCCGCCGATAAAACCGCCACCCACCAATGCCCGGTGTCGATGGTCACCGGTGAAGAACTGCTGACCCTTACTGATGGTGCGCTGGACGGTATTTTGCCGTTCGACTTCACCCGGCTCTACCGCACCAGCGCCGCCGAAATCGACAGCGGCCTCGGTTTTGGCTGGAGCCACAGCCTGG
>NZ_RWIN01000096.1 GCF_009761815.1 Pseudomonas sp. PB120
TCGCTCCCACATGGAAACGCATTCCAATGTGGGAGCGAGCCTGCTCGCGATGGCGGTGGTTCGGTCAGCGCTGCAATGACAGATTCACCACGGTAATCGAGAACCCCATGCCTCAACCGCGTCCTTACAAAGTTGCACTCAACGGCTACGGCCGGATTGGTCGTTGCGTCTTGCGTGCGTTGTTTGAGCGAGGCGAGAAAGCCGGGTTTGAAATTGTCGCGATCAACGATCTGGCCGACATGGCCAGCATCGAATACCTGACACGCTTCGACTCCACCCATGGCCGGTTTCCCGGCGAAGTGAAGGTCGAGGGCGATTGTCTGCATATTAATGGCGACTGCGTGAAGGTGTTGCGCAGTGCCACCCCAGAAGGCATCGATTGGGCGTCGTTGGGCGTCGATCTGGTGCTGGAATGCTCCGGCGCCTACCACACCCGTGAAGATGGCCAGCGGTTCCTCGACGCCGGCGCACCGCGCGTGCTGTTTTCCCAGCCGATGGCCAGCGAAGCGGATGTCGACGCCACCATCGTCTATGGCGTGAACCAGGAGTGCCTGACCGGCGACGAACTGCTGGTGTCCAACGCCTCCTGTACCACCAACTGCGGCGTGCCGCTGTTGCGTTTGCTGGATCAGGCCATCGGTCTGGAGTACGTGTCGATCACCACGATTCACTCGGCCATGAACGACCAGCCGGTGATCGACGCTTATCACCACGAAGACCTGCGCCGCACCCGTTCGGCGTTCCAGTCGGTGATTCCGGTGTCCACTGGTCTGGCGCGCGGCATAGAACGCCTGCTGCCGGAACTTGCCGGACGAATTCAGGCCAAAGCCGTGCGGGTGCCGACGGTTAACGTGTCCTGCCTCGACATTACGATGCAGACCGTTAGCGACACCGACGCCACCGAGGTCAACCGGATCCTGCGCGAGGCCGCCACCAGCGGCCCGCTCAAAGGCCTGCTGGCCTACACCGAGCTGCCTCACGCGAGCTGTGATTTCAACCACGACCCACATTCGGCAATCGTCGATGCCAGTCAGACTCGAGTTTCCGGCCCGCGGCTGGTGAATATCCTGGCCTGGTTCGACAACGAATGGGGTTTTGCCAACCGAATGCTGGATGTTGCAGAACACTATCTGCAAACAGCAACTTCAAAAAAACCGTAGGAAGTGCGACCCATGACCGTGTTGAAGATGTCCGACCTCGATCTGCAAGGTAAGCGCGTATTGATCCGCGAAGACCTCAACGTCCCAGTCAAGGACGGTGTTGTCACCAGCGATGCGCGAATCCTGGCCTCGCTGCCGACCATCAAGCTGGCCCTGGAAAAAGGCGCGGCCGTGATGGTCTGCTCGCACCTTGGCCGTCCGACCGAAGGCGAGTTCTCGGCCGAGAACAGCCTCAAGCCAGTCGCCGACTACCTGAGCAAGGCCCTGGGTCGCGAAGTGCCGCTGGTGGCTGATTATCTGGGCGGCGTCGACGTGAAGGCCGGCGACATCGTGCTGTTCGAAAACGTGCGCTTCAACAAGGGCGAGAAAAAGAACGCTGACGAACTGGCCCAGCAGTACGCCGCCCTGTGCGACGTGTTCGTAATGGACGCCTTCGGCACCGCTCACCGCGCCGAAGGTTCGACCCATGGCGTGGCCAAGTTCGCCAAAATCGCTGCTGCTGGTCCGCTGCTGGCCGCCGAACTGGACGCACTGGGCAAAGCCCTCGGCGCCCCGGCCCAGCCAATGGCCGCCATCGTTGCCGGTTCCAAGGTGTCGACCAAACTGGACGTGCTGAACAGCCTGAGCCAGATCTGCAACCAGCTGATCGTGGGCGGCGGCATCGCCAACACTTTCCTGGCCGCTGCCGGTCACCCGGTCGGCAAGTCGCTGTACGAGCCGGACCTGCTGGACACCGCACGCGCCATCGCCGCCAAGGTCAGCGTGCCGCTGCCAGTCGACGTGGTGGTTGCCAAGGAATTCGCTGAAAGCGCGACGGCCACCGTCAAGCTGATCGCGGACGTGGCGGCAGACGACATGATCCTGGACATCGGCCCGCAGACCGCGGCGAACTTCGCCGAGCTATTGAAGGCATCCAAGACCATTCTGTGGAACGGCCCGGTCGGCGTGTTCGAATTCGACCAGTTTGGCAACGGCACCAAAGTCCTGGCCCAGGCCATTGCGCAAAGCTCGGCATTCTCCATCGCGGGCGGCGGCGACACCCTGGCGGCCATCGATAAATATGGCGTTGCCGATCAGATCTCCTACATTTCTACCGGCGGCGGCGCGTTCCTCGAATTCGTCGAAGGCAAGGTGCTGCCGGCCGTTGAAGTCCTGGAAAGCCGGGCCAAGGCCTGAGGCCGCCCATTTGACCAGGCAAAGGAGTGTTCCGATGGTCAAGACGTTAGCGCTGTTGATCGTCGCGGGTTTGCTGGCGGCTTGCGGGAGTAACCCGAAAGCCAGTCCGGAACCTGCGCCATCCGCACCACAGAGTGGCTGTTACCAGGCCGACTGGCAGGCGGAAACCAACCCGGTTCTCAACAAGCGTTCCGGGCCGGATGGCCTGGACAAATACGAAACACAGACGCCGGCCAAGGAACGTGGCTGCCCCTGACGGGTCTGACTCTTTACTCAGGGCTGGCGGCGGGCGTCGTCAGTCGAGGAACACGGATGAAAGGTTTTATCGCCGTTACGGCGCTGGCACTGCTGGCAGGTTGCTCCAGTTTGAACCTGTTCAAGCCCGCCGAATCGACGGACAGTTGGACCACCTGGACCTGCGACAGCCAGGCCAAAGTGGTGTGGCGCTACAGCGACGACAGCCGCAAGGAAGTCGACGTTCGCCTGGGCGGGGCCGATCAGGTCTATCGCTTGAAGCATGAGCCGGGCGCCGACGGTTCGCTGTACAGCAACGACATGCTGGCGTTTCACATAAAAGGTGAGGAAGGCCTGGTTTACTGGGTTGCCACCAACGATTTGATTGGCCGCGGCTGCAAGGCGCAGTAGGGCGTAGCAGAAGGGCTTTTGTGGCGAGGGAGCTTGCTCCCGCTGGAGCGCGAAGCGGTCCTGATCCTGTTGGCACGGTGCTTACCAGGTCAACCGGATTACGACTGCTTCGCAGCCGAGCGCGAGCAAGCTCGCTCGCCACAGGTTCATCGTCACACTCAGGATTTATGTTGTACCGAATTCGCAGGCCGGGCTGACCCCCGATCTGCAATAACTTGAATAGCCGCCGCCGCTACGGCAGGCTGGCACGATTAACGACCCTCAACCGGGAGAGACACACACAATGGCACTTATCAGCATGCGCCAGATGCTGGACCACGCAGCCGAATTCGGCTACGGCGTTCCAGCTTTTAACGTCAACAACCTTGAGCAGATGCGCGCCATCATGGAAGCCGCTGACAAGACTGACTCCCCGGTGATCGTCCAGGCTTCGGCCGGTGCTCGCAAATACGCCGGCGCACCGTTCCTGCGTCACCTGATCCTGGCGGCCATCGAAGAATTCCCGCACATCCCGGTGTGCATGCACCAGGACCACGGCACCAGCCCTGACGTCTGCCAGCGCTCCATTCAACTGGGCTTCAGCTCGGTGATGATGGACGGTTCCCTGGGCGAAGACGGCAAGACCCCGACCGACTACGACTACAACGTCCGTGTAACCCAACAAACCGTGGCCATGGCTCACGCCTGCGGCGTATCGGTTGAAGGCGAGCTGGGCTGCCTGGGTTCGCTGGAAACCGGCATGGCCGGTGAAGAAGACGGTATCGGCGCTGAAGGCGTTCTGGATCACAGCCAAATGCTGACCGATCCGGAAGAAGCCGCTGACTTCGTCAAACGCACTCAGGTCGACGCCCTGGCCATTGCCATCGGCACCAGCCACGGCGCGTACAAGTTCACCAAGCCACCTACCGGTGACGTGCTGGCCATCGATCGCATCAAGGAAATCCACAAGCGTATTCCGAACACTCACCTGGTGATGCACGGTTCGTCTTCGGTTCCGCAAGAGTGGCTGGCGATCATCAACCAGTACGGCGGCGACATCAAAGAAACCTACGGCGTGCCGGTTGAAGAAATCGTCGAAGGCATCAAGCACGGCGTGCGCAAGGTCAACATCGACACCGACCTGCGCCTGGCGTCCACCGGTGCGATGCGTCGCCTGATGGCCACCAACCCGAGCGAATTTGACCCGCGTAAATTCTTCGGCGCCACCGTGACCGCGATGCGTGATGTGTGTATCGCTCGTTACGAAGCCTTTGGTACCGCCGGCAACGCTTCGAAGATCAAGCCGATCTCCCTGGAAGCGATGTACCAGCGTTACCTCAAAGGTGAGCTGAACGCCAAGGTCAACTAAGACTCGGCGCATAAAAAAACCCGCAGAAATGCGGGTTTTTTTATGGGCGACGATTCTAGGTTGAACGCGCTCATTGTAGGAGCGAGCTTGCTCGCGATGGGCGTGAACGATAACGCTGGCAGCCTGGCTCGCCGCGGTGAGCTCAGGTTTTTCGCGAGCAGGCTCGCTCCCACAGGTTCAATAGTGCTTCGTTGTCACTTATCGTGATCGATATCCAGCTTGCTGAACGTCACTTTCCCGCCTTCGCTGGTGTACCCGGTGTTGTCCTGCACATAGACACCGGCCTTGAAGTACAGCGGTTTGACGCGCCACGTGGCGCTGATCTTGGTGTCCCACTGATAACCCGCCGCACTGATGCCCAGCGCACCGCCCGGGCTTAAGTGAATGAGGTAGGAAAACTCCTGGTCCAGCTTCACGCCGGTCGCGACGATGATGACCCGACCTTCGCCATCATCAGGGTGCATGCGCACTTTGGCGACGATGTTGCCGGTCTGGGTGCTGGTCTTGTACTGATACTCGACCTTCACCAGAGGCTTCTGGCTTTCATAGGCATGGATCTGCCCGATGACGATTTTGCCCGAACTCGGCACCTGGTTCACCGCGAGGGTGGCGCGCAGTAAGTTGTCGGCATCCGGGTAGTACCAATTGTGCAAGGTGCCATTGCTGTAGGTTTCGCGCAGTTCGGTGCGGGGATATTTCGCGTTTTCGGTTTTCGTGCCGGTCACCGGAGACCAGAAAAACAGCGTGCCGGTGTCGGAATGGAAGTATTGATCCTTGAAGCCCTTCACCAGTTTTTCGGTTTCAACGGTGTACGGCGGGCTGCCGACAGGAACGCTCAAGTTCCAGGTTGCGAGATCGATCATAGGCAAAGCTTCCACAGATTTTTGCAGCACGTGCGTACCAGAAGCTCTAGCACGCGCCTTGAAGGGCGGCCTTTATAAGCGTAGAAGGGAAATTTGTTAACGTCGGACCGACAAATGGGTGACGTCAAAATCCTGTTAAAAGGCCATCTGCCGCTAATTCAGCGGCCTGTAGAGGTGACCGTTAGTCGGCAAATGACGCATTGATTAAATGATGGCGTACTGACACCTTCTGCTTTCACGGAACCCGGTCTAGAGTGAAGGCTTAGTATTTGTCCGGTTTTCACGAGAAACCGGCCTGACGCCCCGAACAAGAGAAGCAGCATGGAATGCGCGCACCCACCGCCAATTGAAGGCAACTCAATCCTTTTAATCGTCGACGATTACCCGGAAAACCTGGTCAGCATGCGCGCGTTGTTACAGCGCCAGGACTGGCATGTCATGACCGCCGCCTCGGGTTTCGAGGCACTCGGCGTGCTGCTTGAGCATGATGTCGACCTGGTGCTGCTGGATGTGCAGATGCCCGGCATGGACGGTTTTGAAGTGGCGCGCCTCATGCGTGGCAGCCAGCGAACCCGCCTCACCCCCATTATCTTTCTCACCGCCAACGAGCAGTCCCAGGACGCCGTGATCAAGGGCTATGCCAGCGGCGCGGTGGATTACCTGTTCAAACCGTTTGATCCGCAAATCCTCAAGCCCAAGGTTCAGGCGTTGCTCGAACACCAACGCAATCGCCGCGCGTTGCAGCGTTTGAGCCGTGACCTGGAAGTCGCTCGCGCCTTCAGCGCCTCGGTTCTGGAAAACGCTGCCGAAGGTATTCTGGTGGTGGGAGAAGACGGCCTGATCCAGTTCGCCAATCCGGCGATGTCGCGGCTGCTCAGTGCCACTGTGCAAGACCTGCAAGGCCGGGAGTTTCTGGATTTCCTGCAAAAACCGCATATCCCGATCTGGGCCGATTCGGAACTGTTCACTGGCTACCAGCGCGGCGAGATCATGCGCCTGCACGACGCGCTGCTGCGCACGGCGCCCGGCCAGCAAGTGCCGGTGGCGCTGTCTTGCGCGCCGCTGCCCTCCGAGCAACGGGCCATGGTGGTGACGGTGCTGGACATGTCGGTGGTACGCCACCTGCACCAGCAACTGGAATTTCAGGCGGTGACCGACCCGCTGACCGGGCTGCTCAATCGCCGGGGTTTCTACCAGACCGTGGAAAACCTGCTGCTGCGCGGCGAGCGTTCGGACAGTGCGTGGGTGCTGCTGTATCTCGATCTTGACGGTTTCAAGCGGGTCAACGACTCCCTTGGCCACGATGCCGGCGACCGGGTGTTGCGCTGGGTGTCCGAGCAGTTGAAAGCCTGCCTGCGCCCCTTCGACATCCTGGCGCGCATGGGCGGTGACGAGTTCACCGCGTTGCTGGACCTGGAGTTTCCCGAGCAAGCGGCAAAAATCGCCGAGAAGCTGATCGAGCGGGTGTCGATCTGTCAGCAGATCGATGGGCTGGACATTGCCCTGGGCGCCAGTATCGGCATCGCCACCTACCCGGATTGCGGGGCCAATCTCGACGGTTTGCTGCGCGCGTCCGACATCGCCATGTATGAAGCCAAGCGCGCCGGGCGCCAGCAATATCGCTTCTATGATCACGAAATGAATGGCCGGGCACGCTCGCGCCTGATGCTCGAAGAAAGCGTACGCACGGCCATCGAGAACCGTGATTTCAATCTGGTCTATCAGCCGCAAGTGGCGATTGCGGACGGGCGGATTCGCGGGTTCGAGGCATTGTTGCGCTGGCAGCACCCGAGTGTCGGCGACGTGCCGCCTGGGTTGTTTTTACCGTTGCTGGAGGAAGCCCGGCTGATCAGCCGTCTGGGCAGCTGGATCTACCAGCGAAGCGCCGCGCAGCGCAAAGACTGGGAAACCGTGTTCGCTGACGACCTGGTGCTGGGCGTCAGTTTGAGCAGCACCCAATTTGGCATGCCAAACCTGGTGACCGAGTTGCGCCAGGTGCTGGAGCGTTTTGGCTTGCAACCTCATCACCTGGAGGTCGAGGTCACCGAAGAAGCCTTGGCCCACAACCCGGAAGAAACCCGCAAACAATTGCGTCTACTGCGCAATCTCGGGGTGCGGGTGGCGTTGGACGACTTCGGTTCCGGTCCTTGTTCGTTGGCTCACCTGCGCGATCTTGAACTGGACACCCTCAAGCTGGATCGGCATCTGATTGCGCGCCTGCCGGACTCGTCCCGGGATGCGGCACTGGTGCGTAACGTGATCGAACTGTGCAATCAGTACGGGATGCTGGTGATTGCCGAAGGGGTGGAAACCGTTGCGCAGTACGAGTGGCTGCGCGCCAATGGCTGCGGGTATGTGCAAGGCTTCCTGGTCGCGCGACCGATGATGGCCGAGGACGTCGGCGCCTTTGTGCAGCCGTTCGACTGGAGCGCGCTGATTGACTGAATTCGCTACACTGGCGACCTTTTCGTGATGTGTGTTGCCGCCCCAATGACCGCGTTGAAATACCTCCAGGCCTATCCCGCAACGTTGCAGGACCAAGTGCGTAAGCTGATCAGCGATGGTCGGCTTGGCGACTACCTGACCCAGCGTTACCCGGAAAAACACGGCGTGCAGAGCGACAAGGCGTTGTACACCTATGCCCTGGACCTCAAGCAGGAATACCTGCGTAACGCGCCGGCCATCGACAAGGTGTTGTTCGACAACCGCCTGGACCTGACCCATCGCGCCCTCGGCCTGCACACCACGATTTCCCGGGTGCAAGGTGGCAAGCTCAAGGCCAAGAAAGAAATCCGCGTGGCTTCGCTGTTCAAGGAGGCGCCGTCCGAGTTTCTGAAAATGATCGTGGTGCACGAACTGGCCCACTTCAAGGAATCGGATCACAACAAGGCGTTCTACAAGCTGTGCGAACACATGTTGCCGGGGTACCACCAGGTTGAGTTCGATTTGCGGGTGTACCTGACGTGGCGGGATATGCAGTAAGAATGGCAGTTAGGGGATCTGGATGGACGTGAGCAAGACCAAGAGCAGCTTTTATCGCCGGTTGTACGTGGCGTACCTGATCGACAGCGGGCTGGCCAGCAGCGTCCCGGCACTGACTGACGTCACCGGCATGCCACGACGCACGGCCCAGGACACCATTGCGGCACTGGCGGATCTGGACATTGTGTGCGAGTTCGAGCAGGAAGAGGGCGCGCGCAACCATGCGGGTCGCTACCGGATTCGCGAGTGGGGAGCGATTGATCGGGGGTGGATCGAGCGTAATCTTCAGCAGATTAAGGCGGTGTTGGAGTATCCCTGACTCCTTGCGGTGGTTGGTCTGGCCTCATCGCGAGCAGGCTCGCTCCCACATTGGATTTGCGTACGCCACAAATCAAATGTGGGAG
>NZ_RWIN01000097.1 GCF_009761815.1 Pseudomonas sp. PB120
AGCTTGCTCCCGCTGGAGTGCGGAGCACTCCCAAAATTGTGATTGCGGCTTAACTGACAGACCGCATTGACTGGTTTTGGGGCGGCTTCGCCACCCAGCGGGAGCAAGCTCCCTCGCCACAGGGGGGCAGTGGGTTAGCGGCCGCCCATGATCGCGATGTAATCCTGGGTCCAGCGGCTGTACGGCACGAACTTGCCGCCTTCAGCTTGTGGGGTTTTCCAGAAGGCCAGGTTGTCGAACTGAGCGTAACCATTCGCCGCGCAGCCTTCGGCACCCAGCAGGTCGCTGGATTTGCAGCCTTCGGCCACTGCTGGCAACGAGCCGAACCACGCGGCAACGTCACCCTGAACCTTTGGTTGCAGCGACCAGTCCATCCACTTGTAAGCGCAGTTCGGGTGTTTGGCGTCGACGTGCATCATGGTGGTGTCCACCCAACCGGTTGCGCCTTCCTTTGGAATCACAGAAGCAACCGGCTGCTTGTCAGCCACCAGTCCATTGACCATGTAGCCCCAGGTGCTGGACGCCACCACGCCTTCGTTTTTGACGTCGCTCATCTGGACGGTCGCGTCATGCCAGTAGCGGTGGATCAATGGCTGCTGCTTGCGAAGCAGATCCAGCGCGGCTTTGTATTGCACTTCGGTGAGTTCGTACGGATTCTTGATGCCCAGTTCCGGTTTGGTCGATTTGAGGTACAACGCCGCATCGGCGATGTAGATCGGACCGTCATAGGCTTGCACGCGACCTTTGTTCGACTTGCCGTCCGGCAGGGTCTGCTCTTCGAACACCACACTCCAGCTGTCCGGGGCTGTCTTGAAAACATTGGTGTTGTACATCAACACGTTCGGACCCCATTGGTAGGGCGTTCCGTAGGCCTGTTTGTTGACGACGTACCAAGGACCGTCCTTGAGGCGCGGATCAATGTTCTTCCAGTTCGGGATCAACGCAGTGTTGATCGGCTGCACACGCTTGCCGACGATCAAGCGCAACGAGGCATCGCCCGACGCGGTGACCAGGTCGTACCCGCCCTTGGCCATCAGGCTGACCATTTCATCCGAGGTCGCGGCGGTTTTCACGTTGACCTTGCAGCCGGTTTCCTTCTCGAAACCGGTCACCCAGTCGTAGGCCTTGTCGCTTTCGCCACGTTCGATGTAGCCGGGCCAGGCGACGATATCCAGTTGGCCTTCGCCGGCACCAACGGCCTTCAGCGGTTCGGCGGCCTGGATACTGACACTGGCCAGCAGCGCGGTGGTGATTGCACTGAGCAGTGCGGTCTTGTGCACGAACATGGGAATTCCCTCTTCTTTAATTATGGTCGGGGCAGTTTTGAACGTGGTGAAGCATGCCGTTAGTGGCTTGTTATTAGCGTAGTCAGAGATGCTGTCCGTGGCGGGCCATGATGTGCCGTACCACGCTGTAGTCCTGAAGCGAATCGCTGGACAGGTCTTTGCCGTAGCCCGAACGCTTCAGGCCGCCGTGGGGCATTTCGCTGACCAGCATGAAATGGCTGTTGATCCAGGTGCAGCCGTACTGCAGGCGTGCCGCGACCTGCATGGCTTTGTCCAGGTTCTGGGTCCAGACCGAAGAGGCCAGGCCGTATTCCGAGTCGTTGGCCCAGTCCACCGCTTGTTCGAGCCCGTCGAAGCGGGTCACGGTGACCACCGGACCGAACACTTCGCGCTGGACGATTTCATCGCTCTGCTTGCACCCGGCCAGCAACGTCGGCTGATAAAAGAAGCCCGCGCCGGAATGCACCGCCGCGCCGGTCACCCGTTCGATGTGGGGCTGGCCGAGGGCGCGTTCGACGAAGCTGGCCACGCGGTCGCGCTGGCGGGTGCTGATCAGCGGGCCGATTTCGTTATCGGCGTCGCGTTTACCCGCAAAACGCAGGCTGCTGACCGCCGCGCCCAGTTCGG
The DNA here is from genome assembly GCF_009761815.1 of Pseudomonas sp. PB120. Classification (GTDB taxonomy): domain Bacteria; phylum Pseudomonadota; class Gammaproteobacteria; order Pseudomonadales; family Pseudomonadaceae; genus Aquipseudomonas. Next base: position 1,914 of record NZ_RWIN01000097.1, read on the forward strand.
CCACCAGGCGGTCATGAATTCCGGCCTGTGCATAAATCCGGCAGGCAGCGGTGCAATCCTGGCCGGCGTTGTAATAGCCGTAGGTGCGCACGCCTTCGACCACGGCCTGAATGTCGGCGTCATTGCAGACGATCACCGGGGCCTTGCCGCCGAGTTCGAGGTGAGTGCGCTTGAGGGTTTTCGCCGCTGCCTGGAGAATTTTTTGCCCGGTGACGATATCGCCGGTCAACGACACCATGCGGATTTTTGGATGGCTGACCAAATGGCTGCCAACGCCTTCACCGCCGCCGCAGATGATGTTGATCACCCCGCGCGGCAGGATCTCGGCCAGTGCTGGCGCCAACGCCAGAATCGACAACGGCGTGTGTTCCGAGGGCTTGAACACCAGGGTATTGCCGGCGGCCAGGGCCGGGGCGATTTTCCACGCGGCCATCATGATCGGGTAGTTCCACGGCGCAATCGACGCCACCACGCCGATCGGATCGCGTCGCACCATGCTGGTGTAACCCGGCAGGTACTCGCCGCTGAGCTGGCCAGTCTGGCAACGCACGGCACCGGCGAAGAAGCGGAACACATCGACGGTGGCGCTCAAATCGTCCTGACGCGCCAGGTGCAGCGGCTTGCCGCAATTCAGCGATTCCAGGCGAGCAAGCAGGTCAGCGTTTTTTTCGATGGCGTTGGCGATGTCCAGCAACAGGTTCGAGCGTTGCTGCGGCGTGGTGCGCGACCAGCCGGCGAAGGCGTTGTGGGCGGCGAGGATGGCGGCTTCGACTTGCTCGGTGCTGGCTTCGGCAATGTGCGTCAGCACTTCGCCAGTGGCCGGGTTGAGAATGGGTTCGACAAAGCCCTGGCCAGCGACTAATTCACCATCGATCAATAGAGCGGTGAACAACGGGGTCTGCACGCCAGCCATTTTTCGGGTTCTCTTTTCTTGTGTGGCCATGGTGCTCCCTGTCACAGGGGCCCGGCCGTCTTATATAGATGCATCAAGACTAGTGCGCGGACCCGAGGTCGACAAATACTAAATACTGAAGGTGGCGTTCGATTAAATAGATGGCTTGCGCCCGCCGTGAGGCTGCTCCCTGGCGACCGTCAGGAACGGGTCCACCAGTGCCGGGCGCGCGGTGCCGCGGCGCCAGGCCAGGCCGACGTCGAGGGTCTGGCTCAGGTCGGCGATGGGCCGTGCCTCGATGATGTCGCCCTCCAGCGACCACGGGCGATACGTCATGTCGGGCTGGATCGACACGCCCAGGCCTGCGGCGACGAGGCTTCGCACAGCTTCCGTCGACGCGGTTTTCAAGGTGATGCGCGGTTGCAGGCCGGCGCTGCTCCACATGCGATGGGCATTGCGGTCCATCTCATCGACGTTCAACTGAATCAAAGGCTCCCGGGCGACGTCGGCGAGGTTGATGCTGTCGTGTTCCAGCAAGGGATGCTGGGCTGGCAGCCACAGGCGATGGGGCGAGTGCGTCAGGACTTCGGTCTGCAAGGCGTGGCGGTCCTCGAGGTTCGACAGGATCAGCACGCCGACATCGATCTCGCCGCTAACCAGCAAATGCTCGATGTACGGCCGCTCGTCTTCCATCACGCGGATTTCGACATTGGGGTAGGCGCGTTGAAACCGAGTCAGCAGGTCCGCCAGGTAATAACCGGCCACGAGGCTGGTCACGCCGACGATCAACTGCCCGGCCACCTGATCGGTGCTCTGTTGCAGGCTGCGTTTGGCATTGTCGACCGTTGCCAGAATCAGGTGCGCCTGGCGTAGGAATTGGTGCCCCTGGTGAGTCAGGGTCATTCCTTTGGCGTGTCGGTTGAACAGGCCGACGCCGATTTCCTGCTCCAGTTGCTGGATGGCCAGGGTCAGTGTCGATTGGGAAATGAAGGCCGTTTGCGCAGCGGCAGAGATCGAGCCGGTCTCGGCCACGGCAATGAAATGGCGGATCTGACGCAAGGTCATCATGGAGAAGTACCCGGTGGGCGGTTTTTATCGATTCACTCGAGTGTATATCTTTTTAATCGATGGCCTTTGAGCTGTTGCGAGTTATGAGCAACATCTCGAAGCACTCTCACAAGGGGAATCCCGACATTTTCAATCTAGGCTGGTGGCCTGAAGTGTCTGGTTGATCCCTTTATGGAGGCGGCAAAATGAATACGCGCGGGTTGCTCGACCAACTGCTCAAGTCCGGTCAGGACATGCTGCAAAACAAAGTGGGTGGTCATCAGAACAGGGCGTCCAGCGGCGCACTGAGCAGTCTGCTGTCGGGTGCGGGCGGTGGCGCATTGGCGGCGGGCGCGATGGGACTGTTGCTGGGCAGCAAGAAGGGCCGCAGCGTTGGCGGCAAAGTACTGACCTATGGCGGCCTCGCGGCGTTGGGCGTCATTGCCTACAAGGCTTACGGCAATTGGCAGGCCCAGCAGGGCACGGCCTCGAATCGCGGACCGCAAACCGTCGACCGATTGCCAGCGGAGCAGGTCGAGTTGCACAGCCAGGCGATCCTCAAGGCGCTGGTCGCGGCAGCCAAGGCGGACGGCCATGTCGATGAGCGCGAACGTGCGTTGATCGAAGGCGAGTTCAGCAAGCTCGATAACGACCAGGAACTGCAACACTGGCTGCACGCCGAGCTCAACAAACCCCTTGATCCGGCTGACGTTGCCCGCGCCGCCAGCACTCCGGAAATGGCGGCTGAAATGTACATCGCCAGCGTCATGCTGGTGGACGAGGAAAGCTTCATGGAAAAGTCCTACCTCGATGAGCTGGCGCGGCAACTGAAGCTCGAGCCCGGATTAAAAGCCGAACTCGAAAAACAGGTACGCCAAGCCTCGGTGTAGGAGCGAGCTTGCTCGCGAAAAACCCGAGAGCGCCGCACCTCCGTTGATCCTCTACACCACAGCCTTCTGCCAGAGATGAGAAGTCCAGCGCATCTGTCTTATAAATGAAACACCGCCCTCGGCTATACTCCGCAAAATTTGAAGCGGCCCCGAGGAATGACTGTGAAGAACTGGACGTTGCGCCAACGCATCTTGGCGAGCTTTGCGGTAATTATCGCCATCATGTTGCTGATGGTTGTCGTCTCGTATTCGCGTCTGTTGCAGATCGAGGCCAGCGAAGCCAGCGTTCGCGACGACGCACTTCCCGGGGTGTATTACAGCTCGACGATTCGCGGCGCCTGGGTCGACAGTTTTCTCCAGATCCAGGAAATGCTGGGCCTGAAAGAAGGGCAGGGCATCAGTGCCGAAGACGCCGCAGACTTCAAAAGCTACGAAGCGCGTGTGCAGGAAGCGATGGGCAACTATCGAGCCACGGTGACCACGGACGAAGACAAGGTCGAGTTCGCGGCCTTCGAAAAACTGCATGAGGAGTACGGCAAGATCCTGGCCACGGTGCTGGACTTGCATAAGCGCAATCAAGAAGCCGAAGCTATCAAGTTGTTTACCGAACAACTGACCCCAGCCTGGACAGCCGGGCGCATGAAACTCAATGACATCCTGCGCCAGAACAAAGTGGTGGCTGACCAGGACATGGCCAACATCGACGACGCCGTCGTCACCGCAAAAATCAGCATGGGTATTTCCCTGCTGGTCGCGGTACTGGCTGCAGGCCTCTGCGGTTTGCTGTTGATGCGCGCCATCATGGCGCCGATGAATCGCATCGTGCAGATCCTTGAAATCATGCGCACAGGCGACCTGAGCGGTCGACTGAACCTGGAACGCAAGGACGAGTTCGGTGCCGTCGAAACCGGCTTCAACGACATGATGACCGAGCTGACGTCCCTGGTGTCCCAGGCCCAACGCTCCTCGGTGCAGGTCACCACGTCAGTGACTGAAATTGCCGCCACCTCCAAGCAGCAGCAAGCCACCGCCACGGAAACAGCAGCCACGACGACTGAGATCGGCGCGACCTCCCGTGAAATCGCCGCCACCTCGCGGGACCTGGTGCGCACCATGACCGAGGTTTCCACCGCTGCCGATCAGGCTTCGGTCGCCGCCGGTTCCGGGCAGCAAGGCCTGGCGCGCATGGAAGAGACCATGCACTCGGTGATGGGCGCGGCCGATCTGGTCAACGCGAAGCTGGCGATCCTCAATGAGAAGGCCGGCAACATCAATCAGGTGGTTGTGACCATCGTCAAGGTCGCCGACCAGACCAACCTGCTGTCGCTCAACGCTGCCATCGAAGCTGAAAAGGCCGGTGAATATGGTCGCGGGTTTGCCGTGGTCGCCACCGAAGTGCGGCGTCTGGCGGACCAGACTGCCGTTGCCACTTACGACATCGAGCAGATGGTCCGTGAGATCCAGTCGGCAGTCTCGGCCGGGGTGATGGGCATGGATAAATTTTCCGAAGAAGTGCGCCGCGGCATGTCCGAAGTGCAGCAGGTCGGCGAACAACTGTCGCAGATCATCCATCAGGTTCAGGCGCTGGCGCCGCGGGTGTTGATGGTCAACGAGGGGATGCAGGCCCAGGCCACCGGTGCCGAACAGATCAACCACGCGCTGGTGCAGTTGGGCGATGCCAGCAGCCAGACCGTCGAGTCCCTGCGCCAGGCCAGTTTCGCCATCGACGAACTGAGCCAGGTGGCCGTGGGGCTGCGTAGCGGCGTCTCGCGATTCAAAGTCTGATGAGCGAACTCACGGCCAAACGCAGCGCCGTGAAGCCGGCGTTGCAGGCGTTGTTTCTGCAGTTTCGCATTGGCAGTGAGCGCTACGCGTTGCAAGCTGTCGAGGTGGCGGAAGTGCTGCCGCGCCTGCCCCTGAAACCGATTGCCCACGCGCCGCACTGGGTGGCGGGGGTGTTTGCCTATCGTGGCGCGGTAGTGCCGGTGATTGACCTGTGTGAGCTGATGTTCGGTCACCCGGCCCAGGTTCGAACCAGCACCCGGCTGGTGCTGGTCAACTATCGGTCGGACGCTGCCGCCCAGGTTCAATTGCTCGGGCTGATTCTGGAGCAGGCCACCGATACCTTGCGTTGTGATCCCGCGGATTTTCGGCCCTATGGCCTGGACAATCGCCAGGCGCCGTACCTCGGTCCTGTACGCGAGGATGCCCAGGGACTGTTGCAATGGGTGCGCGTCGCCGATTTGCTCGATGACCAGGTGCGCGGGTTGCTGTTCCCAACGCCGCCCCTGGACCTGACGTTGCTCGAGGAGCAGCCATGAGTACCGATCAGCGGTTTTTCGATTACCTCAAGGAGCGCATCGGGCTCGACGTGGCTTCTGTGGGCCCGGCCATCATCGAGCGCGCCGTGCGTCAGCGCAGCACGGTCTCTCAAGCGCTGACGGCCGATGAGTACTGGCGCATCCTGCAGGGCTCGCCGGACGAGCAGCAGGCGCTGATCGAAGCAGTCATCGTCCCTGAAACCTGGTTTTTCCGTTACCCGGAATCCTTCGCCGCACTGGCGAAACTGGCGGCCAAGCGCCTGGCCGACATAAACCACATACGCGCGCTGCGGATACTCAGCCTGCCGTGCTCCACCGGCGAAGAACCCTATTCGATTGCCATGGCCTTGCTCGATGCCGGGCTGCAACCGCATCAGTTCAAGGTTGAAGGCATGGACGTCAGCCCGCTCTCGGTGGAAAAAGCCAAGCGCGCGTTGTACGGCAAGAATTCGTTTCGCGGTCAGGACATCGCGTTTCGCGACCGTCATTTCAGCGCCGAGAACGAGGGCTATCGCCTCAGTGCGCGAGTGCTCGAGCAAGTGCGTTTGCAGGTCGGTAATCTGCTCGATCCCAATTTACTGGCCGGTGAAGCACCGTACGATTTTGTGTTCTGCCGCAACCTGCTCATCTACTTTGATCAGCCGACCCAGCGGCAGGTGTTCGAGGTGCTCAAGCGCCTGACCCATGTCGACGGGGCGCTGTTCATCGGTCCGGCCGAGGGCAGTTTGCTGGGGCGCCTGGGCATGCAATCGATCGGCATTGCGCAGTCCTTTGCGTTCAGTCGCCAGAGCGAGCCGGTGCCGGAACCGCTGCCGACCTTCGTGCCGACCCCGATGCCCGTGCGCCCGCCGGTGCGCGGCGTGACGCCGCCGCCCGTGCGCCATCGCCCGTTTGCGCCCACCGCGCCGCAAGCTATTACCCCGAAAACGCCGGACACCGCAGATTTGCTGACACACATCGCGACCCTCGCCAATGAAGGCAAGAGCCCGGAGGCCCGCGCCGCGTGCGAACGCTACTTGCGCGAGCACCCGCCCGTTGCCCAGGTGTTCTACTGGCTGGGGTTGCTCAGCGATGTCGCCGGCAACGCGCTGGAGGCCCAGGGCTTTTATCGAAAGGCGCTTTACCTCGAACCGCAACACCCCGACGCGTTGATGCACCTGGCGGCCTTGCTGCAATCCCAGGGCGACACGGCGGGAGCCAGACGATTGCAGGACCGTGCCGCCCGCAGCGAGCGCGCCGCCGACAGTGAGCGTAAACGATGATCGCCTCTGACACCTTTAGCGTCACCCGTGAAGATGCCCAGGCCATCGATGACTGCTGGAACCGCATCGGTATCCATGGCGACAAGTCCTGTCCGTTGCTGGCCGAGCATATTCACTGCCGGAATTGCGCGGTGTACTCGGCCGCCGCCACACGGCTGCTCGACCGCTACGCGTTGCAGCAGGAAGATCGCGGCGAAGTGTCGACGGCAGTCGAGGCCGAGGTCAAAACCCGCTCGCTGTTGATGTTCCGTCTCGGCGAAGAATGGCTGGGGCTGGCGACGCGCAGCCTGGTGGAAGTCGCGCCGTTGCAAGCGATTCACTCGCTGCCGCACCAGCGCTCCCGGGCATTGCTCGGCGTGGCCAATGTGCGCGGCGCGTTGGTGGCGTGCCTGTCGCTGGTGGAGTTGCTCGGGCTGGACGACGCCAACAGCGTGGCGCCGGGCGCGAGGGTCATGCCGCGCATGTTGATCATCGCCGCCCACGGCGGGCCGGTGGTGGTTCCGGTGGACGAAGTCGACGGCATCCACGCCATCGCAGAACCCGTTCTTGAGGCGGCGTCCCGGTCGGGGACCCAGGCCAGCGGCAAATACACCCGTGGCGTGTTGCAATTCAGGGGGCGCAGCCTGCGTTGGCTGGATGAAGAACAGCTGCTGTCCGCCGTGACCCGGAGCCTGACATGACCCCCGAGCAAATGCGTGACGCCTCTTTGCTGGAACTGTTCGGCCTGGAAGCCGAAGCCCAGACCCAAGTGCTGAGTGCAGGCCTGTTGGCGCTCGAGCGCGACCCGACCCAGGCCGATCACCTCGAATCCTGCATGCGCGCGGCCCACTCGCTCAAAGGCGCGGCGCGGATCGTCGGCGTTGATGCCGGGGTCAACGTCGCGCATGTGATGGAAGATTGCCTGGTCAGCGCCCAGGAAGGGCGCCTGTACCTGCGACCCGAGCACATCGACGCGTTGCTGCAAGGCACCGATTTGTTGATGCGCATCGCAACGCCGAACCACGCGCCGTCATCTGCCGAGATTGATGCGTACGTGGCCCTGACGGTTCGATTGCTCGACCCGATGGCCCTGGCGGCCCCGATCAGCACGCCGATTGCGCCCTTCATGCCCGCGCCCGAAATGGAGCCGGTGCTTGAGGTCGAGGTCCCGGCGCTGATTGTCGAGCCGGTTCCCGCAGCCCCTGCGGCTCCACCGAAAAAGACCCGGCGGACCACCGAAAACGGTGAGCGCGTCCTGCGCGTCACCGCCGAGCGACTCAATAGCCTGCTCGATCTGTCGAGTAAATCACTGGTGGAAACCTTGCGGCTCAAACCGCACCTGGCCACCATGCAGCGCCTCAAACGCATGCAGAACAACGGCCTGCGGGCGCTGGAAAACCTCAACGTCCATCTCAAGGATCACGCCTTGAGCCTGGAAGCCCGGGAAGCCCTCGAGGATGCGCGGCGGTTGCTGGCTGAATCCCAGCAACTGCTGATCGAGAAAAACGCTGAGCTGGACGAGTTCGCCTGGCAGGCCAGCCAGCGCGCCCAAGTCCTGTACGACACGGCGCTGGCCTGTCGCATGCGCCCGTTTGCCGACGTGCTGACCGGGCAGGCGCGGATGGTTCGCGACCTGGGTCGTGATTTGGGCAAACAGGTGCGGCTGGAGATCGAGGGCGAAAAGACCCAGGTCGATCGCGACGTGCTGGAAAAACTCGAAGCGCCGTTGACGCATCTTCTGCGTAACGCGGTCGACCACGGCATCGAATCCCCGGAGCAACGGCTGTTGGCCGGTAAACCGGCGGAAGGCTTGATCCGTCTAAGGGCTTCCCACCAGGCAGGATTGCTGGTGCTGGAACTCAGCGATGACGGCAATGGCGTCGATCTGGAAAAGCTGCGCCGCAGCGTCATCGAACGGCAATTGTCCCCGTCTGAAACCGCCGCGCAGTTGAGCGAGGAAGAATTACTGACGTTCCTGTTCCTGCCGGGTTTCAGCCTGCGCAACCAGGTCACCGAAGTGTCTGGGCGCGGGGTTGGCCTGGACGCGGTTCAGCACATGGTCCGGCAGTTGCGCGGCGCCGTCGTGCTGGAGCAGACGGCAGGCGAGGGCAGTCGTTTTCATCTCGAAGTGCCGCTGACGCTGTCGGTGGTGCGCAGCCTGGTGGTGGAGGTCGGCGACGAGGCGTACGCCTTTCCGTTGGCGCACATCGAGCGCATGTGCGATCTGGAGCCGCAAGACATCGTCCAGGTCGAGGGGCGTCAGCACTTCTGGTACGAAGGCCGACATGTCGGGTTGGTCGCGGCCAGTCAATTGTTGCAGCGTCCGGCAAGCCAGAACGGCCAGCAAACCCTCAAGGTCGTGGTGATTCGCGAGCGCGAGGCGATTTACGGCGTGGCGGTCGAGCGGTTTATCGGTGAGCGAACCCTGGTCGTGTTGCCGCTGGATGAGCGGCTGGGCAAAGTTCAGGACATCTCCGCCGGAGCCTTGCTGGACGACGGTTCCGTGGTGTTGATCATCGACGTCGAGGACATGCTGCGTTCGGTGGACAAATTGCTCAACACCGGGCGTCTGGAGCGTATTGCCCGTCAGGGCAGTCAAGCGGTCGAAGCCGCGCGCAAGCGGATTCTGGTGGTCGATGATTCCCTGACGGTGCGCGAGTTGCAGCGCAAGCTGTTGCTCAATCGTGGCTACGACGTGGCCGTGGCGGTGGACGGGATGGATGGCTGGAACGCCCTGCGTGCGGAGGATTTCGATCTGTTGATCACCGACATCGATATGCCGCGCATGGACGGCATCGAGTTGGTGTCTTTACTGCGCCGGGACAATCGGTTGCAATCGCTGCCGGTGATGGTGGTGTCCTACAAGGATCGCGAAGAAGATCGTCGTCGTGGACTGGATGCCGGAGCCGACTATTATCTAGCCAAAGCCAGTTTTCATGACGACGCCCTGCTCGATGCAGTGGTGGAGCTCATAGGAGGAGCGCGGGCATGAAAATCGCAATCGTCAACGACATGCCCATGGCAGTGGAGGCCTTGCGCCGAGCCCTGGCATTCGAGCCGGCGCATCAGGTGATCTGGGTCGCCGCCAACGGCGCGGAGGCCGTGCAGCGGTGCGCCGAACAGACCCCGGACCTGATCCTGATGGACCTGATCATGCCGGTGATGGACGGCGTGGAAGCGACTCGGCGGATCATGGCCGAAACCCCCTGCGCCATCGTGGTCGTCACTGTCGACCGCCAGCAAAATGTGCACCGCGTGTTCGAGGCCATGGGCTACGGCGCTTTGGATGTGGTCGATACGCCGGCGCTGGGGGTTGGCAATGCGCAGGAGGCGGCGGCGCCCCTGCTGCGCAAGATCATGAACATCGGTTGGTTGATCGGGGAAAAGGGCAACCGGTTGCGCTCGACGCCAGGTCCGTTGCGCAGCTCGGGTTCGCGCCAGCAACTGATCGCCATCGGCTCATCCGCAGGCGGGCCCGCCGCGCTGGAAGTCTTGCTCAAGGGGCTGCCACAGAATTTTTCCGCCGCCATCGTCCTGGTCCAGCATGTGGATCAGGTGTTTGCCGCCGGCATGGCCGAATGGCTCGGCAGTGCCAGCGGCCTGAACGTACGCCTGGCCCAGGAAGGCGAGCCGCCACAGCCCGGCACCGTCCTGCTGGCGGGCACCAACCACCATATCCGTTTGTTGAAAAACGGCACGCTGGCCTACACCGCAGAGCCGGTCAACGAGATCTATCGTCCCTCCATCGATGTGTTTTTCGAGAGCGTGGCCAGTTACTGGAATGGCGATGCGGTCGGTGTTTTGCTGACGGGCATGGGACGAGATGGCGCGCAGGGGCTTAAACTCATGCGCCAACAGGGCTACCTGACCATCGCTCAGGACCAGCAAAGCAGTTCGGTGTATGGCATGCCGAAGGCGGCAGCGGCCATCGATGCGGCCGTTGAAATCCGCCCGCTGGACAAGATAGCGCCACGATTGCTGGAGATATTTCCAAAATGAAGACTTTTCACAGCAATCCTGGCCCAAGTAGTACTCAGGTGATCGCACATGACTGAATTACAGCTCGACGACTTCAAGACCGACGAAAACGCCGCCATGGTGTTGTTGGTGGACGATCAGGCCATGATCGGCGAAGCGGTGCGCCGCGGGTTGTCGAACGAAGAGAATATCGACTTCCACTTCTGCGCCGATCCACACCAGGCCATCGCCCAGGCCGTTCGCATCAAGCCGACGGTGATTCTGCAGGACCTGGTCATGCCCGGCCTCGACGGGCTGAGCCTGGTTCGCGAGTACCGCAACCATCCGGCCACCAAGGACATCCCGATCATCGTCCTGTCGACCAAGGAAGACCCGCTGATCAAAAGCGCGGCATTCGCGGCCGGGGCCAACGATTACCTGGTGAAGTTGCCGGACAACATCGAGCTGGTGGCGCGTATTCGCTATCACTCGCGCTCCTACATGACCCTGTTGCAGCGGGATGCGGCTTATCGCGCGTTGCGCGTCAGCCAGCAGCAGTTGCTCGACACCAACCTCGTGCTGCAACGGTTGATGAACTCCGATGGCCTGACCGGGCTGTCGAACCGTCGTCACTTCGACGAGTACCTGGAGCTGGAATGGCGCCGCTCCCTGCGAGACCAGAGCCAGCTGTCGTTGCTGATGATCGATGTGGACTATTTCAAGACCTACAACGACAGTTTCGGGCACCTGGAAGGGGACGAAGCCCTGCGCAAGGTCGCGGCGGCTATCCGCGACGCCAGCGCCCGGCCTTCGGACCTGCCGGCCCGTTACGGCGGTGAAGAGTTCGCGCTGGTCCTGCCCAATACCTCGCCGGGCGGTGCCCGGCTGGTGGCGGAAAAATTGCGTCAGACCGTGGCAGCATTGAATATTCCGCATATTTCGCCGACCGAAGGTTCCAGCCTGACCATCAGCATCGGCCTGTCGACCGTGACCCCGCAGCCGGGCAGCGATTGCCGGCAATTGATCCTGGCGGCGGACAAGGGCCTTTACCTGGCGAAGAACAATGGGCGCAATCAGGTGGGCATCGAGTAACCGGGACTTTATTCCCTGTAGGCGCGAGCTTGCTCCGGGCGGCGATCTGGCGAAAAACACCCATACGACGCGTTCATCCAGGCAGCCCGAGTTACGTTGACGTCCATCGCCAGCAGGCTGGCTCCCACATTTTTGAGCCGGGCACATCCACCAAAGTCAGGTCGGCTTTAAGGCCGCCTCGCGGTGCTGTTGAAGTGTTTGTCCCCTCGAGAGGCCGAGTGGAGGTTCTGCGCAGTGGGCAACCCGGCATGGATGCCGGGTTAGCCGCCCCCGGCCATGGATGGCCGATGGCGGCGGGCCCACGGAGCAGGACCGGAGCGAGGGCATGCCG
>NZ_RWIN01000098.1 GCF_009761815.1 Pseudomonas sp. PB120
GAGCAGGCTCGCTCCCACAGGGGAATGCAGTCAATTGTGGGAGCGAGCCTGCTCGCGATGGCGTCAGATCGGGTAACACATCACCCCAGGCTAGCCGCAACCCGCCATTCGCCGTAGCATCGCGCCATTGTTTAGCCGAGGTGCCTATGCTCATTCCCCACGACCAACTTGAAGTCGACACGTTGACCCGCCTGATCGAAGACTTTGTCACCCGCGACGGCACGGACAATGGCGACGACACGCCGCTGGAAACCCGCGTATTGCGTGTTCGTCAGGCATTGACCAAGGGCCAGGCGCTGATTGTCTTCGATCCGGAAAGCGAGCAGTGCCAACTGATGCTCAAGCATGACGTGCCCAAGCATCTGTTCGACTGAGATCTTCAGCACTGCTTGTCTTTGTTTTTGGCCAGTTTGTTCTGAATGCGTTCATACACTTCGGCCCGGTGCACGGTGACGGTGTGCGGCGCTTCGACGCCGAAGCGCACGGTGCCTCCGTTGACGGCCACAATGCGCAGGGAAATGTCGTCACCGATGGAAATCAACTCGCCCACAACACGGCTGAGTACAAGCATGGCATTAGTCCTTCAGGGTTATCGAACCCTGAAGATGCCCGGCACTCAGCGAGTCTACAATGTGTCAGCTGCAAACCAGAACGGCCCTACGACGCAGCACCGCCCCTCTTACGGAAACGTCCGACAAACGCTTTGAATGAAGGACCGATCCTTCAGGCAGCGGAGAAACGTGGCCCGAAAAGGATGACACTCGCCCCGATCACGCACAGCGCTACACCGATCCAGTCCGAGCCCAACGGACGAATCCGCTCGACCACCGCCAGCCAGCCAATCGACGCAATGATGTAGATGCCTCCGTAAGCGGCATAGGCCCGACCGGCATAAGTCGCTTCGACCCGGGTCAGCAGCAGCGCGAACAAGGTCAGGCTGAGCAGCGCCGGCACGACCCACCAGGCACTTTTGCCTTGGCGCAACCACATCCAGAAGGCAAAGCAGCCGGCGATTTCAAACAGCGCGGCAAGGAAAAACCACAGGTAATTGAGCATGCAGACGTCTCGCGAGGATGACCGGTTGCGGCCACCCTAACGACGGCATTGCGGGCGGGCAAGCTCAGCCTGCGGATTGTTTGGCCTTGGCGCGCATTTTGTCGGCCATCACGGTCATTTCGTTGTAGAGCAGTTGCGGATTCTTCTGCTTGAGCGCCCAGGCCATGCGCCCCTGTTCGTGGGGCAGAATCATGAACTCACCGGCAGCGACGTGCTGGTAGATGTAGTCGGCAATGTCGGACGCGGTGATTGGGGAGCTTTCCAGCAGTTTGCCGACCTGGGCTTTCATCGCCGGCGTCGGGCCGCGGAACGAGTCCAGCAGGTTGGTCTGGAAGAACGACGGGCAAACCACGTGCACGCCGATTTCCTGTTGGGCCAGCTCGATCAACAGGCTTTCGGACAACGCCACAACGCCGGCCTTGGCCACGTTGTAGTTGCTCATGGCCGGGCCTTGCATCAGGGCCGCCATCGAGGCGATGTTAATGATCTTGCCTTTGCTTTTTTCCAGCAGCGGCAGGAAGGCCTTGCATCCCTTGACCACGCCCATCAGGTTGATCGCGATCTGCCAATCCCAGTCTTCCAGCGACAGCTCATTGAAAAAACCACCCGAGGCCACACCGGCATTGTTGACGATGACGTCGATACCACCGAGCTTCTCTTCGCACGCTTGGGCGAAAGCGGTCAGCTGGCTGTAATCGCGTACGTCGCAACGCTGGATAAAACCATCGCCACCGGCTTCACGCACCAGCTTCAGGGTTTCCTGCAGGCCGGGTTCGCTGACATCCGACAAAGCCAGTTGCCAGCCTTCACGCGCCCAGCGCAGCGCGATTTCGCGACCTAGACCTGAGCCCGCGCCAGTGATCATCATGCGATTTTGCATAGCAAACAGCCTTGTTGTTCCGGGGAAGATGTGCCGAGTGTAGCGAAGGATATTGCCCGACCCACGCTCCATCAGATTGCTGAATGGCCCGAGCAAACCATGGCAGCGAAGGAATCAACCAAAGCACGCAGGAAACGAAATAAGGCTTTCTTCGAAAAACATTAAAAAAGTTGGAATTTTCTCGGGTTCGCGACAGTCGGATTTTGTAAGCAGCCTGGATTTAATTCATCCCCGCTGATAGTTAAAAGACATAGACGTTCCAGAACACTTCCAACAAGGAAATAGACATGGGCACAATTCTTATCGTTATTCTGATCCTCCTGCTGGTAGGTGGTTTGCCGGTCTTCCCACACTCCAGAAGTTGGGGTTATGGCCCGTCGGGTATCATCGGCGTTGTGCTGGTGGTGCTGTTGATCCTGCTGTTACTCGGCAAGATATAAAGAGTTCGCAGGCAAAAAAAGAGGCCCTTGAGGGCCTCTTTTTTATTGCGCCAAACTTAGTCCGGCTTGCCGTTGACTACACCGGCGGTGTTGTCGAGCAGACTCTTGGTCGCTGTTTGCAGGAAGGCTTCCAGCTTGAGTTTCAACTCAGCCGTGCGCGGTGCATCCGGAACGATCTCGGCGTGTGGATTCGCGCCCAGTTCGTACTGGTACATCTTCGGCGCCATTTCCTTTTCCTTTGGCAGCACCAGGATCTGGTCAGCGGTCACAATCGCCGTGGTCTGTTCGCTGCCCGACGGCTTGATCACACCAAAACCGGTGTCGCCTTCCGGCAGGTTGAGCAGGTCACGACCCCAGCATTGATGGCGCACTTCGCCACCGATACGACCCATGATGGTCGGCACGATGTCGATCTGAGTGCCCACGGTGTGGTCACGCTGGCCGAATTTTTCCTGGATACCCGGTGCAATCATCAGCATCGGCACGTTAAAGCGTCCCAGGTCCATTTCGGTGATTTGACGCTCGTTGCCAAAACCGTGATCGCCGACGATGACGAACAGGGTTTCCTTGAAGTAAGGCTCTTTGCGGGCCTTTTCAAAGAACTGGCCGAGTGCCCAGTCCGCATAACGCATGGCGGTCAAATGCTCGTTCAGACTGCCACGGTCAGTCACACGCTCGACCGGCAAAGGTGTCGGCAAGGCGTATGGCGTGTGGTTGGACAGGGTTTGCAGCAGCGCGTAGAACGGCTTGCCGTTTTCCCGCGCCTTGAGCTCTACCAGACCCCGGTCGAACATGTCCTGGTCGGACACACCCCAGGTCGGATCGGAGAACACCGGGTTCACGAAGTCGTTACGACCGATGAAGTTGGTCATGCCCTGGTTGCTGAAGAAGCCCGACTGGTTATCCCAGGCGAAGTCGCCGTTGTAGACGTACACATCTCCATAATCACGGGCACTGAGCAGCTGCGGCAGGCCGGACAACTTGTGGCTGCCTTCCGGCGTCTGCATCAGGTATTCGAAGCCCGGCAGGTTCGGGAAGCAGGCCATGGTGGCGAACATACCCTGGTGGGTGTGAGTGCCGTTGGAGAAGAAACGGTCGAACAGCAGGCCTTCCTTCGACAGTTTGTCGAGGTAAGGCGTGATGTTGCCCGGCGCGCCCAGAGCGCCAACCGAGTGACCGGCCATGCTTTCCATCAGGATCACGACGACGTTCTTGATCGGCAGGGTCTTGTCCGCCGGTGGCGTGTAATCGCGACGCACCGCCGCAATGTCGGCGTCCACCAGTTTGTCGTCTGGCATCACCAGCATGTCGCGCACTATTTTCTGTGCTTCAGGCTGAGGCAGCGTGGCTTTCCAGATATTGTCGCGATCTTCGGACATCCGGCTTTTCGCCGCAGCGATCAGCGACAAAGTGCCGTTGAGGCCCAACTGGTTAGCGAAGTTGGAGTCGGTGGTGTAGACGTCCCCCCAACGCAGCGGCGGGCCTTGACGCAGCGTGCCACGAGCCGCAACCACGCAGATCAGCAGGCAGACCACGAACACCGCGATGCGCGCATACCACGGGGCGATCTGACGCGTGCCGATGCTGCCGCCGCTGAAGGGGCCGCGAGGACGGGTGGCGCGGTCGGCGCCCTTGAACGCCAGGGTCAGGATCAACGTGCCCACGGCCCACGCCAGCAGGTAGCGAACTACCGGGAAACCGTACCACAGCATGCTCATCACGGTTTTCGGGTCTTCCTTTACATACTGGAAGACCAGGCCATTGAGGCGCTGGTGGAACTCACGGTAGAAGTCCATCTCCATCAGGCCCAGGAACAGCGCGATGCTGGAGGCAATGGTCAGCCAGAAACGGAAGAACCCTCGAGCGGCCATCGCACGGGCACTGAACAGCGCCAGCAGCAATGGAATGATGAGGTAAACCACCAGACGCAGGTCAAAACGCAGTCCGTTGGTGAACGCTTCGAAAAAGGTCGAGGCCGGTGTGTCGAGGATCATTTCGCGGTTGTAGACCAGCAGCGCAACGCGCAGCAGGCTGAACATGACCATCATCACCAAGGCGCACAGCAAGGTGTAGGCCAGGTGCGATTTGACGGTCGGTTGCAGCAGGCGACTTGAGGCTCGCTGCTGATTCAGGGCGTCCGGGATTGCCATGTCGTTTTAGGACCCATTGGAAGTTGAAGTTTCAAAAATACGGCTGCGCCCTACCCTCTGTTGGCCATGCTTCGGCCCCGGGGTTTGCGCGGTGCGCAAATGTTGCACGATCAACCGCAGCATTGCCATTGATTACTGTTCCGGCGTTGCTGGTGTGGGCGAATTGTCTTGGAGGCTTTGTGAAAATTGTGTGCAGCGTATATCTGGAAACACAATAAAGTGGGGGTGCTCTTTAGTTCGGGGGCATATCCGTTTTTGGGGTCACGGCGGCTTATGGTTTCGCCCTTACGGCGACTCACTTTGGAAAAGCCCCAAAGTAAGCAAAAGGCTCTTGCCCCACCACTCGGTACCTCGCTAGGGCTCGGCATGCCCTCACTCCGGCATTGCTCCGTGGGTCGCCGCGATGGGCCATCCCTGGCCCAGCGCGGCTAAACCGGCGTCCTGCCGGTTTCCCCACTGCACAATGCCTGCGTTCGGCCAGCGTGGTTTAACGGGGCGCCTCGATCAAAAACAAAGCGAGGCGGCCTTCGGGCCGACCTGATTCTTCTGATGCGCGCACTTCCCCTGTGGGAGCCAGCCTGCTGGCGATGAACGTCAACGATAACGTGCCCTGTCTGGATGATCGCGTTGTCTGTGCGTCCATCGCCAGCAGGCTGGCTCCCACATTTTTGAATCGGGCACATCCGCAAAAATCAGGTCGGCTTTAAGGCCGCCTCGCTTTTGATTTGGCTTTTGATTTTCTTGCTCCCTCGAGAGGCCGAGTGGAGGTTCTGCGCAGTGGGCAACCCGGTATGGATGCCGGGTTAGCCGCCCCCGGCCATGGATGGCCGATGGCGGCGGGCCCACGGAGCAGGACCGGAGCGAGGGCATGCCGAGCACTAGCGAGGCACCGAACGAAAGGGGCAAGAGCGCTTGGTTACTTGGCGCTCTTCCAAGTGACTCGCCGTAAGGGCGAAACCAATAGCCGCCGCTACCTAAGAAACGGATATGCCCCCCAAACAACGCCGCCCACCTAAACCCAACCCAATAAAAAACGCCCCGATCAAATCGAGGCGTTTTACCAACAGACCAAAAAACTTACTTCTCAGCGCGCTCTTTCAGAGCTTTCAACGTATTGAAAGGCGCATCGACCACGAACTTGTTGGCCACCATCGAAGGAATGCTGCCGCCCGGCTCGGTGTGCACCTGATAGGTCACTTCAACCTGATCACCCTTGGGCACGAACTTCCAGAAACCATCAACCTTGGCCACCCGCACAAAACCTTTTTCTTCAGGAACGTACTTTGGCACGCCTTCAAGTTTGCGGGTCAGGCTGCCATCGGCGCCTTCGACCGTGGTCACGTGCAACACCGAATCACGCGGGGTCACCGGCCATGGCGTATTGAACTGAGTGTAAGTCCAGCTCTGATCGCCTTCGTGCTTGAGCAACTTCTGCAACTTGCACTCGTGAATCCAGGCACACGCCCCCGACACGTCTTCCTGCAGCGCGCGCAGTTTGGCCATGGTGGTTTTCATGACAGTCACGCCACGGTAGGCCTTGTAGTCGGAACCGGCGACTTCACTGAGGGAGACTTTGATACCATCTTCGTCCTTGGCGGTTTTCCAGTCTTCAGCCTGAGCGGCCGACGTAGCCAGGACAACTGTCAAACCACACAGCACAGCCATACGATGCAGCGAACCCATAATCTTATTCCTTGTTGTTTAAGTTCCGTTCGTTGAGCACATCACGCCGCCGTCATTTGCTCCCACCAGCCAATCAGCCGGATGGCCTCTTCGCTGCTGTCACCACACACCTCGATATCCGCGTCAAACGCCGAGCAAACCGCGGGACGTTCCGGTTTACCGAAAATATTGCACAGATTATCGGCAGAAAGTTGCAGGCAACGTTCGCCGGCGGCTTTGCCATTGGGCATACCGGGAATCGGCGAACTGATGGAAGGGGCAATGCAACAGGCGCCACAGCCTTCACGGCATTTCATGACGACGAGCTCCTCGCGACGGGCGATGTGTTAAAGGACGAGGCACAGAGTAACCGCTAAAACAGTTGTTTAAAATTACCAGGGGCCGGGTTTTTTCGCTGAAACGATGGTGACTGACCAGTCTCCGACAAAGCGTCTGGCTGGCGGGTCACAGATGGGAATGAATCAGCGCTTGAACTCGAATTCCAGCGCGGCGCCTTCCACCTCATGGCGTTCTTCATTGCGCCGCTGCAACTGCATTTCGTTGTTGATCAGCCTTCCGTTGAGCTGGAACGGACTGGCCTTGTCGCCGAACATTTGCGGCAACACGCCATCGTGTTTGGGCAACGGCACCGTCCCGACCGGTTTCAGTTCCTCGGCCATGTCCTTGGGCAGGCTCAAATCCAGATTGGCTGACGGCAGTGGGGTTTTCACCACCTCACTGGCGGGTTTCGTCTTTGAGGCAATCGGCGGGCGCTTCTTGACGACTGCCGGTTTCTTTTTGACCGGGGACGCTTTCTTGGCGGGTGCAGGTTTTTTTGAAGCGGCGCTGGCCGCCGGCTTTTCCTGGACGCCGGCCGCCATGACGCCTTCGGCGTGAAAGCTCAGCAACAGGCAGATCGATAGCCAAACGGCGGGGAAAATAGGTTTCATGGATCCAACAGCGCTAACGGCAGAGGGCCGTATGCTCGCTTGTTGGACGCCACAAGACAAGCGCGGGCAGGAAGAACCTGCCCGCTCGCTTATATTCCGCCGGCCATCTCCTGACAGAGCTGGGTCGCCAGCATGCCGAGGGTCATCAGCGCGCGATCGGCTTCACGGTTCCAGGGTATGCCGCAGTTCAGCCGAATACAGTGATTGAATTGCTCGGTGTTACTGAATATCAGCCCCGGCGCGATGCTGATGCCTTGCTGCAAGGCCCGCACGTGCAGCTCCTGGGTGTTGACCCGCCCCGGCAAACTGACCCACAGAATGAAGCCGCCGGTCGGCCGCGTCATTTGCGTGCCTTCCGGAAAATACTGCTGCACCGCCAATTGAAAAGCGCTGAGGTTTTTACGGTATTCCTGGCGGATGTAGCGCAAGTGACGGTCGTAACCGCCGTTCTCCAGATACGCAGCGATGCCCATCTGCGTGACGCTGCAGGCCGAATGCGTACTGAACGTCTGCAAGCGCTGGATTTCCTGTTGGTACTTGCCGGCAATCATCCAGCCGATACGCACGCCCGGCGAAAGGGTCTTGGAAAAGCTCGAGCAATAGATCACTCGATCCAGCCGGTCATAGGCCTTGAGGGATTTGGTCCGACCTTGCTCAAACATCAATTCGCCGTAGATGTCGTCTTCGACAATCTGGATATCGAAATCCGAGGCCAGGCGCAGCAGTTGCTTCTGCCGTTCCTCGGGCATGGTGCCGCCCAAAGGATTGCTCAGACGAGTGGTCAACACCAACGCCTTGATCGACCATTGGTTGGCCGCCAGTTGCAGCGCTTCGAGGCTCATGCCGGTGGACGGATCGCTGGGAATCTCGATGACTTTCAGGCCCAGCAGGTCCGCCAGTTGCAGCAGCCCGTAATAGGTCGGCGACTCGGCGGCGATCAAGTCGCCAGGCCGGGTCAACACGCGCAGGGACATTTGCAAGGCATCGACGCAGCCGTGGGTGATCACGACCTCGGACGGGTCGACCACCACACCAGCGTCGCGCATGCGGATCGCCACTTGCCGACGCAATGGTTCGAAACCGGGGCTGAACATGTAGCTGAAGGCGCGCGGGCTATGGAAACGGGTGACTTTGGCCAGTTGCTGGTGCAGCGCACGCACGGGCAGGTAATCGACGCTCGGCACTGCCGCGCCCAAGGGGAAGACCCCTTCGCGACGGGACTCGACCAGCACTTGCTGAATGATGCTGCTGCGCGTGACCAGGCCCGGGCGCTCGACCCGGGCGATGTCCGGTGTCGGCGCCGTCAACGCTGGCGTCTGGTGTACGTAGTAACCCGACTGCGGCCGGGCACGAATCAGCCCCTGATCCTCGAGATTGGCGTAAGCCTGCAACACCGTGGCATGGCTGACATTGAGCTGCGAGCTCATCTTGCGCACCGAAGGCACGCGCTCCCCCGGTTGATAGACACCCCGACGGATGTCTTCGGCCAGTTGCTGAGCAATACGTTGGTAGAGCAAGAGATTGGTCATGACGCAGCACTCGATTTCACGGGCATTTTATTCTTGTGTGAAACAATACCGGAACAGTTTAGAAGTGTACGGGGACAGTTGCCACAATAGTCGACAGTACAGTGCAGTGTCAGCAAAATCTGTACTGCTTTATTGCAGCGCACTGGCCAATCGACAGGCGAAAAAAAACCCGGCACTGTCTGGCAGGCCGGGTTATCCAACAACGCTGCCTTTAGCGGGCGGCGCCTAGCTGGCCTTTTTCGTCGGAGAACACAATTTCCACCCGACGGTTCTGTGCACGGCCTCGTTCGGAGGCGTTTGCGTCCACCGGGTATTCGTCGCCGTAGCCTTCGACATGAATACGCGAGTCATCGATGCCCAGGTCCATCAGCACATCCGCCACCGATTGCGCCCGGTCACGGGACAGTTTGAGGTTGTCCTGCTTGCCGCCGGTGCTGTCGGTGTAGCCTTCGATGCGCACCACACGCTTGGGGTTGAGCTGCAGGAACTGCACGATTTTCAACACCACACGGTTGGCGGAGTTTTTCAATTCGGCTTCGCCCGTGTCGAACAGCACATCACCCAGCGTCATCACCAACCCACGGTCAGTCTGGGTCGTGGCCAGCGCAACGATCTGTTCTTCGAGCCATTTGCCCTGCTGCTGCACGCTCAATAGTTTGGACTCGCGCAGGGCGAGTTGCAGGCGTTGACGCTCCAGTTCGAGCTTTGCTGCGCGCTCCTCGATGAGCACCTGGTTGGTGTGCTCGCGGGCAATTTCGCTGTAGCGCTGACTCAGGTAAGCGTAATGGACCACATCCGAACCGCTGCCCCAGTAGCTGGACAGTCGATCCGCGCGGGCCAGGGATTCACCGGCGCGAATCACATCCTTGGGTGCGATCCGCAACACATTGGAATCTTCCTTGACCTTCTGGAAGTCGGTGCCGGCTTGCTGCAGCGCGGCCTCGCTGTGCTGACCGGCACAGCCATAGAGGCTGGCGCAACCGGCGATGAGCAAACCGCCGAGCACGGTGGACTTGAGGTTCATTGGGCATCTCCCAATTGCTTGCGCAGGCGGGTAATGCGGGTGTTGAGCACATTCAGTTGCTCTTCACTCTTGAGCGTGAGGACCCGGGCTTCGGCCAGACGCGCGTCCAGCTCGGCCTGTTCGGCCCGCATGCGCGCGTGTTTGTAGGACTGATCGGTCATGTCGCCCTGGGCACGGGTGAATTTTTCTTCGGCCAGTTTCATTTCCGGCACGTCGTCGGCGGTGGCGCCCACGGCCTTGGCTTGTTCAAGCGCCTGTTCAGTCAAACGTATTTGTTCATTCGGCGCCGGATCGGCTGCACAACCCGCCAGAGCCAGTACGGCCAGGGCAGCGAAAAGAGGTCGAATACTCACTAAAAATCCCTACTGTTTTGGGGTACTGGCGGGTTGCTGCTGCAGTTGTTGCTGTTGCGCCGTCCAGCGCTCGATATTGCGTTGCAGCACAGCCTCCGTCAGTCCGGACGCGGGCAATTCTGTCATCTTTTTGGCCAGCTGTCCGCGCAACCACGGATCGTTGCAGGCGGAGTTATGGGAAAGCGCGAGGAACAGACCGGGTTTGTCGACCGGTTGTGGACGCGCGACCAGGTCGTTGGCCATGCTCAATGCCCGTGCGGCCGCCATGCCCGAGTAGCGTCCGGCGAGGACAAATTCCACCTCGCCCATGAGCAATTTCTGAAAGGCCTGGGTCAGGTTCGGAGTACGTGTGAGGGTCAATTGCTGCTCGGCGAATGTGCCAAATGCCACGGTCATTCGAGACTTTTCCGACACAGCACCGGGATGACCGTGCAGGTCCAGGGCTTCGTTGTAGACCAAGGCCGAGTCTTTGCGGGTCCAGATCAGGTAATCGTTTTCCAGCAACGGCGGATGAATGTAATCCAGGGTTTCCAGTTCGCTGACCGTCAGCGGTGCGTCGGCCAGCATGTCCATACGCCCGCTGCGCACTTCATCGAGGGCCTGGGAGCGTTTGCCGGCATAGAGCACTTCGACTTTGATGCCCAACTGTCCTGCCACTTGTTGGAGGAGATCGGCACTGGCACCGATCAGGTGCTTGGGGTTTTGCGGGTCTTGCCACAGATACGGGGGCGCATCGGGACTGCCGGTGACCACGAGGCGATCGCACTTGCCGGCAGCAAATGAAAGTCCCGGCAGCAACATCAAACCCAACAAGCTCCAGACAAGGCGCAGATCCATGGCATTTCACTCCACTCAAACCCGGTTAGATCACCCTGTAGGAGCGAGCCCGCTCGCGATGGACGTCCACGATGACGCGTTCAGTCTGGAAAAACGCGGCGTCCTTGAGACCATCGCGAGCCAGCTCGCTCCTACAGAAAGAAGAACAAAAAAAAGCCCGACCATAAGGTCGGGCTCTTTATAAGTGAAGCAGCCGGATTAGACCAGCTTCTCCAACTCAGGGATGGCTTCGAACAAGTCCGCCACCAGGCCGTAATCGGCCACCTGGAAGATCGGCGCTTCTTCGTCCTTGTTGATCGCGACGATCACTTTGGAGTCTTTCATGCCGGCCAAGTGCTGGATCGCGCCGGAGATACCGACCGCGATGTACAGTTGTGGCGCAACGATCTTGCCGGTCTGACCGACCTGCATGTCGTTGGGTACAAAACCTGCGTCGACCGCGGCGCGGGAAGCACCGACGGCAGCGCCCAGCTTGTCGGCCAGGGCGTACAGGTGTTTGAAGTTGTCGCCGTTCTGCATGCCACGACCGCCGGAAACGACGATTTTGGCTGCGGTCAGTTCCGGACGATCGGACTTGGCCAGCTCTTCGCCAACGAAGCTCGAAGTGCCTGCGTCGTGAGCCGCCGCAACGGCTTCAACCGACGCCGAACCGCCTTCAGCGGCAACCGGGTCGAAACCGGTGGCACGCACGGTGATCACTTTGACCGCAGCGTTCGATTGAACGGTGGCGATGGCGTTACCGGCGTAGATCGGGCGCTTGAAGGTGTCAGCGCTTTCAACCGAGATGATCTCGGAGATCTGGTCAACGTCCAGCTGAGCGGCAACGCGCGGCAGGATGTTTTTGCCGTTGGAAGTGGCGGCAGCCAGGATGTGGCTGTAGCCCTTGCCCAGCTCTGCAACCAGAGGAGCAACGTTTTCCGGCAGCTGATGCGCGTAAGCGGCGTTGTCGGCCACCAGCACTTTAGCCACGCCCGCGATTTTCGCAGCGGCTTCAGCCACGGCGCCAACGCCCTGGCCGGACACCAGAACGTGGATGTCACCACCGATTTTGGCGGCAGCAGCCACGGTGTTCAGCGTGGCCGGGGCCACTACTTTGTTGTCGTGTTCAGCAATAACCAAGATAGTCATTTAGATTACCTTCGCTTCGTTTTTCAGTTTCTCGACCAGTTCAGCCACCGACTTGACCTTGATACCCGCGCTGCGTGCCGCAGGCGCTTCGACTTTCACGGTCTTGTTGGTGGAGGCGGTGGAAACGCCCAAAGCGTCCGGAGTCAGCACTTCGAGAGGCTTCTTCTTGGCTTTCATGATGTTTGGCAGGGACGCGTAGCGCGGCTCGTTCAAACGCAGGTCAGTCGTGACGATGGCCGGCAGTTTCAGGGAAACTGTCTGCGCGCCGCCGTCGATTTCGCGGGTCACAGCAACGCTGTCGCCGCTGATTTCAACTTTCGACGCGAAGGTGCCCTGACCGTAGCCGCTCAATGCAGCAAGCATCTGGCCGGTCTGGTTGTTGTCGCTGTCGATGGCTTGTTTGCCCAGGATCACCAGCTGAGGCTGTTCCTTGTCGA
>NZ_RWIN01000099.1 GCF_009761815.1 Pseudomonas sp. PB120
GCGCCCCTGTCACTTCAGACAGGGGCGCGGGCTTTTTGCATTGGCCTGCAATCATCCGCCGTAACGGATCAGCTTTCGGCCATGGCCAGGCGTTCACGCGTCACCGGAGCCTTTTCCGCGTGCTCCAGCTGCATGCAGCGCTCCAGAAATAGGAACATGTAGTCGTAGCTTTTGCACACGGCCTGACGCAATTCCACTTGCAGCGCCTTGCTCGGGTTCGTGCCAGCCAGTGTGCAGATGATTTCCAGCGCTTCCCACGGATGGGCATCGTCATACTGGGCGTGCATCTTCAACCACTTCATGGCGCGCTTGCGATCTTCCTCGGGAAAGGCTGCCGCATAGACACCATTGGAACAGACCACCGCTGACCACTCACCAGTCGCACCTTCGATGGCATAGTTGGTCGCGGCAATGGCCACGATCAACGAGTCCGCCGAACTGGTGTGCCAGCACCAATGGCTCAGGGCATGAAGCTCGGGGGCCACTTGCTGTGCTTGCAGATCTTCCAGAGTGACGCCGTGTGCACGGCTCCAGTTCACCCAGTAATCGGCGTGGTTCAATTCGACGCGAATGTTGCGCATCAACCAGCGCCGCGCCATGTCCTCGCCGGGATGGCGGGCAAAGCGGGTCTTGGTCAGGTTTTGTGCCATGTATAACGCGAACTGCTCGACCACTGGCCAGCCACCGATAAGGTACTGACGCATGGTCTTGGCGCTGAGTTTGTTGTCACGCATGCGCTGATACAGATCGTGTTCGACAACCCGGCGCTTACTCTCGCTGCAGTCCTGGATCAATCGCTGAGCCCAGGCGGGGTAACTTGCAGCTTCCATGAGGGGTCCGGTTCGGCTGAATGTGTCGATCACTGTCGAGCTCCTTTTGATTGTGATTGTTAGGATCAGCAAGAGATTTCAACGGAACGTGCCTGGCGCCTTGAACAACAACGGCTGGGGCCTGGCGGGACGACTTTGCAGACTGTCGCAGGTAAACCGATGCGGGCGTTCAATGACATACCCTTGAGCGTAATCCACCCCGATTTCCAGCAATGCCTGCTCGATCTGGGGTGTCTCGACAAACTCGGCAATCGTACGCTTACCCATGACATGGCCGATGTGATTGATCACCTCGACCATGGCGCGGTTAATCGGGTCGTCCAGCATATCCTTTACGAAACTCCCGTCGATCTTCAGGAAGTCTACAGGCAAATGTTTCAAGTAAGCGAATGAGGACATTCCGGCACAAAAGTCGTCAAGTGAAAAATGACAACCTAACCCCTTGAGCTCATTGATAAATCTGATTGCACTGCCAAGATTGGAAATTGCGCTGGTTTCCGTGATTTCAAAACAAATCATTTCAGGCGGTATGGCGTAAGCGATGAATTGCTCGCGCAGGAACACCAGGAACGCCTCGTCTCCGATGGTCGTGCCTGACAGATTGATCGCACACATGGCCAGCGGCCCCTTGTGTTTCTCGGCCATGCATTGGGCGATGATCTTGAAAACATTCTGCACGACCCAGCGATCAAGGGACGTCATCAGGCCGTAACGCTCGGCGGCCGGAATGAAACTGTCCGGCAGGATCATGCGCCCGGCTTCGTCATGCAGGCGCAGCAGAATTTCGATGTGCCCACCGCCCTGCCCCGCATGGCCAAGGGGCGCAATTTCCTGGGCGTACAGGCAGAAGCGGTCGTCTTCCAGCGCCATGTGCAAACGCTGGACCCAGGCCATTTCGCCAAAGCGCAGGGACAACTCCGAATCGTCGGCATGATAGACCTGAACCCGGTTGCGCCCCTTTTCCTTGGCCATGTAGCACGCCATATCAGCCGCGCGCAGCGAGGCCTCAAGGGTGGTCGGGTTCTGGTTGACGTGAACCAGCCCGATACTGACGGTGGTCACAAACGGCCGGCCTTTCCAGACAAAGTGCAAGTTCTGCACCGTCTGGCGCAAGCTCTCGGCGATTTTCTCCGCCGCGTCTAGCGAGCAATTTTCCAACAGGATCCCAAACTCGTCGCCGCCCAGCCGCGCCAGCGTGTCGCCTTCGCGCAAACCCGATTGCAACAGCGCGCAAATGTGCCGCAGCAACTCGTCGCCGGCCGCGTGACCGCAGGTATCGTTGACCAGTTTGAATTGATCCAGATCGAGGAACATCAGGGCATGTCGCCCCGGCTGGCGCGTCAGGGTGTGCAGCGCCTGCTCCAGGCGGTACTCGAACTCGCGACGGTTGGCGAGCCCGGTCAAGGCATCGTGGGTCGCTTGCCAGGACAGGTTGGCAATGTATTGCCGCTCCTGGGTCATGTCGTGCAGCACCAGCACCGTGCCGCTGACTTTTCCGGCATTGCGGATCGGCGCACCCACCAGCGTGACGGATACCGTGCTGCCATCCAGGCGCTGAATCAATTTTGAATGTTCGCTGCCGCCACTGAGCTGACCGCTCAGGATGTGTTCGATCAACGTAAACCCATCGGCCTGGGCGTTTTCGTCCAGCAGATTGAACAGCGCCGCCAGCGGCAGGCCCGTTGCCTGCTCGGCCTTCCAGTGCGTCAACGCTTCGGCGGCCGGGTTCATGTAGGCAATCGCGCCCTCCACGTCAGTGGTAATCACCCCGTCACCAATCGATTGCAGGGTGATTTGCGCCCGGTCTTTCTCCAGCTGCAAGGCGTCGGCGAAGGCGTGGCGTTGCTTGAGCAGTTTGTGCGTACGCATCAAGGCCAGCGCAATCAGGCCCAGCGCCGTCGCCAGGTTCGTGACCAGCAACAGCCGCAGTATCACCCGCGACCCCTCGCCCAATGCATCGCTGAAGGCTTTCGCAGCCGGCGTTACGCCGTCGTTGATGTCGAAAATCTGCTCTTTCCAGCGCTGGATGTCGGCGTCGGTGGTCTGTGTGGCGCGGATGTGCTGGTGCATTTCCTGCGCAACGTTGTCGAGTTGCACCAGGTAGCCGTCACCCACGGTCCAGCGTTCGATGGCTTTTTCGAGGTAACTGAAATGGCGAAAATTGAGGTACAGCCAGATCAGGCTGGAGACGTCATCCGGGTGGTTGCCACCTTTGAGGATGGCCAGGCGTGCCGCCTCGATATTGGGCGGATGAAGGTCCAGTGCCAGACGCAATTCGTGGCCGCCCTGAGGCACGGCAATCGCGTTCTGATACTTGAGGAAAATGGTTTCGTCGCGACTGTCCGCATAGAGATTGAGGTAATAGATGGCGTCTTTCTGGCCCTTGGACCACAGGCTTTCACCCGCGACGTAGCCGCGAACTGCCGACAGGACATAAAGGCTGACGCCGCCCAGCAGCGCCTGAAATAACACAACGGCAATAAATGGCCAGACGATGCCCAACAACCGTGGCGTTCCGAGTGTCCGCGTTTGATTCATGAGATCCCTTGTTTTAGCACTGCCAGATCAGCATCCCGACGTGATCGCTACAGCTAGACTAGGGTGCGTTCTCGATCCCGGCAAGCGGGAAGCCCTTTCTGTGGGCCAGTGCACGTAAATAACTGTTTTCAGTGAGATGCGGACACACACAAAGAGAAACAGTTCCTCGAAAACATTCGCGACCCACCGACCACAAGCAAAAGCGCTTGCAGGCAATCGAGGCGTTGAACGTAAGCTGGAAATAGCCGCGCAGCACTGATCAGTGCTGCTGCAAATGCCCGTACAACTTGGCGTACAAACCACCTTCGGCAATCAATTGCTGATGGTCGCCGTCTTCGGCAATTTGACCGCCGTCGAACACCAGCACCCGGTCGGCCTGCTTCACGGCGGACAATCGGTGCGCAATGATCAGCGTGGTGCGGTGGCTGAGGAACCGCGCCAGTGCCTGATGCAGGTTGTATTCGGTGGCGGCGTCCAGGGCTGAAGTGGCCTCGTCGAGGATCACCACTTTCGGTTCGGCCAGCACCATCCGCGCAATCGCCAGGCGTTGGCGCTGACCACCGGACAAGCGCACGCCGGAACGTCCGACGATGCTGTCCAGGCCATGGGGAAGTTCGCGAACGGTCTGGTGCAGTTGCGCGATTTCCAGCGCTTGCCAGCAGGCTTCGTCACTGCGTTCACGGCCCATGGTCAGGTTGGCGCGAATGGTGTCGTTGAACAGCGCGGGATGTTGCAGGACCACGGCGACATTTTCGCGCACGGTTTCCAGGCCGATGTCCTGCTGGGTGGAACCGCCAAAGCGGATCGTCCCGGCCAACGGCGTGTACAAGCCCAGCAACAGCTGCACCAGCGTGCTTTTGCCGCCACCGCTGGCGCCGACAATCGCCACTTTCTCACCCGGCGCAATCGACAGGTTCAGTTGGTTCAGCACCAGTTCATCGCCGTAACCGAAACTCAACCCCTGAACTTCAATGCCCACCGTCTCACGACCAGTGAACGGGTCGACGCCGCCGGGGTATTCCGGCTCATCGGCCCGGGCCAGCAGTTCGTTAATCCGAGACAGCGCACCGCCGGCCGCGTAGTAGGCGTATTGCAGATTCAGCAGCTGTTCCACCGGACCGATCATGAACCACAGGTAGCTGAACACCGCGAGCATCTGGCCGATGGACAGGTCGGAAAACAACACCGTGAGCATCGCGGCGGCGCGGAAAATATCAATGCCGAACTGGAACAACAGGCCGCTGGCGCGGTTCGAGGCATCGGTTTTCCACTGCGACGTCACGGCGTAATCGCGAACTTCACGAGCGCGTTGACCGAGCCGCCCGAGGAAAAAGCCCTGACGGTTGCCGGCACGCACTTCCTGAATCGAATCGAGGGTTTCGGTCAGCGCCTGGGTGAAGCGCGAGGTGCTGTCGTTCTCGAGTTTCTTCAGGTGTTTGACCCGCTTGCCCAGCAGCACCGTGGCATAGATCACCAGCGGGTTGAACAGCATGATCAGCAGCGCCAGCTTCCAGTGCATCCAGATCAGAATGCTCGCGGTGCCGACCAGGGTCAGCATGGCGACGAGGAAACGGCTGAGGGTTTCGCCGACGAATTTGTCCAGGGTGTCGAGGTCCGTCACCAAGTGCGTGGTCACCGTGCCGCTGCCCAGGCTTTCGTATTCGCCGAGGGAAATGCGCTTGAGCCGTTCGATCAGCCGAATGCGAATGCGGTACACCATGTCCTTGGCCAGCGCCGCGAACAACCGCGCCTGCACCACGTTGAACAGCAACGCCGCGCAACGCAGGGTCAAGGTCACCACCAGCATCAGGCCAATGTAACCCGCCGCTTTCTGCCAACCGTCAGGCAGCGCGTGGTTCATGACCTTCAACGCGGCATCACCGTGGCCCAGCAACACTTCGTCCACCAGCAACGGCAACAGCAAAGGGATCGGCACGCTGCACAACGTCGCCAGCACGGCCACGCCGTTGGCGATCCACAAGGACTTTTTGTGTTGAAGGGCCAGCCGACGGATTTCGGCCCAGCTCAGGCGATCGACACGCGTTGGAGCGGGTGCATCATCGGGCTGGTCATGCACAGGCAGCGCGCTCCAGCCAGCGGCCGAGCAGCGGTGACAGTACACTCAGAGGCTGATAGCCATTAGTCAGCAACGCCAATTGACCATCACGCTCAGCCAGCAAGGTCGGGAAACCGGCGATGCCCAGGTCTTGCACCCAGGTGAAATCGGCGGCCGTCGCGGCATGCATATCGGCACGGTCGAAGGCGGCGGCGAATTCGATGCGCGGCAGGCAGGCCTGTTCCGCCAGTTCCACCAGTACGCTGGCGTGGGTCACGTCGCGACCTTCGGCGTAGAACGCATGCTGAATCAAGCCAAGCAGTTTCCACGCGCAATCCGCAGCCAGGCTGCGCGCCGTCACAAGCGCACGGCAGGCGGGCTCGGTGTCGTAGACAAAACCGTCAGGCAGCGCGCCTTCAGTCTTGAACGGCTGGCCCGTGGACTCAGTGACCGCCTGCCAATGTTCAAGAATGTAGCGCCGGGTGGTCGGCTCCAGCGCCGAACCACTGCCGGTGCGCAAACCACCTACCACCAGATGCACTTCCACCCCAGCCGCGTGCGCCTGCTCGACCAGTGCGTTGGCCACCGGAGCGAAGCCCCAGCACCAGGAACACATCGGATCCATCACATAGAGCAGGCGGCGCGCAGACATGGTTCAAGCCTCTGAAGGGGTTTGCTTGTAGTTGTAGCCGATCGGATGAGGCAAGTTGCGCGCCTTGGCCAGTTCGATCTGCTTTTGCCGATCAATGGCACTGCGACGGGTCTTCTCGCTCAGGGTATTCCAGCAATGCGGGCAGCTGATGCCGGCCACGTAGTGCTCGGACGCCCGGTCTTCGACGCTGATAGGTGTACGACAGGCATGACATTGATCGTAGTCACCTTCGCTGAGGTCATGACGTACGGTGACGCGGTTGTCGAACACGAAGCAGTCGCCCTGCCATTTGGTTTCTTCCTGCGGTACCTCTTCGAGGTACTTCAGAATGCCGCCCTTTAGGTGATAGACCTCGTCGAAACCCTGGCTGAGCATGTAGCTCGACGCCTTTTCACAACGAATGCCGCCGGTGCAGAACATGGCGACTTTCTTGTGCACGGCCGGATCAAAATTAGCTTTGATGTAGTCGGGAAATTCGCGAAAACTGGTGGTTTTCGGGTCGATGGCGCCTTCGAAGGTGCCGATCGAGACTTCGTAATCGTTGCGGGTGTCGATCAGCAACACCTCTGGATCGCTGATCAGCGCGTTCCAGTTCTGCGGGTCAACGTAGGTGCCGACCTTTTTGTTCGGGTCCACGCCGTCGACGCCGAGGGTGACGATTTCTTTCTTGAGTTTGACTTTGGTGCGATAGAACGGCTGGTCGTCGCAGTACGACTCTTTATGGTCGATGTCGTCCATGCGCGGGTCGTTCTTGAGCCAGGCCATCAGCCCGTCAATGCCTTCGCGGCTACCGGACACGGTGCCGTTGATGCCTTCTTCAGCGATCAGCAGCGTGCCTTTGATGCCGTTGTCGACCATCGCTTGCAGCAGTGGCTCGCGCAAGGCGACGTAATCTTCCAGGGTGACGAACTTATACAGTGCCGCCACGACAATCTGTTGTGTCATGGGTAATTCTCCAGGTGGCTACCCTCGTAAGGGGTGAACCGGATGCGAAAAAAAACGCGCCGGGTTAGCGGCGCGTTTCGCATTCTAGCAAAAAACGTGTGGCTTTAGGATTGATGATGGCTTCTGTGGCGAGGGAGCTTGCTACCGCTCGGCTTCGAAGCAGTCGTCATGCAGGCGATTGAAGGCCTTCAGACAGATCAATGTCGCAGGTTTTGGACCGCTTCGCGGTCCAGCGGGAGCAAGCTCCCTCGCCACAACAGCTTGTCTGCTCAACAACTCAACAAGCCATCAACCTTTCACATTAATGCTGACTGCCGCCAGCACAGGTCGGCGAGGCCGGGGCCGCGTCGATCTGTGCCCATTCCTCAGGCGTGTAGGTATGCAGCGCCAACGCATGGAACTCGCCCATCAGCTCGCCAAGCGTGCCGTAGACTTTCTGGTGACGCTTGACGCGGTTGAGCCCTTCGAACTGCTGGCTGACCACCACGGCCTTGTAATGGGTTTGCAACCCACGACTGTGCATATGGCTTTCATCCAGCACTTGCAGGTATTCGGGCTGTAACAGGGCCAGCGTCGATTCGATGCGTTGTTGCATGGTCATACCGAACTCCGCTTACGGCTTTTTCTTGGCTGGAGCAGCAGCGCCTTTAGGCACCAGCTCGTTGGTCATGTCGTCCAGCAGCTTGTTGACCACAGGCACCGCGCTTTCCAGCTTGGCTTGAGTCATCTGGGCCGATTGCTGAGTCAGCTGCGGCATTTTTTCCAGGACTTTCTTGCCCAGTGGCGACTGGTAGAACGCGACCAGGTCTTTCAGCTCGGATTCGCTGAAGTTGCTGGTGTAGAGCTTGACCATGTCTGGCTTGAGCTTGTCCCAGCCGATGGCCGCGTTGAGTGCTGCGTTGGCTTTGGCCTGGTAGGTTTCCAGCAAGGCTTTTTTCGATTCAGGGGCTTTGGTCTGTTCAAAGCGCTGAGCGAACATTTGCTGCACTTGCATGTACACCGGAGTGCCCAATTTGTCAGCGTGCGCCAGGGTCAGGAAAGTTTCGGCACTGGCATTGTGGCTGGCGGTATCGGCGAAAACAGGGCCGCTGGCGCAAACCAGTGCAACCGCGGTACAGATGGCACGAAGACGAGTCATCGAGTTTCCTTTTCTAACAGGCGAGGTAAGACCCCAAGGGCGACCATTCTGCGCCTAAAAAAGTGTGTCACTCAACCCCAAGCCCTGTCCGGCCTGATTTAGAGGGGTTCAACGGGCAAATTCCTGCCCGAGGGAACCACGGCCGACGATCAAGGCCTAAACTGCGCTATCAGACCTACAGGAGTGTGCATGATGAGCCGTATTGAAACCGACAGCCTTGGCCAGGTGGAAGTCCCGGATGAAGCCTACTGGGGCGCTCAGACGCAACGCTCGCTGATCAATTTCGCCATCGGCACCGAACGTATGCCGCTGGCGGTCCTGCATGCGCTGGCCCTGATCAAGAAAGCCGCGGCGCGGGTCAATGACCGTAATGGCGACCTGCCTGCCGATATCGCCCGCCTGATTGAACAAGCCGCCGACGAGGTGCTCGACGGCGAGCACGACGACCAGTTCCCGCTGGTGGTCTGGCAGACCGGCAGCGGCACCCAGAGCAACATGAACGTCAACGAAGTCATCGCCGGGCGTGCCAACGAACTGGCCGGCAACCCGCGTGGCGGCAAGATCCCGGTGCACCCCAACGATCACGTCAACCGCTCCCAGAGTTCCAACGACTGCTTCCCGACTGCCATGCACATCGCGGCCGCCCAGGCAGTGCAGCAGCATTTGCTGCCGGCGATCAGCGAACTGTCGGGGGGGTTGGCCGAGTTATCCGCACGGCACATGAAACTGGTCAAGACCGGGCGTACGCACATGATGGACGCGACGCCGATTACCTTCGGCCAGGAAGTCTCGGCGTTCATCGCGCAACTGGATTACGCCGAACGGGCCATCCGCAGCGCCCTGCCTGCCGTGTGCGAACTGGCCCAGGGCGGCACCGCGGTCGGCACCGGGTTGAACTCGCCCCACGGTTTTGGCGAAGCCATCGCTTCGGAGCTGGCCGCGCTGTCCGGACTGCCGTTTGTCACTGCGCCGAACAAATTCGCCGCGCTGGCCGGTCATGAGCCGCTGACCACGTTGTCCGGCGCGTTGAAAACCCTGGCCGTCACCCTGATGAAAATCGCCAACGACCTGCGTTTGCTGGGCTCCGGCCCGCGCGCCGGGTTTGCCGAAGTGAAATTGCCGGCCAACGAACCGGGCAGCTCGATCATGCCCGGCAAGGTCAACCCGACCCAGTGCGAGGCCTTGTCGATGCTGGCGTGCCAGGTGTTGGGCAATGACGTCGCCATTGGTTTTGCGGCGAGTCAGGGGCACTTGCAGCTGAACGTGTTCAAACCGGTGATCATCCACAACCTGTTGCAATCGATCCGCCTGCTGGGCGATGGCTGCAGCAACTTCCAGCAGCATTGCATCGCCGGCCTGGAGCCGGATGCAGCGAAAATGGCTGAGCATCTGGAACGTGGCTTGATGCTGGTGACGGCGCTGAACCCGCACATTGGCTATGACAAATCGGCGGAGATTGCCAAGAAGGCGTATGCCGAGGGGCTGACCTTGCGGGAGGCGGCGTTGCAGTTGGGGTATCTGACCGATGAACAGTTTGATGCGTGGGTGCGGCCGGAGAATATGCTTGAAGCTGGGGCCAAGGGTTAAGATTTTCAGCGTCTGTTAATCAGTCATCGCGAGCAGGCTCGCTCCCATAGGGGACCCCATTCTTCTGTTAGAACTCGGTTGAATGTGGGAGCGAGCCTGCTCGCGATGAACGATAACGCGGTCTAACCGGCCGCCATCCGAACCTTGCGGGCCTTGAGCCCCGCCATCAACGACGGCCCCAACGCTACCAGCGCCGAACCGAGCACTACCAACACCGCCCCGCCATACCCCAGACCATTGATCGTCTCGGCATGCACGTACTCTGGCCACCAGCTCGCGGCCAGGGCGACAGCCGCGAGCGTCACCAATGGCGTGATCGCCAAGGTCGCACTCACCCGCGACGCTTCCCAGTGGGCCAACGCTTCGGCAAACGCGCCATAGGCAATCAGGGTATTCATGCAGCAGGCCAGCAACAGCCAGCCTTGCACCGGCGTCAGTTGCAGCGCTTCCAGCGGGTGCACCCACGGCGTCAGCAACAACCCGCAGAACAGGTAAATCACCATCATCACCTGCAACGAATTCCACACCGTCAGCAATTGCTTCTGCCCCAGGGCATAGAAGGTCCAGACCGTCGACGCCAACAGCACCAGCAGCACGCCGGCGGTGTAGTCGGTCAAGGACGTGAGCAGTTCGGCCAGGCGCTGGTTGAAAAACAGGCCGAAGCCGATCAGCAGCACCAGCAGGCCAATGCCCTGCCCCACGCTGAACCGCTCCTTGAACACAAACAGGCTGGCGATCAGCAACATGATCGGGCCCATCTGCACCACCAGTTGCGCGGTGCCGGGGCTCAGCAGGTTCAGGCCCATCAAGTACAACACGTAGTTGCCCACCAGGCCGAGCACGGCCATCAGCACCAGCCAGCCACCACGCGGGCCGAGCACCCTGGGGCTGGGCAAACGCCGGGTGGCCGCCAGGTAAATGAACAGGCAACCGCCGGACACCATCAGCCGAAACCAGGTCACGGTGACCGGGTCCATCACCAGCAGCACTTGTTTGAGTTTGATCGGCAGGATTCCCCATAGCAGCGCGGTCAACAGGGCCAGAAACAGACCGTAAACCCAGCGACCCGATGAAATGTGCATGTGTACCCCAAAGCCCGATGACGAGAACGGTCATTCTAGGCGCAGCGGCGCGTGGCACACAGGGACAGTTGGTGACCGGGCGCAAATGAAACTGTGCAGGTCGCAGGATTAATTTGGCGAAATGCCGCCGATCGATTGGCCGGGCGCTGTAAGCGGTTCATGCATAAGCTGATTGAACTCGCCCACAGGATCAGCCTTCAGGAGATTGCCATGTATGGCATGCGCGCCCAGGACAACGCCCCCGCCACGCACTTTCGCAGCGACCGGATGTGTAGGGTGAACGGGGAGTTGTATTTCAGTACCCGGGAAAACACGCTGGAGGGGCCGTTTGAGAATGCCGAGAAGGCTGAGCGGGAGATTCAGGCGTATATCGCGCGGATGCAGGGTTTGAGTGCCCGGCGTTAGACCGAGGCGCAGCCATCGCGAGCAGGCTCGCTCCCACAGGGATCTAGCAGACAACATAGATCCAATGTGGGAGCGAGACCGGCTTGCCGGCGATGACGATATAGCAGTCACCAAAAAATGTGGATGAATTAACGCACCGCTTCAAACAACCCCGTCGCCCCCATCCCGCCACCCACGCACATGGTCACAATGCCGTACCGCACGTTGCGTCGCTGCAACTCCCGCACCAGATGCCCAACCTGACGCGAACCGGTCATGCCGAAAGGATGGCCGATGGAAATCGAGCCGCCATTGACGTTGTATTTCTCGTTATCGATCCCCAGCCGATTGCGGCTGTACAGGCACTGCGAAGCAAACGCCTCGTTGAGTTCCCACAGATCAATGTCGGCAACCTGCAAACCCTTGGCCTTGAGCAATTTCGGTACCGAGAACACCGGGCCGATGCCCATTTCGTCCGGTTCGCAGCCGGCCACGGTGAAACCACGGAAGAACGCTTTGGGCTTCAACCCCAGCTCCAGTGCTTTTTCCAGGCTCATCACCAAGGTCATGGAAGCGCCGTCGGAGAGTTGCGACGAGTTACCGGCGGTCACCGAACCGTCCTCGGCAAACACCGGTTTCAATCCCGCCAGGCTTTCCAGCGTCGTGTCAGGGCGATTGCAGTCATCGCGATCGACGATACCGTCCAGAATCTGCACCTGACCGGTCGCCTTGTCTTCAACCCGATACTTTACCGCCATCGGCACGATTTCATCGTCGAACAACCCGGCGGCTTGAGCCTGGGCAGTGCGCAGCTGACTTTGCAGGGCGTACAGATCCTGTTCTTCACGGCTGACGTTGTAACGACGCGCGACGATTTCGGCGGTCTGGCCCATCGGGAAGTAGATGCCCGGCACCTGTTCCTTGAGTAGCGGGTTGATCAGGTTATCGGTGTTGACGCTCTTCATGGTCAGGCTGATGGACTCGACACCACCGGCGACGATGATGTCGCTGCAACCCGACGCAATCTGGTTGGCGGCGATGGCAATCGCCTGCAAGCCCGACGAGCAAAAACGGTTGAGGGTCATGCCGGCAGTGCCGGTGCCCAGGCGCGACAGCACCGCCACGTTACGACCGATGTTGTAACCCTGGGCGCCTTCGTTGGAGCCCGCGCCAACGATGCAATCCTCGACGCTGGCCGGGTCGATGCCCGAGCGCGTCAGCAGTGCATTGACGCAGTGAGCCGCCATGTCGTCGGGGCGGGTCTGGTTGAACTTGCCGCGAAAGGATTTGGCCAAGCCGGTCCGTACGCTGTCGACGATCACCACTTCACGCATGGCATACCTCATTGTTGTTGTCGGTTGAGAGTGGACCGAGCATAAATCCACCCATCAGCGACCGCGACAATCATTCACCCCGCGTATGCGTAACCATCGCCTCACTTCTTATGTTTTTTCGACTTCTTGTCGGACTTTTCGAAGGCCTCTTCCAGCGCCCGGTTAATGGTGCGCAGGACTTTCACCCGGGCCCAGCGCTTGTCATTGGCCTCCACCAGGGTCCAGGGTGAAATCTCGGTGCTGGTACGGTCGACCATGTCACCGACCGCGGCACGGTAAGCATCCCACTTTTCGCGGTTGCGCCAGTCGTCTTCGGTAATCTTGAAGCGTTTGAAAGGGATCGCTTCCCGGGCCTGGAAACGCTCCAGTTGCGTCTGTTTATCGATGGCCAGCCAGAACTTGACCACGATGACGCCCGAATCGGAAATCTGTTCTTCGAAATCATTGATTTCGCTGTAAGCCCGCAGCCAGTCCGCCGGTGGGCAGAAACCTTCAATGCGCTCCACCAGCACCCGGCCGTACCAGGAACGGTCGAACACCGTGAACTTGCCCTTGGCCGGCAGGTGGCGCCAGAACCGCCATAAATAGGGTTGCGCCCGCTCCTCTTCGGTGGGGGCGGCAATTGGCACAATGCTGTACTGACGTGGATCGAGCGCCGCTGCGACCCGGCGAATCGCCCCGCCCTTACCGGCCGCGTCATTGCCTTCGAACACTGCCACCAAGGCGTGCTGGCGCATGCGTTTGTCGCGTAGCAAACCGGAAAAGCGCGCCTGCTCGGTCACCAGTTGTTCTTCGTAATCCTCCTTGTCCAGGTGCCGGGTCAAATCCAGGCTGTCCAGCAGGTTCAACTGATCAACGCTGATCGGCAGCGGCGCGGCGCTGACCTTCTCGGGATGAATGTTGGATCGCTTCAGGGCGCTTTGCAGGCCTTCGAGCAGAATCCTGCCCACCGTCAGGCTGCGATAATGCGCGTCCACCCCTTCAATCACGTGCCAGGGCGCATAGTCGCGGCTGGTTCGGCGCAACACCCGCTCGCCGTATTTCACGAACTGGTCGTAGGTTTTGGATTGTTGCCAGTCCAGCGGACTGATGCGCCAACTGTGCAAGGGGTCGTCAGCCAGCGCCTTGAGCCGAGCCTTCATTTGTTTTTTGGACAGGTGGAACCAGAACTTGAAAATCAGTGCGCCTTCATCGCAGAGCATTTTTTCAAAGCGTTCCGACTGGTTGATCGCCTGATCCAGCACCGCGTCCTTGAACAAACCGTGGACCCGCCCCTGCAGCATCTGGCTGTACCAGTTACCGAAGAACACGCCCATGCGGCCCTTGGCCGGGAGCATGCGCCAGTAACGCCAGGCCGGAGGCCGGGACAGCTCTTCGTCGGTCTGCTGATCGAAGGTGCGAACCTCGATCAAGCGCGGGTCCATCCACTCGTTAAGCAACTTGACCGTCTCGCCCTTGCCGGCGCCTTCGATGCCGTTGATCAGGATGATCACCGGAAACCGCTGTTGCTGCTGAAGGTCGAACTGAGCTTCGAGCAACGCCTCGCGCAGCGCAGGCACTTCGGCGTCATAGGTTTCTTTGTCGATAGCGTGGCCGATTTCGGCAGATTCGAACATGGACGACTCCCTTTCCAGATTGAGCAAGACTAGCGGATTGGGCCGATCTTTGTAGGAGCAAGCTTGCTCGCGATGGACATTAACGTTAACGCGTGTTGCCTGAGTAAACGCGCCGCTCTTGATTTCATCGCGAGCAAGCTCGCTCCTACAGTGGATAAAGTACCGATCAGCTAGAATGGCCGCCTTGCCGTTGCCGAGCCTGCCATGAAACCTGTATTGCCCCACGCCCAGCTCGACTGGGACGAACAAGGGCTCCCGCGTTCGCGGGTGTTCGATGATGTGTATTTTTCCGACTTGTCGGGTCTGGATGAAACCCGTTACGTGTTTCTCGAACAGAATGCTCTGCGTGAGCGCTTCGCGGCGTTGCCGGTGGGCGGGAGACTGGTGATTGGCGAAACCGGTTTCGGCACCGGGTTGAATTTTCTGTGCGCCTGGCAGTTGTTCGAGCAACACGCGGTGGCCGGTGCGCGACTGCACTTTGTCAGCGTCGAAAAGTACCCGTTGAGCCAGCCCGATCTGCAGCGTGCCTTGGCTTTGTGGCCGGAACTCAAGCCCTTTGCCGATCAACTGCTGGCGCAGTACGTGGCGATCCATCAGGGTTTCCAACGCCTGGTGCTGGACAACGGCCGAGTCACGCTCACCTTGCTGATCGGCGATGCACTGGAACAATTGCCGCAACTGGATGCGCAGATCGATGCCTGGTTTCTCGACGGTTTCGCCCCGGCGAAAAACCCGGACATGTGGACCGCCGAACTGTTCGCCGAACTCGCCCGGCTGGCGGCGCCCGGCTCGACCATCAGCACCTTCACCAGCACCGGTTGGGTACGCCGATTGCTGAATGCGGCCGGCTTCAAGATGAAGCGCACGCCCGGCATCGGCCACAAATGGGAAATCCTGCGGGGCACGTTCCTCGGCTGGCCTGCCGAAGTACCGGCGCCTACCGTGGTGAAACCGTGGTTTGCACGCCCTGCACCGCTGACCGGCGAACGCCGTGCGCTGGTGATCGGCGCCGGCCTGGCCGGTTGCGCGACGGCTGCCAGCCTGGCGGCACGCGGCTGGCGGGTGAGTGTCCTGGAGCGCCACGATGCCGTGGCACAGGAAGCCTCAGGTAATCCTCAAGGTGTGTTGTATCTCAAGCTTTCGGCCCATGGCACGGCGTTGTCTCAGTTGATTGTCAGCGGTTTTGGCCACACCCGACGCGTGCTTGAACCATTGCAGCGTGGCGTCGACTGGGATGATTGCGGGGTCCTGCAACTGGCGTTCAATGCCAAGGAAGCGGATCGCCAGGCGCAGTTGGCTGCGGCATTCCCGGATGATTTGCTGCATACCCTCGATCGCGAGCAGGCCGAGATCCGCGCCGGCATCACGCTGCAGTCGGGCGGCCTGTTCTACCCCGAAGGTGGCTGGGTGCATCCGCCAGCCTTGTGCCGCTGGCAAGCGGCGCACCCGAATATCCGGATCCTGACGCATCACGATGTGCTGGAGTTGCGCAAGGCCCACGGGCAGTGGCAAGCCTGGGATGGCGAAAGATTGCTGGCCGAGGCGCCGGTGGTGGTACTGGCCGGTGCTGCCGAGATCAAACGTTTTCCGTACAGCAGCGAGTTGCCGCTCAAGCGCATTCGCGGGCAGATCACTCGACTGCCACAGACACCTGCCAGCCAGGCGTTGAGCACTGTAGTGTGCGCTGAAGGTTATGTCGCGCCGGCTCGTTTGGGTGAACACACCCTGGGCGCCAGTTTCGACTTCAACAACGATGACCTGACCCCAACCGCTGCCGAACACGCCGGCAACTTGCAGATGCTTGAAGAAATTTCGACGGATCTGGTTGCACGGCTTGGCGCAGACGTTTTGCAGCCCGACGCACTTGAAGGCCGCGCCGCATTTCGCTGCACGAGCCCCGATTACCTGCCGATTGTCGGTCCCTTGGCCGATGGCCAGGCGTTCGCCGACGCCTACAGCGTCTTGAGCAAGGATGCCCGGCAAACACCGGACATCCCCTGCCCTTGGCTGGACGGTTTGTACGTCAACAGCGGCCATGGCTCCCGAGGGTTGATCACCGCACCGCTGTCAGGCGAGCTGCTGGCAGCCTGGCTCGATGACGAACCCCTGCCCTTGCCAAGGGCCGTGGCCGAAGCCTGTCATCCGAACCGCTTTGCCTTGCGTCGCTTGATCCGAGGCAAGGCCTGAGGCGATCAATCCAGCGCAAAACAGGTCCTTTCCGCTTCGGCAGAGATGGCTGCCTGGGTCAGGCGCTTCAACAAATCGCCTTCAGCCACCTTCAATTCAGCGGCGATGCTGTCGGCCGAGGGTTGAAAGGCCGCACCAAGCGTTACCTGGTTTTCAAACACCGTGTCCATCCGCGCATGGAAGGGCTCCGTAAGGTCCGAGAATTGCTGGGCATGATGCTCTCGCAAAAAGTCGCTCCAGAACGTGCGGTTAGCGATGTAAGTCGACAGTTCCGGTGTGAGTTCCGCAGCCTTGATCCTGGTGTAGGCAAGCTCCAGATCGTTTGCATCTACACCACTCAACGATTCATAACGCATGCTATCCGGCTGGCCGACCAGATCTAGTCTGTCAGCCAGACGGACGCGATAAGCCAACTCCACTTCCACCTGATCAAGCGCCGATTTGGCCTGAACCCTTTCCCGAGCGATCTTCCCAAGGTAATCCAGCCGGAATTGCCGCCGCCCAAGTTGCAGCAGCCGAGCAGCTCGATCATGGGCATTAACGGATTGCCGAACCACCTCATGGATATCTACCGCCACCTCAAGGTTACTGAACATAACGGCTGCAGAATCAGCGCAGTTGGCCTTATGTGCCATTGATAGCAATTGATCGCACAACGCCCTATCACTCTGAATCGCTTCTATGACATTCCAGACCCGACGCGTCATGTCGCCCTGCACCACACGGTTATCTGCCGTTCCCCCTAGCTCTGCCAGCAACTCAAAAAAGCTTGCCGAGCGGGGTTCGTTCCTCAGCGCCAGCCATTCGCGATTACGCTCTGCATAGTTCGCTTCCCGCTGTTCTGGCATCCACAGGTCTCGAGCCTTTTGCTCATGACGCACCCGAGAGTCATTGTGCAGCAGCCCCATCCCTATGCCGGTACGGCTATGGTAGGCATCCAGCCTCGTTTGGCTAATCGCGGATATTTCGTTATCTTT
Source organism: Pseudomonas sp. PB120 (assembly GCF_009761815.1). Classification (GTDB taxonomy): domain Bacteria; phylum Pseudomonadota; class Gammaproteobacteria; order Pseudomonadales; family Pseudomonadaceae; genus Aquipseudomonas. Next base: position 17,327 of record NZ_RWIN01000099.1, read on the forward strand.
CAAGTTGATCCCCAGAGCGGATTGCTGAGGGAGTTCGAACAGCCATTGCGGTAACTCCGCAATGTTGTTACCTCGCAGGTCCGCGAAGCGCAGATTTGGCAAGCGGGATAACCCGACAGGCAGTTCCGTCGCGTGAGTATCGCGCAGCGACAGCTCTTTCAGATCCAGCATTTTACGGACGTCAATCGTGGCTCCCAGGGGATTTCCGTTCAGACTCAACGTACGCAAATTGCGCATGCCCGCCAGTTTTCGCAAGGTGTACTCGGTCAGCTGTATCTGATTACCCTCCAGGCTCAATTGCTCAAGATCGGGCATGTGCGACAGCACTTCAGGCAATCGTGTGAGTTTATTGCGGTCCAGGTTCAGCGTGACAAGCCCTTTGAACGGTGTGAGGAAATACGCCAGCTCATCACCAGCCTGCATCTCATTGACGGAAAGGCTGCGTACATGGGCAACATCCTGCTCGGTCAGCGTCGGCAATGGGCCTACAGGGTTGTACTCCAGCGTGAGCGCTGTAGCAGAACGAGAGGTCCCTGCTATCCGGCGCCAGCATTTTTTGATGGCACGGGCCACCTGACGGCGGCTGACACGGATATCGTTTTCCTTTCTCGACAGCTTCTTTGCGGCCTCAGCTATTGCCGCTTTATCATCACGCCAGGTGTGCAGCACCCCGCGCAGTTTTTCCAGTTGCTCCTCCAGTGTCTTGATGTGATTGACCCGCTGCATCTGGGTGCTGCCGGCGCTGTCGAGAAACGCCGAAGCCTGGGCGTTCGTGAACAGCGGATAGAGCTTTTTGACTTTACGCATCAAGCTCCATGCATGAGAGCCCACAGCAGGGGGATCCGCCAGGACACAAGCAGCAAGATACTTGTGTGTATCACTGCGTTCCCCCCGAATCACCCGCCCGGTACGCACGGGGTCGCCAGCGGCAGCCCTCAACAGGCGTGATCTTAACGTCCGTAAATCGAGCGCATCGTTGCCAGTAAGGCTCATGCGGGTGCGCTGCGTGGCTGGCAATGCATCAAGTATCGACCCAAGCAGTGTGTCGCTCGCGAGTGTGGAAGACACATTGCCATTGGTTCGGGTGACCTGGTAGCCCCCGGGTGTCTTGACAATGATCTGCAGCGATTGCGGATCCGCTTCGCCTACGCTGTCCAGCAAGGTGCCGGTGGCTGACCCCTGCCGCACTTCGATTCGACAGCTGTCATCCCAGCCTTGCACCCTGTCCATCAGGCCGAGCGCCAGCCTGTCGGTATCGGCATTGGCCAGTTGCGGGAGATGCAACCCGGTCAGCGCACGGTCCTGCCTGATCTGCGCCTGTGCCTCGCTGACCTGCCGGGCGAGATCCATGCCGAGGATCTTACGGTCACGTAAAAAGATGCGATCTTTGGCAGAGGCGTTATCGAACAATTCCTCACACACCTGCGTCGGAAGGTCACCGGCGTGTTCTCGCAATAGCGCCACGTCACCGGTGGCGGTACCGTTCCAGGTTTTATAGAGCCACTCAAACAGCGGTTGGCGATTACTCTTGAGGCCTGTCGCGATCTTCTTTGCCAAGAGCTGCGATTTCGATTGAGTGGTGGTTTTTCCGATGATGCCCTCCACCTCCGCCGAATAGAGACCACTGATGACCGTATCGAGCAGCTTCCCGGAGTCCAGATCCGACTGATGGACGTGTACGCTGTTGACATCATCATCGTGTGGGGCTGTCTCGGGGAAACGGGACACGACCAGGTCCTCCTCGTCGCGCACTTCAATGAAGCGCTCCGACGGCCATCCCGGCAACCTCGGCAGTGTATGCAGCTGCTCCTGAATGAAGTCCTTGCTTGCGGTCTCCCCCCGATCCATGGCCGTGACCATCGCAGTGATGCGTCGGTCAATTCTGAAGCGCTCGACACAATCGTTCAGCCGCTGCGGTAACTTGAGGTTGCTTTCATGAAGCTGGTACAACTTTTCAGGTGTCATGTCGGTGATGTCGGCAACCGCTTCCAGATCGCTGCCCAGATCACTCAGGCTCGGATCCGTGCGTCCCAAGGCATATGCACCGTCTCGCCACTCGTGCGCATGCTCATAGACATGCCGCCATCCACCCTCCACATTTCGCTCGACGGCAGGCGCGAAGGCGTCAGTGCGCAGCGGATGATTGAGGGTCCATGCCGATCCTGCTGACTTGCGGGTGGCTCGATAAGGTGCACCCTCGATGACGATTGACGTCTGGCCGGCATGCCGGTGAAGCCCTTGCGCGTCGGGTTGTGCGTCGATTGGCAGAGCCGAGGTCTGTTTATAGGGGGCAAGGTCGGGTTTCCACAACTTTGCTTTACCGTCCGTGCGGGTGACGGCTTCGAAATCGTCGAAGAATGTCTGGTGTTCCTTCGCACCCTTACCGAAAACGTTCTTGATGATTTTTCCTCCGACGGCAAACGCCGCCAATTGCGCGACGTTTTCCACCACACTCAACAAATGTTGCAGCGCCTCGGCCCGTTCGCCGTGGGTCCAGTCATCCACACCTTCATACACCTCGTAGAGGATGTCGACGGCGGCTGCCATCAGCATCAGATGGCCGATCACGGGTACAAAAAAAGAGGCGGCGTTCAACAGAAGAAGACCGCCTTCAAGCAATACTTGAATGGTTTTTTCCCTCTGCTGCTCATCGACGTCTTCAGTCGGCACAGCCAGCATTCGCGCGTCTTTCTCAGTCGTACTGACAAACGAGTTGAAGAAAAAATCGGCAATGCAGGTGTCGGCGGGAGCGGCAGCGAGCGTGCCCAGGGTCTTGCCCTTGTCAAACTCGGTAAAAAATCCGGTTTTATCGTGGCCGTGCAGGTACTGCTCGGCGAACGTTTTTCTGTAGTTTTTGCTTTGCAAATGGAGGGTCAGATAGATCTTGAAGTCATCCAGCGAGGCGTACTCATAAAGCGGTCGTCGTGGTTCGTTCGGCATGTACACCACACAACGGGCCTTCGGGTCGGTATCGATGGAGACTTTGCTGAAGACCAGTGCCCCACAGATGCAGGTGTCATGAATCATAAGGCCCTGCCAATGCACCGGCCCGCCATCAAACACTGCGTCTTTGGTTTGCGCGGCAGGAAGATCCTGATCAATCACACTCAACAGCATCGTGTAAGCAGCGGGAGTGATGTTCTTCTTTAGGGAGGCCACGTGGAGGGCAACTCGCATGTCCAGCACCTTCAGCCGCCGGATGTCCGCGACGCTGGCCTGATCATTCACAGGCGCGTCATTGGCGGGTCTGGCCGGCAGTGCCAGGGCCTTGGCAATATGCCGCTGATAGCGGGCCCCCAAATCGAGTTCACGACAAAGTGCGGCGAATTTCACCGGGGTTATTTCAGCCCCTGATTGGGCCTGTTCATTGATGCGTATGACCGACTCGGCTGAAAAACCACCGTCGCTTGCTTCCTTGGCGGTAAAGTTTTCCATGGCCGCCTGGAGCAGGCTGCGTGATGTGGTGGTTTTCAGATCAGGGTACCCGAAGGCCGGGAGTGCACCGGTGGACGTGTACTGTGTTGTCGTGATGTCCAGCGTGTCGCGCTCGACATCGACCGTCCATTTACCCTTGAGGAAAACGGTCAGTTGCTCCTTGCAGAATTCGTCCAGCGGCTTGAGCTTTTTGAGCACCTCGGTGACCTTGCCGTGGGTAACAAAAGACTGGTCGAACGCAGCCTTCAACGCCTGCACGGTGTTCAGATCCGCCGTCGCCAACCAAGGCGCGATAGACGCTTGAAGCACTTGCGCCTTGTCCAGGTCGCCTGTGTGTTCCAACAACGCTTCGAGGCGTTGTGCCGATGTCATGGGCACCGCCACGGGGACGGTTTTGGCAGTCGTAACCTGCATGAGCAATATCCTTATTGCATTGAGAGACACCCAGTTTAGGAAGCCCGGTCGGCAATTGATAACTCGAAAACCGGGTCGGATGGCAGTGCTTCCAAGCAGTTACTTCTATGCATTCCAGCAATAATTACCGCCACGGCCCACGGCCTTTCTGCTGCGGCCGCCGTTCGTCCAGCAATCCCTGCTTATTACTTATCGATCTAAAACTCCCATAACCGAGGCGGGTCAGTTTCTGAGTACCCGCTGTTTTGGGCGGGTATCGATAGACCCTCCCCAACGGAAAAACCGGTAAGGACTTTATGTGCGGATTAGCTGGCGAGTTACGCTTTGATCATCAACCTGCGGACCTCGCAGCCGTTGAACGAATCACCCATCACCTGGCCCCTCGCGGCCCTGATGCATGGGGTTTTCACAGCCAAGGGCCGATTGCCCTTGGCCATCGTCGCCTGAAAATCATGGACCTGTCCGACGGCTCGGCGCAGCCGATGGTCGACAATCAACTGGGCTTGTCCCTGGCCTTCAACGGCGCGATCTACAACTTCCCGGAACTGCGCACCGAGCTGGAAAGCCTTGGTTATGCGTTCTATTCCGGCGGCGACACCGAAGTGCTGCTCAAGGGCTACCACGCTTGGGGCGAAGCACTGCTGCCCAAGCTCAACGGCATGTTCGCCTTCGCCATTTGGGAGCGTGATGCCAAGCGTCTGTTCATCGCCCGCGACCGCCTCGGCGTGAAGCCGTTGTACCTGTCGCGCACCAGCCAGCGCCTGCGCTTCGCCTCCGCTTTGCCGGCGTTGCTCAAGGGCGGCGACATCAACCCGATCCTCGATCCGGTAGCGCTCAACCATTATCTGAATTTCCATGCGGTGGTTCCGGCACCGCGCACCTTGCTGGCGGGCATCGAGAAGCTGCCGCCCGCGACCTGGACGCGCATCGAAGCCGACGGCACGACCACGCAGAAAACCTGGTGGACGCTGCCCTACGGCCCACACGCCGACGAGATGGACCTGACGCTCGAAGACTGGCGTGACCGCGTCCTCGACAGCACTCGCGAAGCGGTGGCGATTCGTCAACGCGCCGCAGTCGACGTCGGCGTGCTGCTGTCCGGCGGGGTCGATTCGAGCCTGCTGGTGGGGCTGTTGCGTGAAGTCGGCGTGGAAAACCTGTCGACCTTCTCCATCGGTTTCCAGGATGCGGGTGGCGAACGGGGCGACGAGTTCCAGTATTCAGACCTGATCGCCAAGCATTACGGCACGCAGCATCATCAACTGCGCATCGACGAAAAAGAGATCATCGAACAGCTGCCCGCGGCGTTCCGCGCCATGAGCGAACCGATGGTCAGCCATGACTGCATCGCCTTCTATCTGCTGTCCCGTGAAGTGGCCAGGCATTGCAAAGTGGTGCAGAGCGGCCAGGGTGCCGACGAACTCTTTGCCGGTTATCACTGGTACCCGCAGGTGGACGGCGCGGACGATCCGTACGCGGCTTACCGCGAAGCATTCTTTGACCGTAGCTACGACGACTACGCCGCCACTGTCCAGCCGAAATGGCTGACTGCCAATGACGCCGCAGGCGACTTCGTCAAAGAACATTTCGCACAGCCTGGCGCCGAGGCGGCGGTGGACAAAGCCCTGCGCCTGGACAGCACGGTGATGCTGGTGGACGACCCGGTCAAGCGCGTCGACAACATGACGATGGCCTGGGGTTTGGAAGCGCGCACGCCGTTTCTCGACTATCGCCTGGTGGAATTGTCGGCACGGGTGCCGGGCAAATTCAAACTGCCGGACGGCGGCAAGCAAGTGCTGAAAGAAGCGGCGCGTCTGGTGATTCCGAGTGAAGTCATCGACCGCAAGAAAGGTTATTTCCCGGTGCCGGGCCTCAAGCATTTACAGGGCGACACGCTGAACTGGGTGCGCGAGTTGCTGCTCGATCCCAGCCAGGATCGCGGCCTGTTCAACCCGGCCATGCTCGACCGTCTGCTGACCGATCCGCAAGGTCAGTTGACGCCGTTGCGCGGCTCCAAGTTGTGGCAACTGGCAGCCCTGAACCTGTGGCTCAGTGAACAAGGAATCTGATCGATGAAACCCCATGCCACGGCTTACAGCCAACGCTTGCTGCGCGGTCAGGCGCCCTCCTACGAACGCTTGCAGGCACGCCTGGCTGAAGACGGCAGCGAACTGGGCGCGGCGCCGATTGCCGTGCATTGCGGCTGGGGCCGGTTGTTGATCGGCCACACGTTCCCCGATCCGGCCAGCCTCGCCCAGGAGTTGCTCAACGAACAACCGGGCGAACGCGACATCGCCCTGTATGTCGCCGCGCCCCAGCAAGTGCTGGGGCTGGAACCGGCGCAGCTGTTTCTCGACCCTTCCGACACGCTACGGTTGTGGTTCAGCGATTACCGTCAGGCGACCCGCGTGTTTCGCGGTTTTCGCATCCGTCGGGCGCAAAGCGATGCGGACTGGCTGGCAATCAATCAGTTGTATCAGGCCCGCGGCATGCTGCCTATTGATGCAAATCTGCTGACGCCGCGTCATCTCGGCGGCCCGGTGTATTGGCTGGCCGAAGACGAGGACAGCGGCGCGATCATCGGCAGCGTGATGGGCCTCAATCACCACAAGGCATTCAACGATCCAGAAAGCGGCAGTAGCTTGTGGTGCCTGGCCGTCGATCCGCAGTGTTCGCGGCCGGGTGTCGGCGAAGTATTGGTACGGCACCTGATCGAACACTTCATGAGCCGTGGGCTCAGTTACCTGGACCTGTCCGTGCTGCACGACAACCGTCAGGCGAAAAGTCTTTACGCCAAGCTCGGTTTTCGCAACCTGTCGACCTTCGCCATCAAGCGCAAGAACGGCATCAATCAACCGCTGTTTCTCGGCCCGGGCCCGGAGGCCGAGTTCAATCCGTATGCGCGGATCATCGTCGAGGAGGCTCATCGTCGCGGCATTGACGTGCAGGTCGACGATGCCGACGCCGGGATGTTCACCCTCAGCCACGGCGGGCGGCGGGTGCGCTGCCGTGAATCCCTCAGCGACCTGACCAGCGCCATCAGCATGAGCCTGTGCCAAGACAAAAGCCTGACCCATAAAGTGCTGAAAGCCGCCGGGCTGAATCTGCCCTCGCAGCAACTGGCCGGCAACGCCGACGACAACCTTGCGTTTCTCGACGAGCATCAACGAGTCGTGGTCAAACCGCTCGACGGTGAACAGGGTCAAGGCGTGGCGGTGGATTTGCGGACGATCGAAGAGGTTCAGCAGGCCATTGAGTCCGCCCGTGAATTTGACAGTCGCGTGCTGCTGGAAAGCTTTCATGAAGGCCTGGACCTGCGGATCCTGGTGATCGGCTTTGACGTGGTTGCCGCCGCCATTCGCCGGCCCGCGGAAGTGGTTGGCGATGGCCAGCACTCGGTCGGCGCACTGATTGAAGCCCAGAGCCGGCGACGTCAGGCGGCCACCAGTGGTGAAAGCAAAATCCCTCTGGACCATGAGACCGAGCGCACATTGCAGGCGGCGGGTTACGACTACAGCAGCATTCTGCCGGCGGGTGAGCATCTGTTCGTACGCCGCACGGCGAATCTTCATACCGGCGGCATTCTTGAAGATGTCACCGCGACCCTGCACCCGACCTTGGTGGATGCCGCTGTTCGTGCGGCCCGTGCGCTGGATATTCCGATGGTCGGGCTCGACCTGATGGTGCCCGCCGCCGATCAACCGGAGTACGTGTTTATCGAGGCGAATGAACGGGCCGGGCTGGCCAACCATGAACCGCAGCCGACGGCGGAGCGGTTTGTTGATTTGTTGTTTCCGCACAGTCAGCCGGCAGTTTCTTAGAGATGTAGCGCCTGTGAGGCCGTCATCGCCGGCAAGCCGGTCTCGCTCCTACATTTGACCGCGTTCCACTGTGGAAGCGAGACCGACTTGCCGGCGAAGACGGCCTCACAGGCACCCAATTCCCTCTCATCGAAACCATCGATGTTCTTTACTCATCAGGAGTTTCCATGACCAGCAAAATCCCCGAACCGGACCTCACCTACCTGCAAAAAGTCTTGTTGGAGATGCTCGCCATTCCCAGCCCTACCGGTTTCACCGACACCATCGTGCGGTACGTCGCCGAGCGTCTGGAAGAACTCGGCATTCCGTTTGAAATGACCCGGCGCGGCACCATTCGCGCCACGCTCAAGGGCAAGAAGAACAGCCCGGATCGCGCCGTCTCTGCGCATCTGGACACCATCGGCGCGGCCGTGCGCGCGGTGAAAGACAATGGTCGCCTGACCCTCGCGCCCGTGGGTTGCTGGTCCAGCCGGTTTGCCGAGGGCAGTCGCGTCAGCCTGTTTACCGACAACGGCGTGATCCGCGGCAGCGTGTTGCCGTTGATGGCGTCCGGGCACGCGTTCAATACGGCCGTGGATGAAATGCCGATCAGCTGGGACCATGTCGAATTGCGTCTGGACGCCTACTGCGCCACTCGCGCCGATTGCGATTCCCTTGGGATCAGCGTCGGCGATTTCGTCGCCTTCGACCCCCTGCCCGAATTCACTGAAAGCGGGCATATCAGCGCCCGTCACCTGGATGACAAGGCTGGCGTCGCGGCGCTGCTCGCCGCCCTTAAAGCCATCGTCGACAGCGGCGAAGAGCTGATGATCGACTGCCACCCGTTGTTTACCATCACCGAGGAAACCGGCAGTGGCGCGGCCGCTGCATTGCCGTGGGATGTCAGTGAGTTTGTCGGCATCGACATTGCGCCGGTTGCACCGGGCCAGCACTCCAGCGAACACGCGGTCAGCGTGGCGATGCAGGACTCCGGCGGGCCTTACGACTATCACCTGTCGCGGCATTTGTTGCGACTGGCCGGCGAAAACGAGCTGCCGGTGCGGCGCGATATGTTCCGTTACTACTTCAGCGATGCCCATTCGGCGGTGACGGCCGGCCACGACATTCGCACCGCCCTGCTCGCCTTCGGCTGCGACGCCACCCACGGCTACGAGCGCACGCACATCGACAGCCTCGCCGCCCTCAGTCGCTTGCTCGGCGCCTACATCCTCAGCCCACCGGTGTTCGCCAGCGATGCACAACCGGCCAAGGGTTCGCTGGACCGGTTCAGTCATCAGATTGAACATGACACGCAGATGGAGAGCGATACCCGGGTGCCGTCGGTGGACAGTCTGGTGGGGCAGCGGTCCGAAAGCTAATCCGGGTTTTTGTTGCCTGGGCTGACGCTATCGCGAGCAGGCTCGCTCCCACAGGGGAATGCAGTCAATTGTGGGAGCGAGCCT
>NZ_RWIN01000100.1 GCF_009761815.1 Pseudomonas sp. PB120
AGCCAATGCGGTGCCTCAGGAAAACCGCGTGTGCAGGTTTAACGACTGCTGCGCAGCCGAACGCAGGCTTCGCCAGCTGCTACAGGTCTTGTTATGGCTGAGATGCTTCCAACTGCTGCCGATACGGCAAATCCGGCCCGGTCTTGCTGCACGTCAACGCCGCCGCCTGCACCGCAAACTTCAACATCATGTCGATCTGCTCGCGGCGGAGAGATTGCACGCCGTCCACCGAATCCAGCCCCTGCTCGGTCAACCAGGTAATCAACGCCGCCTGGAACGTATCGCCAGCACCTACCGTGTCAGCAATTTTCACAAGGCTGGCCGGTACCGACCATGAGCCATGGGCCTTGCTGAACACCGTTGCGCCTTCGCCGCCACGGGTCAGGAACACCAGCTGACAGCGATGCTGCAGCCAGCCTTCGATCACCCGTTGCGGGTCCTGTTCGGGGTACAGCAGGCTCAAATCCTCATCGCTGACTTTGATCAGATCGGCCAACTCGACCAACGTCGCAATCCGTGAACGCCACAACTCGATGTTCGGTTCGGGATTGAGCCGCACGTTCGGGTCAAGGCTGATCAGGCGCTTGCCACTTTCCCGCTGAACCAGGGCCAGCAATGTGTCGGCGATCGGCTGTACCACCAGGGAGAACGAGCCGATGTGCAAGCCGCGCACTTCAGGACTCAGTTGCGGCAGATGCTCGGGTTTCAACTGGCGATCTGCGCAGCCTTCGCCGCGGAAGCTGTAATGCGGCGAACCATTGGCGCCGACCGCCACCATCGCCAGGGTCGTGGGGGCGGCGAAGTCCACCAGATAGTCCGCCCGCACGCCTTCGTCCTGCAGCACCTGCTGCAAACGGCGCCCGAGGTAATCGGTGGACAGTCCGGCAAACAGCGCCGAGTCTACGCCCAATCGGCGCAAACCGACTGCGACGTTGAATGGCGAACCGCCGGCAATCGCCTTGAAATTCACTTTGGACGCCAGGCCGCTGGCGTCCTCTTCACTGAAAAAATCGAACAGCGCTTCGCCACACACCAGGTACATAGTTGTTCACTCTTTAAAGGGTTGCGACATGCTGTTGATAGCGCTCATAGGCCTGTTGAAAGACCGCCACGTTGCCTGCAATCGGCAGGGTTTCGCTGGCCAGGTCGAGTTTGACGCAACGCTGGCACAGATCCGCCAGGCTGTTTTCCTGTCCGTTTGCCCGGGACGTGCACCACGCGGCCTGAATCGCTGCCCCGAGGGCGGCGGCTTCGCTTTGTTCGGTGCATATCACTGGGGTGTTCATAATGTCGGCGACCATCTGCCGCCACACCGGGCTTTTCGAACCGCCACCAATCAAGCAAATGGTGCGGCTTTGTAAGCCATTGTGCCGCAACAGGTCCAGCCCATAACGCAAACCGAAGGTGGTGCCTTCGACCACGGCGCGGCACAAATTGGCCCGGGTCAGGTTGGTCATTGTCAGGCCCAGCAGGCTTCCGGTGGCATGGGGCAGGGCGGGGACGCGCTCGCCGTTGAGGAACGGCAGCATGCACACGCCTTCGGCGCCGATGGGTGACTGCGCGACCAGATCGTTAAACTGTTCGATATCCAGTTCGAACAGCTCGCGAATCACGCCGGTGGCGTTGGTCAGGTTCATGGTGCAGATCAGCGGCAACCAGCCGCCGCTGGAGGAACAGAAGGTCGCGACCGAGGCGTCCGGGCTGACCTTCGGCTGATCGGCATAGGCATAAACCGTCCCCGAAGAGCCGAGACTCATGGTAATTGCGCCGGGCTGGATGTTGCCGGTGCCGATGGCGCCCATCATGTTGTCGCCGCCGCCACTGGACACGAGCGCTTGCGGGTTGATACCTAAATGTTCGGCGATGCCCGGCAGGATTGTACCGACGGCTTGATGGGCATCGATCAGTTCCGGTAACGCGGCTTGCAAGCGGCCGGTGGGGTCGATGTGACGCAGCAACTGCAAGTCCCACTCGCGTTTGCGCACGTTGAAGTAGCCGGTGCCTGAGGCGTCGCCGTATTCGCTGCAACTGCGACCGGTCAGCCAGTAATTGAGGTAGTCGTGGGGCAGCAGGATGCGGGCGATCCTGGAAAACAGCGCAGGGTGCTGTTCTTTGGTCCAGAGCAATTTAGACACGGTGTAACCCGGTGCAATGACCACGCCAAGACGTTCCAGCGAGCCTTTTTCACCGCCCAGGTGCGCCAGCAGGCGCTCGTTTTCCGGGGTGGATTCGGTGTCGCACCAGAGCTTGGCCGGTCTCAGCGTCTGGCCTTGGGCGTCGAGCAGGACCAGGCCATGTTGCTGGCCGGAAACGCCGATGCCGAGGATGTGCTGGCCGTTGACGTTGGCCTCGAGCAGGGCGCGGCGGGTGGCCAGCGTGAAAGCTTGCAGCCATTGTTGGGTATCTTGTTCGCGACGGCCATTGGCGCCGCTGATGAGCGTGTGCGCGGCGGCACCTTGCCCCAGGACTTGCCCGCTTAGCGCGTCGAGGATGATCGCTTTGGTGCCTTGGGTGCCGCAGTCGATGCCGAGGAACAGTTGTTGAGTTGTCATGGAGAGTCCTTGGTGTGTCTGGTCGAACTGAGTGAGGCCCATCGCGAGCAGGCTCACTCCTACAGGAGATCTTCAGAGGACACGGTTTTTGTGTTCAACACCGATCCCCTGTAGGAGCGAGCCTGCTCGCGATGACGGCAGCCGATTCACCTTCGTGTTTAAGCCAACACCCGCTGCAACGTCCGCGTCACGCCCACTTCACGCAAGCTGTCCAGGCACCACTCAAACGCCGCCACAAACGCCGGAGATTTCGGAATCGCCGTGCCAAAAACCTCCTCGACCCCGAGCAAACGCCGGGCAATCAACGCATCATCCGCCACCAACCCCTGACAGAACGCCGCCCGCGGGTCCGGAATGGCGTAGGTGTCGCCGTTCTCGTCGACGCCCTTCAAATACAACGCCCAGGCCGCCACCACCAGCGCCGCGCGCTTGGTCTCCCGACCATCGGCAATCAACCGGTTAATGGTCGGCACGGTGAACTTGGGAAACTTCGAAGACCCGTCGGAACACACGCGTTCCAGCTGATCGGCAATCGCCTGATTGGAGAAACGCTCGACCAGCGTATTTTTGTACTGCGTCAGGTCAATTCCCGGCACGGACGACAGCTGTGGCGTCACATCGAGATCCATGTAAGCGCGCATGTAACGCACAAACAGCGGATCGTTCATGGTCTCGTGAACAAAGCGATAACCCTTCAAGAATCCCAGGTACGTCAGGGCCAGGTGGCTGCCGTTGAGCAGCTTGATCTTCATTTCTTCGTAGGGCGTGACGTCGTCGGTGAACTGCACGCCGACCTTTTCCCAGGCCGGACGGCCGCTGACGAATTTATCCTCCAGCACCCACTGCACGAATGGCTCGCACACCACCGGCCAGGCATCGTCTACCGCGTGCTTGTCAGCCAGTTGCAGGCGATGCTCGGTGCTGGTCATCGGCGTGATGCGGTCGACCATGGCGTTGGGGAAACTTACGTGGCTGTCGATCCAGTCCCGCAGGTCGGCATCGCGCAGCGCGGCAAACGCGAGCAAGGCCTTGCGAGTGACCGCGCCGTTGTGCGGCAGGTTGTCGCAAGACATCACGGTGAACGCTGGCGTGCCGGCGGCTCGGCGTTTGACCAGCGCGGCACAGAGGAAACCGAACACCGTGATTGGCGAATCCGGGTGCGCCAGATCGTGCTGGATCTGCGGCAAGTGCGCCATGAACTCGCCGTTGCTGTCGTCGATGCAGTAACCGCCCTCGGTGATCGTCAGCGAGACGATGCGGATCTGCGGACTGGCGAGTTTGTCGATCAACGCGCTTGCGCCATCTTCGGCCAACAGCATGTCACGGATCGCGCCGATCACCCGGACTTCGGTGTCGTCGGTGTCGCCGAGTTCAAACAGGGTGAACAGGTAATCCTGCTCCTTCAGATCGTCACGGGCACGGCGGTCTTCGGCGCGCAGACCCACGCCGCAAATCGCCCAGTCCAGGCCTTCGCCGGTGTTCATCAAAGCGTCGGTGTAATAGGCCTGATGGGCGCGGTGAAAACCGCCGACGCCAATGTGGGCGATGCCCTGGCGTGTGTCGCTGAGGGTGTAGGCCGGCACAGCGACGTTCGTGGCCAGGCGATTGAGGTTTTGCTTATTGAGTTTCATCACAGGTTCTCGACATCAGGCTGCGGCGCGCAGCGGGCGGGTGAGCGCCACGCCGTCGGCATCAAATAAATGGCAGTGTTCGGCGTCCAGGTGCAGGCTCAAGGTCTCGCCATAACGGCTGGCCAGATCGCCGCGAACGCGCAGCGTGAGCGCTTCGCCGGACGAGGTGACCACGTGGCAAAAGGTGTCGCTGCCCAGGCGCTCGCTGACATCGGCAGTGACTTGCAGCGTGCAATCGCCGGTTTGGGCCAGTTCCAGATGTTCGGGACGAATGCCCAGGGTGACTGCGCCACCGAGGCTGAGGCTGGCTCCGCTCAGCGGCAGGCTGATGCGGGTGCCGGCGTCGAGCAGCACTTCGCAGCTCTGACGGTCGACCCGGGTGAGCTTGCCCTTGAGGAAGCCCATTTTCGGTGTGCCGAGAAAGCCGGCGACAAACAGGTTGGCCGGTTGGTGGTACAGGTCCAGCGGCGAGCCGACCTGTTCGATTTTGCCACCGTTGAGCACCACGACTTTGTCGGCCATGGTCATGGCTTCGACCTGGTCGTGGGTCACGTAAATCATGGTCGCTTGCAATTCTTTGTGCAGGCGCAACAGCTCCAGGCGCATCTGCACCCGCAGGGCGGCGTCGAGGTTGGACAGCGGTTCGTCGAACAGGAAGATTTTCGGGTTGCGCACGATAGCCCGGCCGATGGCCACCCGTTGACGCTGACCGCCAGACAGTTGTTTGGGCTTGCGCTCGAGCATCGGCCCGAGTTCAAGGATGCGTGCGGCTTCGCCGACTTTTTTCTCGACTTCGGCTTTCGGTACGCCAGCCAGGTCGAGGGCGAACGACATGTTTTTACGCACGCTCATGTGCGGGTACAGGGCGTAGGTCTGGAACACCATCGCCAGGTCGCGCTTGGCCGGGCTTACTTCGGTGATGTCGCGCCCGTCCAGTTCGATGGTGCCGCCGCTGACTTCTTCCAGGCCAGCGATCAGCCGCAGCAAGGTGGATTTTCCGCAGCCCGACGGGCCGACGAAGACCACGAATTCCTTGTCGTTCACTTCAAGGTCGATGCCCTTGATGATGGAAAAGCCTTCGAAGCCTTTTTGCAGATTCTTGATTTTCAGGTTGGCCATGGTGATGGGCCTCCGCTTGTTTTTATTCAATTGAACCGGGCGTGCTTTTCTGTGGGAGCGAGCCTGCTCGCGATGGGCTCACAGGCGACGCGTTTCTTCAGGCGGCCCGCGTTATCGTTCACGTCCATCGCGAGCCAGCTCGCTCCTACAGGGATTCGGGTATTCATTTCACGGCGCCAAACGACAAACCGCGGACCAGTTGTTTCTGGCTGATCCAGCCGAAGATCAGGATCGGCGCGCAGGCCAGCGTCGATACCGCCGACAACTTGGCCCAGAACAGGCCTTCAGGGCTTGAGTACGAGGCGATCAACGCGGTGAGTGGCGCGGCTTTCGACGACGTCAGGTTCAGCGACCAGAACGCTTCGTTCCAGCACAGGATCAGCGACAACAACACCGTGGACGCCAGGCCACCCTTGGCGATGGGCAGCAGCACCCTGACCATTTCCTGCCACAGCGTGGCGCCGTCCAGACGCGCGGCTTCGAGGATGTCCTTGGGGATATCCTTGAAGTAGGTGTAAATCATCCAGACCACGATCGGCAGGTTGATCAGCGTGTAGATCACGATCAGTGCGATGCGCGTATCCAGCAGGCCGAAGCTCTTGGCCAGCAGGTAGATCGGCATCAGCACGCCCACCGGCGGCAACATCTTGGTGGAGAGCATCCACAGCAGTGTGCCTTTGGTGCGCTGGGTTTCGTAGAACGCCATCGAGTAGGCCGCCGGCACCGAAATCAGCAGGCACAGGGCCGTGGCGCTGAACGAAATCACCACCGAGTTCCAGGCGAAACTGAAGTAGTCGCTGCGCTCGTTGATGTGCAGGTAGTTCTCCAGCGTCGGCGTGAAGATGAACTGCGGCGGCGTGGCGAACGCATCGATTTCGGTCTTGAAGCTGGTCAGCACCATCCAGAAGATCGGGAAGAAAATCAGGATCGCGATGGCCCAGGCCAGCGTGCCCAGCAGCAGGCTTTGCAGGCGACGGGATTGTTGAAGGGTCATGGCGCAGGCCTCAGGCTTTGTCTGTCAGGTTTTTGCCGATCATCCGCACTAGCACGATGGCCGCGATGTTGGCGATCACCACCGCGATCAAACCGCCGGCGGACGCCATGCCGACATCGAACTGCACCAGCGCCTGGTTGTAGATCAGGTAGGCGAGGTTGGTCGACGCGTAGCCGGGGCCGCCGTTGGTGGTGGTGAAGATTTCGGCGAACACCGAGAGCAGGAAGATGGTTTCGATCATCACCACCACGGCAATCGGGCGAGCGAGGTGCGGCAGGGTCAGGTGCCAGAAAATGGCGATCGGCCCGGCACCGTCGAGGCGCGCGGCTTCCTTTTGTTCTTGGTCGAGGGACTGCATGGCGGTCATCAGGATCAGGATCGCGAAGGGCAGCCATTGCCACGACACAATGATGATGATCGACAGCAGCGGGTAGTGCGCCAGCCAGTCCACTGGTTGCGCGCCGAACAGTTTCCACACGTAGGCGAGAATCCCCGACACCGGATGGAAAATCAGGTTCTTCCAGATCAACGCGCCGACGGTGGGCATGATGAAGAACGGCGAGATCAGCATGACCCGCACGATGCCGCGACCCACAAAATCGCTGGCCTCCAGCAACGCACTGATCAAGACGCCGAACACCACGCTGATCAGCAGGACGCTGCCCACTAGCAGCAGGGTGTTGGTGGCGCCGGGCAGGAAGCCTGAGTCCGTGAGGAAGTAGGTGAAGTTTTCCAGCCCGACGAACTCGTTTTCGCCTGGGTTAAGCAGGTTGTAACGGATCATCGAGAAGTACAGGGTCATGCCCAGTGGCACGATCATCCACAGCAGCAACAACGCCACCGAGGGGCTGACCAGAAACCAGCCGGGATTGGCCAACCGGTTTTTGCGCACCGGTTGGGGGATGTCCATGTGAGCTTTGGCAGTTGAAATATTCATGGCGTTAAAACCGATTGTTTACAGGCAGACAAAGATCGAAATGCGGGAGGTGCTTTTGTGGCTAGGGAGCTTGCTCCCGCTCGGCTGCGCAGCAGTCGCAAAAATCTTGGGGCCGCTTCGCGACCCAGCGGGAGCAAGCTCCCTCGCCACAAAAGCGGGTCCCACATTGACGGCGGGGTTACTTCGGATAACCCGCGCGCTTCATCTCACGTTCGGTGGATTGCTGGGCCGCAGCCAGGGCCTGGTCGACCGTGGTCTGGCCGATCAGCGCTGCCGAGAACGACTTGCCGACCTGGGTGCCGATACCCTGGAACTCGGGAATGGTCACCAACTGGATGCCGATGTACGGCACCGGTTTCAGGGTAGGTTTGCTCGGGTCAGCGGCTTTGAGCGACTCCAACGTGACCTTGGCGAACGGCGCGGCATTCATGTACGCGTCGCTGTAGGTCGACGCCCGAGTGCCTGGCGGTACATTGGCGATGCCATCTTTTTCGGCGACCAGCGCACCGTATTCCTTGGAAGTGGCCCAGGCGCTGAAGGTTTTCGCCGCGTCCTTGGCTTTGGAGCTGGTCGGAATCGCCAGCGCCCAGGAATAGAGCCAGGCCGAGCCCTTGTCGGTGGTTTCGTGGGGGGCATACGTGAAACCGACATGTTCGCTGACTTTGCTCTGGGTCTTGTCGGTGACGAACGAACCGGCCACGCTGGCATCGACCCAGATCGCGCATTTGCCACTGTTGAACAGCGCGAGGTTTTCGTTGAAACCGTTGCTGGAAGCCCCCGGCGGGCCGGATTGCTTCATGGTGTCGACGTAGAAGTTCAACGCGTTTTTCCACTCGGGACCGGTGAATTCCGGTTGCCACTTCTCATCGAACCAGCGCGCGCCGTAAGCGTTGGCGACGGTGGTGATCAGCGCCATGTTCTCACCCCAGCCAGCCTTGCCACGCAGGCAAATGCCGTACTGTTCCTTATCCTTGTGGGTGAGTTTGCTGGCGAACTCACCAATCTGGGTCCATGTCGGGTGCTCGGGCATGGTCAGCCCGGCGTCCTTGAACAGGTCCGTGCGGTAATAGGTGATGGAGCTTTCCGCGTAGAACGGCAGCGCATACAGCGAGCCCTTGACCGACAAGCCCTCACGCACCGACGGGAACACGTCGTCGAGCGCATACGATGCCGGCAAATCCTTCATCGGCTCCAGCCAGCCCTTCGCGCCCCACAGTGCCGCTTCGTACATGCCAATGGTCAGCACGTCGAACTGACCGCCCTGGGTGGCAATGTCGGTAGTCAGGCGCTGGCGCAAGACGTTTTCTTCCAGCACCACCCAATTGAGCTTGATGTCCGGGTGCTCGGCCTCGAAGGTTTTCGAGAGCTTTTGCATGCGGATCATGTCGCTGTTGTTGACGGTGGCGATGGTCAGCGTCTGGGCGCCGAGGCTGACGCTGCTGAGGGTCATGCAGGTGAGGGCGAGCAGAGCTTTTACAGAAGGTTGCATCGAGCACTCCTTTTCTGCACCCGGTGGGGTTACAGAAGGACAGTTATTGTTTTTGTGTCTTCCGGGGAGGGAAGAATGTGCACTGATTACAGCCTTCAATGACGGATGAAACAAATCATCCGTCGCACTTGAATCGATACTATTTTGCACTCGATGCTGAAATAATCGGATTTATCGCCTGGCACCCTGTAGCAGCTGCCGAAGGCTGCGTTCGAGTGCGCAGCGCTCGCAGGAACAGAGCATGCGGTGATCCTGGAAGACCTGGCCTGCAGGTTTTGCAGCTGCTGCGCACCCGAACGCAGCCTTCGGCAGCTGCTACAAGGGCAGGTGTCAGTGCTGATTTTGCTCAGTCAACCGCTGCACCGCCAACCGCCGGTAATGCGAGGGGGTCATGCCTTTCAGTTGCTGAAAGCGCCGGTTGAAGTTGGAAATATTATTGAAGCCGGATTCGAAGCACACGTCGGTCACCGGCTTGTCGCCATCGGCCAGCAGTTCGCAGGATTTGCTGATGCGCAGGCGGTTGACGAATTCGATGAAGCAGCGCCCGGTAGCTTGCTTGAACACGCGACTGAAATACGTCGGCTTCATGCCCAGGTGCTCGGCGACTTCTTCAAGCGGCAGCTCCCGCGCGTAATGCGCGAAGATGTAATCCACGGCCCGGTTGGTGCGGTCGACATTGTGCTCGTCGGCGAGTTGCGGCGTTGTCGCCCCCGAGAGCAACTGATAATCGTCAGTGGCCGCCAACAACTCCAGCAGAATGAAAAAGTGACCGAGCCGGGTTACGCCGTTGGTATCGGCGATTCGCTGCATCAGGTCCATCGCCTGCTGGATGGTGTGCTTGCAGCGAAACTCGATACCGTACTGCGCGCGCTCCAGCAGCGGAGCCAGCGTCTTGAGTTCGGCGAACACCAGATGGCCGCTGTCGAACAGTTCGTCGGTGAAATTCACCAGCATGTCGCGCTTGGGCACCACTTCATCTTCCGCCACCTGGCTGATCCAGTTGTGGGGCAGGTTGGGGCCGGTGAGAAACAGGGTTTCGGGGTAGAAGTTGCCGATGTAGTCGCCAATGAACACTTTGCCTGAGCTGGCAACGATCAGGTGCAGTTCGTATTCCTTGTGAAAGTGCCAGCGCACCAAAGGGCAGGGGAAACCATGCTGGCGATAAATGATGGACAACCCGTTGTGGTCGTCCATCAGTTCGTAGGAAGGATCGGTGACTCTGGCAGTCCGGGTCATATCAGCGCGCTTTTATAATTATTGCGCGCTGATCATGCCTCCTAACGGGGCGGCAATGCCAGCGTGTCAGGCGTCCACCGACCGATGCAATGCGCTGCCATAAACGGCCTTCATGCTTGACGCGCTCCAGCAGTAACGCACGATGTCTGATTCGTCGAAAAAGTCGGTGCTGACAATACTGCAACGCGTCACCCAGTCCCGCGTCGGGTTGAACCAGTCATTGATCTGTTTCTTGATGTCCTGAGGCCCGCCCAGAAAGCCGTAACTGGTGGCGGACAACGACCACAGGAAGGTTTCAGTCGGTGCGTTTCGCAATGTACTGGAAATGTGGCGCTCCAGTTCGTCGGTGTCGGTGAAGACTTCCCCGCTCCATTTGTGGCTGATGCGAGGCCAGAAGTAATCATCATCCAGGCCATGCAGGCCCGGGGCGGTCAATATCAGCCGGCGGCGAGTGCTGATGCGCTTGAGTTCGCCCACTGTTTTCATGGAGTCAGAATACGGTATGAGCCGAGGGCCGAGCCGACTGATCAGCACGTCATTCAATTTGTCGTAGGCAAACGGCTTTTGACGGTCTCCCAACTGATGGAAATCCAGAATGATGAACTCGTCGCGGTTTTGATCGAGGAACGTTGAAATGGCGTCGATCAGTTCATCCAGAACGCGATGGGATTGGTAGCCATTGTGATGAAAGTAGAAGATCGACTGGTCGTGGCCTTCGGTATAGCCCAGGCGGATATCAAGGGCGCGGGCGCCCTGTGCAAGTTGCCAGGCAAATGAATCGTTTTGACAGGTGGTCCAGTTTCCGATGACCACATCGTAGTTCGGTGCCTGTTTGTCCATTCCCGCGTTATGAGCGCCGGGCCAGACAATATCGGTCAGTTTCAGACGGTCAATATCCAGGACATTGCTCATCCATTTTTGTTTGTCAAAACTGGAATCGGCGCTGTTTGTCATTTCGCGTACACCCGAGCCAGATTGGCTGTTCGGCAATGGCGCACCAGATTTGAGGTTTCAAGAAAGTCCGCATTGATGATGCTGCTTTTTTCCATCCAGTCTGAACTCGTGGGATCAAACCACTTATCCAGATGTGCGCCGATGGATTGCGGGCCCGCGACCACGTTATAACTGGTCGCAGATAGCGACCAGGGCATCGACCGGCTCGGTGGAAACTTCATCACGTGCGTGAGATATGCATTCAGTTCACTGACGCTGGCCGTCGGTACGCCACTCCATTTGTGCTCGATTTGCCGATGGAAGTACGCCATGTCGAACTCCGGGCGATACTCGGCGGCTACGAACACACGCTGGGCATGGCTTATTTGCCTGAGCTGGCCCAATGAAAGGTAAGCGTGTGTGTAAGGAATGATTCTGTCACCAAGGTGAGTCAGTAACTGTCGATTGAATTCCTGGTAGTCGAATGGCTGGCTGTCGGCGTTCAAGTGGTGAAAATCCAGGACGATGAATTCGTCGGGGTTTTCCTGCAAAAACCGGATAACGCTGGTGATCAGGTTTTCCAACGATCGGGAAGAACGAAAGCCGTTGTGCTCGAACCAGAATGTCCCGACGCCGTTATTGCCAATCTCATAGCTCAGCCTTAAATCCAGCGCGCGGGCTCCGAACGTTAATTGATAGTAGAAAGAGTGGTTCTGGCAGGCGACCCAGTTGCTGAAACCGGGTGCGGCGTAGGAGGCTTTCTTGTCTACGCCGGCATTGTGCGCGCCGGGGAGCACCAGTTCAGAAAGCGATAACGAATCGATAACCGGTGTGTCGGTCATCCAGCTGCGGGGGGCAAAGCGCTGGGTTACATAAGGTAGGACCTTGGTCTTGAGTGTGTCGTTCATAGTGCATCCTTGCACAGTGGGTCAGTTGAAAACGGAGAGGATTCTCACGTGGCCGTGAGTGTTAATGATCAGGCGTCCTCCCGGAACCTGTTTTTCGCTTCAATCCATTGCGACATGTATTGAGTGCTCTTGTGCTGGTGATGCCGCAACATGCTGCCGGTGAAGTTATCCCGGCGGATCGCGGACAGTCGTTGCCGGCAGTCTTCGAGGCGGGCGATCAAGGCTGGACCGTGAGTGCCTTGCTGGTAACGATTTGTCAGCAATTGCAGGCCGAGCGACTGCGCCTTCAGCCACTGCGTTTTGTCGGTATAAAGTTGCACCGCGCAATCCGCGAATGCCTGGGCTGACCGGGTGATCGCCCCGGGCCACGGTTCGTCGCCATGCATGGCTTCAGCGCCTATCGGCGTGGTGACGTTTGGTGTGCCGCACAGCATGGCATCCACGATCTTGCCCTTGATGCCGGCGCCGAATCGTAGCGGTGCCAGGCAGACCCGTGCGGCGGTCATGACTTGCAACGCATCCTCTGCCCAGTTCATCACGTGGAAGCCTTGCGCCGCATTGTGCAGTGCGGTCGCCTTTGGGGGCGTGTAGGCCCCGTAGATGAGCAATCGGGCGGTGGGTAATTGTTCGCGAATCAGCGGCCAAATGCTGTTTTTCATCCAAAGCACCGCATCCCAGTTGGGCGCGTGGCGGAAGTTGCCGATACTGATAAAGTCCGCACGCGCCTCAAAATCCGCCGGTGGAGCGTTCGGTGGGTTGACCATCAGCGGGCACCAATGCACGAGGCCGCGCGGCACCTTGAACTGCTCGACCAGCAACTCGACTTCCCTTTCCGAAATCATCAGGTTCAAGTCGCAGCGGTAAAGCGCAGCGATTTCCCGTTTGGCCAGGTCGGTGTCGGCCATCAGTTCGAATTCTTCGCGCAAGGCCGGGGCAAACAGCTCGCTGAAGTCATTGTCGTCGTCGCGAGCTTTCAAACGGTCCTTGAGCCGTTGGTGACGGGCATGGCGCAGGCTTTGCAAATCCTGTGTTCCCAGCACGCGCACGGCCTCGGGGCAGTGCTTTTCAACACGCCAGCCGAATTGCTCTTCCATCATGAATTGTTCGAACAGCACGATATCCGGCGCCAGTTCGCGGACAAACGCATCGAAACTGCTGTTATTCAGTTCGATGGGCACTTCGCGAATACCCAGCGCCGTCAGGTCTTCTTGATGCTCGCCGGCGCCGGCCGGGCTGCTGAAGGTGACCTCCCAGCCTTGTTGCAGGAACGTCCCGAGCAGTTGCATCACATACCCACCCGCCGCCGAAGAGCGGGGTTCGGGCCAGACGTAGCCGATAACCAGGACTTTGGTGGCGCGGGGCTGGTTCATGCAGGGGAGTTCCTAGAAGCGGGGCAGAGGGATAAAAGCGGGGCGCAATTAAACCACAGCCGGGAGCAATTCCTCAGGAGGGTCAGTCGTTACCGAGAATGGCTTTGACCTTGTCGCGCAGTTGATCAATGGAAAACGGCTTGCCGATCACGTGCATGTCAGCCGGCACATCGATGCTTTCGGCATAACCGCTCGCGAACAGCACTGGCAGCTCGGGGCGAACCATGCGCGCCTGCGTTGCCAGTTCACGGCCGTCCATCACGGGCAGGCCGACGTCGGTCATCATCAGGTCAATGTGTTGATCTTCATCGTTGAGAAACTCCAGTGCCTGCTCGCAGCCGTCCGCTTCCAGCACCTTGAACTCCAGTTCCTCCAGCACATCGACGATCAGCATGCGCACGATGTCATCGTCTTCAACGACGAGGATGATGGATTGTTCAGCGGACATAATTGAGGCTCTCGAAGATTGAAGGTGCGTCGACCGGTCGATCAAATCTGCCGGCCTTGTGCATGAGTAAGTGACGGAACCCGACAAGTTCCCGGCTACGCTGAAAAAAGAATAGCCCCATCGCGCCGGCAAGGATAACTGCTCCCTTTGCGCTGGAGCAGCGGAATGTAGGATTTGGCGCATAAATACGTCAGAAAATTGGATCAAAGCGGCAGATTTGGGGCAAACTCCCTGGTTTTCAACAGTTCGACAAGGCCTTCCCATGACCTCCGCGTCTTCGGTAGATGAGCAACGATTCCGCAAACTTCTAAGCCGCAACGTCAGTCTGCCCTTGGGTGTCGGTCTGGTCAGCGCGGTTTTCTTCGTCTCACTGATTACCTATTTGCTGTCGACGATCCAGTGGGTCCAGCACACCGACCGGGTGATCAATAACGCCAACGAAGCGGTGAAACTGACCGTCGATCTGGAAACCGGCATGCGCGGCTTTCTGCTCACGGGCGACGAGAAGTTCCTCGAACCCTACGAAACGGCCAAGCCCAGGATCAAGGTCGCACTCAATACCTTGGTTGAGCTGACGGCGGACAACCCGGTTCAAACTGAGCGTTTACGTAACCTTGAAGCGTTGCAGGCCGAGTGGTCAAATTATGCGCAGTCGATGATCGACTTGCAGCGTGCCAGCGGTGACTATCGTGGGGCGGTGAAGGCCGGACGCGGCAAGCGCCTGACTGACGAAATTCGCAAGCAGTTCGAAGACGTGATCGACTCGGAGCAGCAGTTGCGCACCGCGCGCAACGAGGAAGTCAGCCGCACCACGATCTGGAGCATCACGCTCTACCTGTTGTTTGTCGCCGGCATCAGCGCCTTGCTGGCCTGGATTGGCCGTCGGGATTTGCTGAACCTTTCGCAAAACTACAGCGCCAACCTCGCCGCGCAACAAGCCAGCGCCCATCGCCTCGAACAACAGGCCTGGCTGCGCAATGGCCAGACCGAACTGGCCGAGCAAGTGTTGGGGCAACTGAGCCTGAATGTGCTGGGGCGCAATATCCTGCAGTTTTGCGCGCAGTACCTCGGCACCGCTGTGGCGGCCATTTATGTCCGTGAGGAGCATGGCGGCCTCAAGCGTATTGCCTCTTACGGTTTCTCCCGTGAGGAAGAAGAGCGCGAACAGCATATCTACAATGAAGAGGGCATCGCGGGCCAGGTCGCACAAACGGCGCGTCTGATTCGCCTGGATTCGGTGCCGGAAAACTATTTCAAGGTCAGCTCCGGCCTGGGCCAGGGGCTGCCGCGCAGCGTACTGGTAGTACCGACCAGCGATGACGAGCGAGTCAACGGCGTTATCGAGCTGGGTTTCCTGCGCCCGCTGGATGACCGCGACGTCGAATTGCTCGAGCTGATCTGCGGCAACATCGGCACCTCCATCGAGGCCGCTCGCTATCGCCAGCGCTTGCAGGAAGTACTGGCCGAGACGCAACAACTCAACGAAGAGCTGCAAGTCCAGCAGGAAGAGTTGAAAACGGCCAACGAAGAACTGGAAGAGCAATCGCGGATTCTCAAGGAGTCGCAGGCGCACCTGGAAACCCAGCAGGTCGAGCTGGAGCAAACCAACGAACAACTGGCTGAGCAGGCGCAGATCCTCGCCGATCAGCGCGATGTCATGGACCTGAAGAACACCGAACTCAACCAGGCCCAGACTCTGCTGGAAGAGCGCGCCGAAGAGCTGCAGCGCTCCAGTAAATACAAGTCCGAATTCCTCGCCAACATGTCCCACGAATTGCGCACGCCGCTGAACAGTTCGTTGATCCTGGCCAAGTTGCTGGCGGAAAACCCTCAGGAAAACCTCAGCGCCGAACAGGTCAAGTTCGCCGAGTCGATTTATTCGGCCGGTAACGATCTGCTGAACCTGATCAATGACATCCTCGACATCTCCAAGGTCGAGGCCGGGAAGCTGGAGATGCGCCCGGAGAACACCAGCGTTGCCCGACTGGTAGACGGTTTGCGCGGGATGTTTCAGCCATTGGCGAGCGACAAGCAGTTGGACTTCCAGATTGACCTGCAACCTGGCTCGCCGATGATGATTTTCACCGACCGCCAGCGCCTGGAGCAGGTGATCAAGAACCTGCTGTCGAACGCGGTGAAATTCACCGAAAAAGGCTCCGTGAGCCTGACCGTGGCCAGTCAACCCAACGACGGCATTGCCTTTATCGTGCGCGATTCCGGGATTGGCATTGCCGCGGATCAACAGGAAAGCATTTTCGAGGCATTCCGTCAGGCCGACGGCACCACCAACCGCCGATATGGCGGCACCGGGCTGGGCTTGTCGATTTCCCGAGACCTGGCGGCATTGCTTGGCGGTTCCATCAGCGTCACCAGCGAACCGGGGCAGGGCAGTGTGTTTACCCTCGTCCTGCCGCAGCAATACGTTGAACCGGGCGAAACACCGGTAGAGCCGATGAAGGCTTCCCCGGTTGCCCACACGCCGAAAGCCATGCCGGCCGCTTTGGTCCCGCTGATTGCCGAAGTCGATATCCCGCGCTTCAACGATGACCGCACCAAAGCGCCGTTCACCACGCGCTGCATCCTTGTGGTGGAAGATGAGCCGAACTTTGCGCACATCCTCTACGATCTGGCCCACGAACTGGGTTATCAGTGCCTAGTCGCCCATGGCGCCGACGAAGGTTACGACCTGGCCAAGGAATACCTCCCCGACGCCATCCTGCTGGACATGCGCCTGCCGGACCATTCCGGTTTGACCGTGTTGCAGCGCCTGAAAGAACACGCGGAAACCCGGCACATCCCGGTGCATGTGATTTCCGTCGAGGATCGCGTCGAAGCCGCCATGCACATGGGCGCCATCGGCTATGCGGTCAAGCCGACCACGCGCGAAGAGCTCAAGGATGTGTTTGCCCGTCTCGAAGCCAAGCTGACCCAGAAGGTCAAGCGCGTGCTGCTGGTCGAGGACGACGACGTGCAGCGCGACAGCATTGCCCGCCTGATTGGCGACGATGACATCGAGATCACCGCCGTCGGCCTGGCACAGGATGCGCTGGACCTGCTGCGCACCACCATCTTCGATTGCATGATCATCGACCTGAAGCTGCCGGACATGCTCGGCAATGACCTGCTCAAGCGCATGTCCACCGAGGATATCTGTTCGTTCCCGCCGGTCATTGTCTATACCGGGCGCAACCTGACCCGGGATGAAGAGGCCGAACTGCGCAAGTATTCGCGGTCGATCATCATCAAGGGCGCACGCTCGCCAGAACGTTTGCTGGATGAAGTCACACTCTTTCTGCACAAAGTCGAATCCCGGCTGTCCCATGAACGGCAGACGATGCTCAAGACCGCGCGCAGCCGCGACAAGGTCTTCGAGGGTCGCAAAGTGCTGCTGGTGGACGACGATGTGCGCAATATCTTCGCCCTCACCAGTGCGCTGGAGCAAAAAGGCGCAGTCGTGGTCATCGGCCGGAACGGTCGTGAAGCGATTGAAAAATTGAATGAAGTCGAGGACATCGATCTGGTGTTGATGGACGTGATGATGCCGGAGATGGATGGTTTCGAAGCCACCATCGAGATCCGCAAGGACCCGCGCTGGCGCAAACTGCCGATCATCGCGGTGACGGCCAAGGCCATGAAGGACGATCAGGAGCGCTGCCTGCAAGCGGGCTCCAACGATTACCTGGCCAAGCCCATCGACCTGGATCGCCTGTTCTCGCTGATTCGAGTGTGGTTACCGAAGATGGAACGTATCTAAGTGGAGCGTCATATCTCAGCGGAACGAAGTGTCGAAATCGAATTGCGGCTGTTGATCGAGGCGATCTACCTCAAGTACAGCTATGACTTTCGCGATTACTCCGGCGCGTCGATCAAGCGACGCGTCCAGCACGCGTTGAGCCAATTCGAGTGCGCCACCATTTCGGCGCTGCAAGAAAAGGTGCTGCACGATCCGACAGCGTTCATGCAGCTGCTGCAGTTGCTGACGATCCCGGTCAGCGAGATGTTCCGCGACCCGTCGCACTTCCTGGCCATCCGCCAGGAGGTGGTGCCGCTGCTCAAGACCTACCCCTCGATCAAGATCTGGATCGCCGGTTGCAGCACCGGTGAAGAGGTCTACTCGATGGCGATCCTGCTGCGCGAAGAAGGCTTGCTCGATCGCACCATCATCTATGCCACCGACATCAATCCGCGCTCGCTGGAAAAGGCCAAGCAGGGGATTTTTTCGATGGAGAATGTCCGGGCCTACACTTCTAACTATCAGCAGGCCGGTGGTCAGCGGTCGTTCGCCGACTACTACACGGCGGCGTACGGCTACGCGATTTTCGATAAGAGCCTGTGCGAGAACGTCACCTTCGCCGATCACAGCCTGGCGACCGACAGTGTCTTTTCAGAGACTCAATTAATTTCGTGTCGTAACGTATTGATTTACTTCAACAAAAAACTTCAGGACCGCGCCTTCGGACTGTTTCACGAATCACTGTGTCACCGTGGTTTCCTGGTGTTGGGCAGCAAGGAAACCCCTGATTTCTCCGCCTTCGGCAACCAGTTCGAGCCGTTGGTAAAACAAGAACGGATCTACCGAAAGCTATGAACAGTGCAGCGGATTTGCCACGTGTCGAGGCCATCGTGATTGGCGCGTCAGCCGGTGGTGTGGAGGCATTGCTGAGCATCCTCAGCCCCCTGCGCGAAGGCTTTGTGCTGCCGATCATCGTGGTGCTGCACCTGCCGGATGAGCGCCGCAGCCATCTGGCCGAAGTGTTCGCCCGGCGAGTGTCCATGCCGGTGTTCGAAGCCCGGGACAAAACGCACATTGAAGCCGGCACGCTGTATTTCGCCACGCCGGGTTATCACCTGTCGGTGGAACATGACCGCTCGTTTTCACTGAGTCTGGAAGAGCGCGTGCATTACTCGCGGCCGGCCATTGATTTCCTGTTCGAGTCAGCCGCCGATGCCTACGGCCCGGCCCTGGCGGCGGTGTTGTTGACCGGCGCCAACCGGGATGGCGCCAGCGGCCTGGCCAACGTCAAACGTCGCGGCGGCCTGACCATCGTGCAGGACCCGGAGGAAGCCCAGGTCGCGACCATGCCCCGGGCGGCGCTGGATTTACACCAGCCAGACCACATACTTCCCATACACGGCATCGGCCGTCTGCTTGTCGAGCTGGAACGAATAGCATGCTAAGTAACATCCAAGCCAAACTGCTGATCGTCGACGATCTGCCGGAAAACCTGCTGGCACTCGAAGCACTGATCAAGCGCGAAGACCGTCTGGTCTACAAGGCGCTGTCCGCCGACGAAGCCTTGTCACTGCTGCTGCAACACGAATTCGCCATGGCCATTCTTGACGTGCAGATGCCCGGCATGAACGGCTTCGAACTGGCCGAGTTGATGCGCGGCACGGAAAAAACCAAGAACATCCCGATTGTGTTTGTCAGTGCGGCCGGTCGGGAGCTGAACTATGCGTTCAAGGGTTACGAAAGCGGCGCGGTGGATTTCCTGTACAAGCCGCTGGATATCCACGCGGTGAAGAGCAAGGTCAACGTGTTCGTCGATCTGTTCCGCCAGCGCAAAGAAATGAAGCTGCAGGTCGAGGCGCTGGAGCAGAGTCGCCGGGAGCAGGAAGCGTTGCTCAAGCAGTTGCAGAACACCCAGCTGGAACTGGAGCAGGCGGTGCGCATGCGCGATGACTTCATGTCGATTGTCGCCCACGAAGTGCGCACGCCACTCAACGGCCTGATCCTCGAAACCCAGCTGCGCAAGATGCACTTGGCCCGGGATAACGCCTCGGCGTTTACCCTGGACAAGATGCACGCAATGGTCGATCGCGACGAGCGGCAGATCAAAAGCCTGATCCGCCTGATCGAAGACATGCTCGATGTGTCGCGTATTCGCACCGGCAAATTGTCGATACGACCCAAGCGCTTTGACCTGTCGGCGCTGGTACGCGATTTGCTGCAGAATTTCGCACCGCAGATCGACGCCGCCGAGTCATCGGTGACCCTGGAAGCAGAACAACCGGTGGTCGGCAGCTGGGACGAGTTTCGCATCGAGCAGGTGATTTCCAACCTGCTGACCAATGCCTTGCGCTACGGCGCCAAGAGTCCGGTCAGCGTTAAGGTGTACAGTGAGAGCGGTCAGGCGCGAGTGGAAGTGCGTGACCAGGGGATCGGCATCAGTGAAGAGAACCAGAAGCGGATCTTCCAGCAATTCGAACGTGTTTCGGCCACGCACGCCGTTGCCGGGCTGGGC
Source organism: Pseudomonas sp. PB120 (assembly GCF_009761815.1). GTDB lineage: Bacteria > Pseudomonadota > Gammaproteobacteria > Pseudomonadales > Pseudomonadaceae > Aquipseudomonas. Next base: position 19,863 of record NZ_RWIN01000100.1, read on the forward strand.
CTGGGTTTGTTTATTTCTGAACAGATAGTGACCGCCCATGGCGGTTCCATTACCGTCGACAGCCGGATTGGCGAAGGCGCCCTGTTTCGCGTTTGTCTGCCGCTGTAGGAAAACAGTCAGGTAAACGCAACCTCTGAGCGACCCCACGGTCGTATCAGCAGCTATTGACCGAACAAAGGCTTCCCATGAGTGAAGATGCACAAGACGTCGTATTGATCGTCGAAGATGACCCCTCGATCCTGATGGTGCTTTCTGCCTATCTTTCGGGGGAGGGTTACCGGGTGCTGCAGGCCGAAAACGGCGAGCAGGCCTTTGAAATCCTGGCGAGCAAACCGCACCTGGACATGATGATCACCGATTTTCGTCTGCCGGGCGGGATCTCCGGGGTGCAGATTGCAGAACCTGCGGTGAAGCTGCGGCCCGAGCTCAAGGTGATTTTCATCAGCGGTTACCCGCAGGAAATCCGCGAGACCGACAGCCCGATCACCCGCAAGGCGCCGATCCTGGGCAAGCCATTCGATCTGGATGTGTTGCAAGAACTGATGCAGGACATGCTCTCGTAAAAACTGCCGTGTAGCAGCTGCCGAGGCACGAGGCTGCGTCGGGCTGCGCAGCGGCCCCCGAGGGCGGTCCTGCGGACACGCAACGCAGCC
>NZ_RWIN01000101.1 GCF_009761815.1 Pseudomonas sp. PB120
TGTTCGACTGCGTCGAACGGCGCTGCGCGCCACTCCCCGGATGAACACCTCCACTCAGCCTCCCGACGGGGCGGGTGGATCAAGATCAAAAGCTGCAGGCGAGCTGACACTCGGCCTGTTGAGTGGTGAAGAGCAGCGTGCGCGCGCGACCTGCTTTGCTCTTCGCTCTTCTGTAGGAGCGAGCTTGCTCGCGAAAAACGTCCAGACAACGCGTTAATCCAGACAGCCCGCGTCATCGTTCACGACCATCGCAAGCAAGCTAGCTCCTACAGTTGATCGCGTTGCAGACGAAGGCGGCCTGCCAGCCGACCATTCCCCCGTCGATGCCCCGAATCCCTGTAGGAACCGAGCTTGCTCGCGAAGGCGGCCTGCCAACCAACCAATCTCCCACGGATGTACACCAATCAAATTGTGGGAGCGAGCCTGCTCGCGATTACGGTATCCCATTCAGCACTGACGTTGCCTGACACGCCACCATCGCCGAAACACCGCCCGGAGCAAGGCAACTCCCACCATTTTTATATAGCTATCCAGGGATGTGTTTAAGCATGTGTAGGAACACTCGATGAAAGCTACAGATCCTTGCGCCATTGCCTACACCTACGCCAGAATCCGCCGGCTTGTGCGCTTGGCCCCTGGTCTCTATCGTCACTGTGTCGCTGCCCATCAGCGACCGGGTTTAGCGATCCGACCATACATAGGCGCTACAACGCCCCAGCCTGAAGTGCAGCCCTTTGCGTCTGCAATTTTGTGTCATGGCGGCTGTGCGTGGGAGACCTTCGGGTCTACCCGGGCTTCCTATGTCCCGGATCGCTAACCTGCGTACAGCTGCCACCCTTACTTGTTTAGCGATAGGTCATGGTGGTTCCAGTTTCCATAGGAGATTTTCCATGCCCAAGCCAACCCCCAATCCTCCCGAATCAAACCCCGAAAACACCACCGCCAAAAGCAAATCCGACCTTCACCTAAAACCCACCCTCCTCAAAAACACCAGCCCCCACAATCCCAGCAGAATGTTCACCCTCACACCCAACATCGACACCCCCAGCCTGCTGGCCCACGCCTGCGAATCACTGGCCTCCGCGAGCATCATGGCCAGTGATTTCGCGGTGTTTGTGGACGGCCCACAGCGCAGCATGCTGCTCGGCATCCAGCAAGTCATCATGCTCGCCGACCTGGCCGTCAACCAGGCCCTGGACAACCTGGACCCGCCAGCCTGACCCCAACACCCTTGTGGCGAGGGAGCTTGCTCCCGCTGGACTGCGCAGCAGTCCCATCACCAACCAACGCCGTACACCAGACACACCATGAGCAATCTTTTTGGGGCCGCTGCGCAGCCCAGCGGGAGCAAG
>NZ_RWIN01000102.1 GCF_009761815.1 Pseudomonas sp. PB120
ACTTCTGTGTTGAATGTTTTACCGCCATCGCGAGCAAGCTCGCTCCTACAGGGAGAAGGTCTGCGGCGAAAACACAAATCGCAGAAAGCACAAAGGGGAGCCGAAGCTCCCCTTTAATTTTGTCGTTGCGCGTGCTCTTTTTTTATTATTGAGGGGCGGTCTGTTTTTGTTTTTGGTGACCGTGACCCTTTACCGCTGTTTTTGTCGATCCCCATCCGGGATCAAGAGCAAACGTATTTTTTTGAGCGCTGATCTACTTTTTCGCTGAGCGATCCAACCAGTTCGGGAGCTACCTGAGGGTAGTTTTATTGTTCTCTGCCCGGTTGCGGGTGACTCCGAAAAGCACCCTGAAAAGCACATCTTCTCCAAAAAAATCTGTTAGCTGCGTCTCTGCCGTGTTGTTTTTGTTATGTCAGAGTCGTTACGTCTTATTTTTATTAGGGCTTGCTGCTTTTTTTGTTCTTGTTATGCCATAGAGATAGCAGGAGCCGTGCCAACTTTTAAAAATCCTTTAAAATCAAATACTTAATATTTTGTGGGGTTTTTCGTTCAGCTAAATCCCGACAATTTGTTTCCGTGTTACTCGCTTTCGCCCACGTTCCAGCGTGGGCGGTAACACCCCACCCCTCACTGTGCGCTGCGCGCCTTGGCCACGCGTGAACCGGTCGCTCGCCCGAGCACCGTGCAGATTTGCTGGCCGGCAAGGATCAAGGCGTCCAGGTCGATTCCAGTCTGAATCCCCAGGCCATTGAGCAGGTAAACCACGTCTTCGGTGGCAACGTTACCGCTGGCGCCCTTGGCGTACGGGCAGCCGCCGAGCCCGGCAATGGAGCTGTCGAACACGCAAATGCCTTCCAGCAGGCTGGCGTAAATGTTGGCCATGGCCTGGCCGTAGGTGTCGTGGAAATGCCCGGCCAGTTTTTCTCGTGGCACATCGGTGGACACCACTTCAAACATCGTGCGGGTCGCGCCCGCGGTGCCGGTGCCAATCGTGTCGCCCAGGGACACCTCGTAGCAGCCCATCGCATAGAGCTCGCGAGCCACCAGGGCGACTTGCTCAGGGGCGACGTGACCTTCATAGGGGCAGCCCAACACACACGACACGTAACCGCGCACGCTCACGCCCTGCTGTTTGGCGGCGTCCATTATCGGCACGAAACGCGCCAGGCTTTCGCTGATGGAGCAATTGATGTTGCGCTGGGAAAACGATTCGGACGCCGCCGCAAACACCGCGACTTCCTTGACCCCGGCCGCCATGGCGTCTTCGAACCCGCGCAGGTTGGGGGCGAGCGCGCCGTAGGTCACACCCTGTTTGCGCTGGATCTGCGCGAAGACGTCGGCGGAACCGGCCATCTGCGGCACCCACTTGGGCGAAACGAAACTGCCGACTTCTATATACCCCAGGCCGGCGGCAGTCAGCGCGTCGACGAGTTGCACCTTGTCGGCCACGCTGATCGGTTGGGCTTCGTTTTGCAGACCGTCGCGGGGGCCGACTTCGACCAGGCGTACGTGGGAAGGTAGGGACATGGGATTCGACCTGTGCTGATTGTCTGAATGTTGAAGGAAGCCTGTAGGAGCGAGCTTGCTCGCGATGGTGTTTAACGATAACGCGCCAAGGCTGAATAAACGCGGTGCTCTGGGGACCATCGCGAGCAAGCTCGCTCCTACAGTGGACGGCGTGAGCCTACTGGATCACCTGCTGGCTTTTCATCGTCTGTTCCAGCGCCTGGGTGCAGCGCTCCTGCGCCGTGTCCAGTTCGAGCTTCATCTGCTCGATGTCGAGCATTTGCTGCTCCAGCTGTTCGCGCCGCTCGGCAATTTTGTTGAGCATGGTTTGCAGCTGTTTCTGATTGCCGCCGGTGGGGTCGTAGAGTTCGATCAGCTCGCGGCATTCGGCCAGTGAGAAGCCAATGCGCTTGCCCCGCAGGATCAGCTTCAGGCTGACCTTGTCTCGGGGCGAATAGATGCGTTCCTGGCCGCGACGCTCGGGGCTGAGCAAGCCTTGCTCTTCATAAAAGCGAATGGCTCGCGTCGTGATGTCGAGCTCGCGGGCGAGGTCGGAAATGCTGTAGGTCTGGCTGCTCATAAGCACGCTCGGAAAAGGTCATGGCGTTAAGCTAATGGCAGGTTGACGTTTACGTCAAGGGATATGGATCATCGGTGTTCTTGCGGGCCTCATCGCCGGCAAGCCGGTCTCACTCCCACAGGAATTTCTGTCGCTCACAAATATTGCGTTCACAAAAAAACCTGTGGGAGCGAGACCGGCTTGCCGGCGATGGGGGCACCGCGGTGTCAAGCCCTACACCTTATCGAGCTTCCTCTCATGCGCCGTCACCTGCTGGCACAACTCGATCATCTGCTCGCGCATCCAGCGGTTGGCCGGGTCTTGGTCGGTGCTTTCGTGCCAGTAAAGGTGGGTTTCCACCGGCGGCACGTCATTGACCGGCAGGCTGAACGAGTGCAAGTCATTGCGCCGGGCGAAGCGCTCCGGCACGGTCATGACCATGTCGGTCTGCTGCAACACCTGGGACGCCATCAAATAATGCTGCGAACGCAGGGCGATTTTGCGCTGAATGCCCATTTTCCCCAGCGCCAGGTCGACGTGCCCCAGGCCACTGCGGCGGCTGGAGATATGAATGTGCGTCAGTGACAAGTAGTCATCGAGGGTGAATTTCTCTTTGGCCGCCAGCGGATGGCCCTTGCGCATGGCGCACACGTAGCGGTCCTCCATCAACTTGACGTGGCGTACTTGCGGGTCGGTGTTGAGCGGCGCGTCCACCGCAAAATCGAGGCGGCCGGCCGCCAGTTCCTTGGTGGTTTCGCGGCGTTTGGACAGGAAACTCTCGATGATCACCGTCGGCGCCAGGCGACGCAGACGCTGGAACAGCGGCGGAAGGATCACCGCCTCGGTCAGGTCGGTCATGCTGATGCGGTAGGTCTTGACCGCCTGCAGCGGGTTGAAAATGCGGCTTTCCTGGACGGATACCCGCAGCAGCGAAAGGGCATTGCGCACGGGGCCGATGATGTTCTGCGCCATGGGGGTCGGCACCATGCCCTGGGCCGTGCGCACGAACAACGGGTCGTTGAAAGTCTCGCGCAGGCGGGCCAGAGCGTTCGAGACCGCAGGCTGAGTGATGCCGACAATTTGCCCGGCGCGGGTCAGGTTGGCTTCGGTGTAGATCGCGTCGAAGACGATGAAAAGGTTGAGGTCGACCTTGCTCAGATTCATTGCGCTGCACTCTTATTGTTGGGCTCTCAATCAGCCGATCATATATCGGTGATGAATGTTAATACACGCCGAGAATAGGCTAGGTAAATTTTCGTAGCTGTTCTAGCATCGATTGCATGACTTAAACAACCTCTGCCCAAGAAGGTAATTGCTCATGGATTTCGCTTATTCGCCCAAGGTTCAGGAATTGCGTGAGCGCGTAACCGCGTTCATGGACACTTACGTTTACCCCGCCGAAGCCGTGTTCGAGCGTCAGGTTGCCGAAGGCGATCGCTGGCAGCCGACCGCGATCATGGAAGAACTCAAACTCAAGGCCAAGGCTGAAGGCCTGTGGAATTTGTTTCTTCCTGAGTCGGAGCTGGGTGCCGGGCTGACCAACCTCGAATACGCGCCACTGGCAGAAATCATGGGCCGTTCGTTGCTGGGCCCCGAGCCCTTCAACTGCTCGGCGCCAGACACCGGCAACATGGAAGTGCTGGTGCGTTACGCCAACGAAGAACAGAAGCAGCGCTGGCTCGAACCGTTGCTGCGCGGCGACATCCGCTCGGCGTTTGCCATGACCGAGCCGGACGTAGCGTCTTCCGATGCCACCAACATGGCGGCTCGCGCGGTGCGTGACGGCGATCAGTGGGTGATCAACGGCAAGAAATGGTGGACGTCCGGCGCTTGCGACCCGCGCTGCAAGATTCTGATCTTCATGGGCCTGAGCAACCCGGACGCACCGCGTCATGCCCAGCACTCGATGATTCTGGTGCCGGTGGATACCCCCGGCGTGAAGATCGTGCGACCGCTGCCAGTCTTCGGTTACGACGACGCACCCCACGGCCACGCTGAAGTGCTGTTCGAAAACGTCCGTGTGCCGTACGAAAACGTCCTGTTGGGTGAAGGACGCGGTTTTGAAATCGCTCAAGGTCGGCTTGGGCCAGGCCGGATTCACCACTGCATGCGTTCGATCGGCATGGCTGAGCGGGCGCTGGAATTGATGTGCAAACGTTCGGTGAACCGTACGGCGTTCGGCAAACCCCTGGCACGGCTGGGCGGTAACATCGACAAGATTGCCGACTCGCGGATGGAGATCGACATGGCGCGCCTGCTGACGCTGAAAGCGGCGTACATGATGGACACCGTCGGCAACAAAGTGGCGAAGAGCGAAATCGCGCAGATCAAGGTCGTGGCGCCGAACGTCGCCTTGCGGGTTATCGATCGGGCGATCCAGATTCACGGCGGGGCAGGGGTTTCCAACGATTTCCCGCTGGCCTACATGTACGCGATGCAGCGCACCCTGCGCCTGGCGGACGGCCCGGATGAAGTGCACCGCGCGGCGATCGGCAAGTTCGAGATCGGCAAGTACGTGCCTAAAGAGATGATGCGTAGCAGCCACTAAGCCGTAACGAAATCTGTAGCAGCTGGCGCAGCCTGCGTCCGACTGCGCAGCAGTCGTAAAACCTGAGCGCGAGGTTTCTCTGAAACACCACATCGCCTGATTTTACGACTGCTACGCAGCCGGACGCAGGCTGCGCCAGCTGCTACAAAGTACGTGTCATCGTTATATGGACGGCAACCCAAAAAACGCCAGCGCACACGCTGTGCTGTGGGCGGCCAGTTCTTCCTCGCTTTCCCCTCGATGCAACGCGACTTCCCGCAATACTTCGGTCAGATAGGCCGGCTCGTTGCGCCCGTTTTTCGGCTTGGGCCGCAAACTGCGCGGCAGCAGGTAGGGCGCATCACTTTCCAGCATCAATCGACCCCGTTTGATCTCCTTCACCAACGGATGCAGGTGCGTGCCTCGGCGCTCGTCGCAAATCCAGCCCGTGATGCCGATGTGTAAATCCAGATCCAGGTAACTGAACAGCGCCTTCTTTTCGCCGGTAAAGCAATGCACCACCGCGGCCGGTAATTGATCTCGGTAATCCCGAAGGATTTCCAGCAAACGCTGACTGGCATCGCGCTCGTGGAGGAACACAGGCAATTGCAGTTCTACCGCCATCGCCAGATGTTCTTCGAGGACCTTTTCCTGCTGCGGGCGCGGCGAGAAATCACGGTTGAAATCCAGCCCGCATTCACCCACCGCCACCATGTTCGGTTCCTTGAGCAAACTGCGCAGCCGTTGCGCGCTGTCGGCGTTCCAGTCGCTGGCCGAATGGGGATGAATGCCGGCGGTGGCGAACAGCCGTTGCGCCGTTTCATCCAGTTGATGACACAGTTCCAGCGCCTGTTCGCTGCCCTCGATGCTGGTGCCTGTCAGCACCAATTGGCAGACGCCGGCCGCGTAGGCGCGGTCGAGTACGGCCTGGTGTTTGTCAGCAAAACTGGGGTTGGTCAGGTTGACGCCGATATCGATGAGTTGCATGGTGCTACCTCGGACCAAAGGCCGGAAAGCATATCAGAGCTGTGGATGTATAAGAAAAGCCAAGAACTACAACGAGTTAAAGCTGTCTCTTGATGCCGCGAGACAAGGCAGGTTGGCCAAAGTGCCATCACTGTGCCAGTCTTTCGCACTTTGCCAGCGCTCAAGGCGCTCTGTTTCTGTCGTTCGATTTCAGCAGAATGCTTGAAATCGGCCCCAGTATTCTTTCCGGAGAGTGGATGACACGTCCCTCGGTTTTGCTACTACTGTGTTGTTCGTTGCTGCTGCCGATGCCGGCGGTTGCGCGTCTGGCCGGGCCACTGCAAGCCGTGCCGTCTACTCAGGTGCGGGATCTGGCGGCGATCCGCAGCAGTCGTGTGTTGCGGGTGCTGGTCAATCAGAGTCGCAACAGTTCCGGCGAAGTCCAGGGCCAGGCCATCGGCGTCGAATACCATCGCTTGCGCGCCTTCGAGCAATACCTCAACGGTCATGCCCGAGACGGTCAGGAAATCACCCTCAAGATCATTCCCAAGGCCAAGGATCAACTCATCGGCGCGTTGCAGCGCGGGGAGGGTGATCTGGTGGCGCCGGGCGAACTGCTCGATCTGCAACCGGGCTATGCCGTCAGCACCAGCGAACCGATTGCCAGCAACATCCCGCTGGTATTGGTCGGGATCAAAGGTGAAAAGCGCTTTACCCGGCTCGAACAACTGTCCGGCAAAACCCTCGCGCTACCCACCGGCAGCGCCGCCGGGGATGCGGTCAGTCAGATCAACCAGAAGCTCGCCCTGCACAAGTTGCCACCGGTCAAAGTCGAGTGGGTCGATCCCACGCTGGCTGTCGAGGATGTGCTGGAAATGGTCCAGGGCGGGATCTTTCACCTGACCATCGTCGAGCTACCGATTGCCGAGCGCTGGGGCAAGATCCTGCCCAATCTGCGTTTCGACCGGCAGGTGCTCATCAGTGATCCGGGCGAAGAGTTCTGGTTTGTGCGCCGCGATGCCTCGATGCTGCGGGCGAGCATCGATCGCTTCCTCACCGTGTACAAAAAACCGTCCGATCAGGATGCCGCGTTCCTGCGCATCTATCGCCGGCTGTATCAAGTTCACTACCCCTTGGCCAAGGCTGATCGCCAGCGATTGGAAAAACTTCGACCCGTGCTGCAAAAACACGCCGATGCGCAAGGCATGGACTGGCTGAACCTGGCGGCACTGGCGTTCAAGGAATCAGCGTTGCAACCCAGCGCCCGTGGTGGCGGTGGCCCCACCGGCCTGATGCAGATCACCCCGTCGGCGGCGCAGCGCGTCGGGGTCAATAACATCCAGGATCTCGATTCCAATGTGCAGGCCGGGGCCAAGTACCTGGCGATGATCCGCCGCAAGTTTTTCGCCAGCCCCAAGCTCAACGAGCGTGAGCGCATGGCGTTTGTGCTGGCGGCTTACAACATCGGGCCGGAGCGGGTTCAGGGCATGCGTGCCGAGGCGCGTCGGCGGGGTTTGAATCCCAATCAATGGTTCTTCCAGGTCGAGCGCATTGCCATGGAGCAGGTGGGAATGGGACCTGTCAGCTATGTTAATAGCGTGAACAAGTATTACCTGGCCTTCGATCGTGAGCGGGAGTCGTTGGAGCCGCAGGCGCAGAAAGTCGTCTCACGTAAATGATCGACTAAACTGATTGTTATGGTGAAAAGATTGCGCTTTTAGCATTTAATTTACTGATTAATATAGCGGCCAACCCACACATAACTCAAAAATGGATGACACAACATGAGCTCACTGATCAACAAGGTACTGTTTACCCGCGCTGGCTACGGCCTGACAGTTCTGCGGATTTTCGTCGGGATCATCTTCGCCGCCCACGGCTCGCAGAAACTTTTCGGGGCATTCGGTGGTTACGGCCTGGCGGGCACCGCGCAGTACATGGAAAGCATCGGCCTGACGCCGGGCTACGTGATGGCGACGCTGGCAGGCGGTACGGAGTTCTTCGCCGGTCTGGCCTTGATCATCGGTTTGCTGGTGCGCCCGGCAGCCTTGGGGTTGGCGTTCCTTTCGCTGGTCGCCATCTTCTCGGTGCATTTGCCTCACGGTTTGTTCATGGCGAACAACGGTTACGAATTTGCCCTTGCCCTGCTAGGTGGCACGATTGCCGTGCTGATCGAAGGCGCGGGCAAGCTGTCGGCTGACCGCGCCATCGCTGGCTGACCGCTCTGGCTCAACGAAAAAGGCCCGCATCGTGCGGGCCTTTTTGTTGCTCGGGATTCTTGACACCGTCCGGTCAGCTTCTCTAGGATGCTGCCCATGCGCCGATTTAAACAGCTACTTGCGGGGCGCCAGGTGACTCACGGAGTTGCCGATAGAAGCTTGAGACAGGCTTCGAAATACCGCTAAAGCGCTGGTTCGGTGTTGCCTCTCACCTGCCATGCAGACTTTTGAGGCAGAGACACGACACGATGAATGCACTAAGCCCCGTTATACGTCCCGCGCCGATCACGGCACATCTCACCCAGCGCAATCCAAAAATCCTGCTTGGCGGCCAAAATCAGCCGACGCTCTTGCGTTATCTCGACGGCTGGCCACGTCGCACCGGTCGCCCCGCGGCGTTCCTGATCCAGTTTGTCGAAGACGGTACATCGCTGGCGCGATTCGTCAGCGACAGTTTCGATCTGGCAGTGATTCAATCGCCCAGTCGCGAGGAAGCTCCCGAAGTCATCCGGCAACTGGTCCGGGTCGCCCGACAAGGGTTGATTACCCGCCGCTGAGGCCAACGGCTGGGCTGACCATCCTGATTCACTGCGATGTGTACGTCAGCACCGTGAACGTATCCGGGTGAAACACAGGATCAGGCTTCGGCTGGTCCTGGGTCGGCGCAGGTTGGGTGAAGTCGGCAGTGAACAGGTAAGCTTTCCCACGCCTGGCGTCCAGCACCATGTTGTGGGCCCATGGCCGGGTGCCGATAGCACCGAGCATCACGTACCGGCCTTGACTGTCGCGCTGGATCACCGAGAGATTGGCATCGGCCCCACTCGGAACCAGCAGTTGTTCACGGGAATGGTCGTAGGCGAGTGCGTTCACGGCGCGGCCGATGGGCATGGTAGTGATTGCTTCCCCCGTTTTCAGGTCCGCGACGACCAGCACCGGATCACCGCCCCGACAGGCCACGAACAGTCGCTGGTGCGACTCATCCACGGCCACGGCACCGGGTTTGCTGCAGTTTTTGAATCTCCAGAATTGCCGATGTTCCAGCTTCGCGCCGGACATCGCGGCCACTTGGTCCTCATCGCGCATGGGCACGATAAACGTACCGTTCTCGAGGATGACCGGGCCGTCGAGTTTTTGAGCCGGCAGGTCGATAGTGTTGGTGAGCCGGTCGGTTTTCGGGTCGATCAGGTACAACGTCGAATGATCGCCACGGCGCCCGCTGGTGACGATCAGTCGGTCACGGCTCTCGTCATAGAGCAGGTTGTTGAGGTTGCCTGCATCCAGTTTCAACCGCTGCAACACCTCCATGCGATCCAGCGCCACGATGCTCAGCGAACCGTCCATATTGGCCACATAGGCCCGATTGCGTTGCGGTACAAACGCTACGGCGTTGGCGCCGACCGAGTCGTCGAGCGTTTTCAGCAACCGCTGCTGGTCGATGTCGAACACCGACAATCCGTTTTCCCGTCGCGCGATAAACAGGTACGGCCGCTTCGGGTCCAGGGCGGCAAAGCCCCAGCTGTGACCGTCGCCGGGCAATGAGCGGGTGGCACTGGCGGTATACAACAATGGCTCATTCGCTTGCGCGTGATGAACGCCAAACAGACAGGCTGTCAGGCTCGCAAATGCTAGCCATTTTTTTGCAACGGGCATCAATGACCTCAGAAATTCAACGGGGTGAAGGGGAGCAAACGTCGGCTCCGGTCAACTGTAGGGACACACATAAACCGCTCTGGTTCGTCTCGTCCGAGAAACTCAAGTGAACGGAAACGCCTGCGCGATCGGCTATCGCCTTGACGATAGAAAGGCCCAGCCCGGAGCCTGCTTCGTCGGTGCCCAGGCTGCGATAAAACGGATCGAACACGCGGGCTTGCTCTTCAATGGTGATGCCCGGGCCTGTGTCCTTGATCTGCAGGATTGCATTCCCTTGAGTGCGCTCGACCAACAGGTCGATCCGCCCACCCTGGGGGGTATAGCGGATCGCATTGTCCACCAGGTTCTTGACCAGCATCATCAGGTCCATTTCGTTGATGAGGACCTGCACATCCTTGGTGCTTTCGACGCCGATATCGATGTTTTTACATTCCGCCAGCGGTAACAAATCCTCCAGCACACGTCGATACACGTCATGGACAGACACGCGTGTCGGCGGGCGGTTCGAGCTCGATTGCGCCGCAGCGAGGGTCAGCAGCTGATCGATCAGGTTTCTGCTGCGCTCTATTCCCCGGGACAACGGCAGCAGGCGCTCACGGGCCGGCGCCGGCATGTCCGTGGCGGACAGTCGTTCGGCTTGCAGCGACAGGGCGGTCATGGGCGAGCGCAGTTCGTGGGCCGCGTCGGCCACGAAGCGCCGCTGGTTTTCCATGGACTGCGCAACGCGTGCGAGCAGACGATTGATGGCGACAACGAAAGGCCGGATCTCGGTCGGCAAGTCGCGCTCGTCGACCGGGTGCAGGGACTGTTCATCGCGTCGATCGATGTCCGCCGAGAGCGCGGCAATAGGACGGAACAGTTTGCGCACCAGATCTCCCACCACCAGCAGCAACACCGGAAACAGAATCAGAAACGGCAGCAAACTGCGCCAGGCGCTCTCGCGGGCCTCTTTGTCGCGGACGCCGGTTTCCTGGGCGACCACAATGCGTTCACCCCGGGCGGTGGTTCTGACCAGCACGCGAAAGTCTTCGCCGGTGACGTTCAAGGTCGACAGGCCATCGGCGAGCGTTGTGGGGAAGGGCAGCGGTAACAGCGCGTCATCGTTACCGACGGCTTTGCTGCCGTCGGCCAGGTACTGCACGATGACCCTGGATTCTTCGTTGTCGTCATCGATTTTTTCAGCAGCGGGGTAGTGCAGGTTCATCTGCTGCCGATCAAACAGAACGGCCACCTGGCGCAAGGTTTCGTCCTGCATTTCATGGGCCTCGTCGAGTGCCGAGATGAACGCAAAAACACCGGCCACCACGGCCACAATCAGAATGGCCAGCGACAGCGTCACGGACAGGCGTAATTGAACCGAGTCCTTCAAACGCTTTTTGAAACCATCCATCCCATCCCCCTGACGTTCTTGATGACATGGCTGCCCAGCTTGCGCCGCAGGGCGTGAATCAGGAATTCTACCGCGTTGCTTTCCACTTCATTGCCCCAGCCGTAAATGCGGTCTTCCAGTTCACTGCGCGAGAGAATCGCGCCGGGTCGAATCAGCAGCGCCTGCAACAGGGCGAACTCACGACTGGACAGCTGGACTGCCTGGTTTTCGGCGGTGGTGGCTTCTTTGGAGAGCAGGTCCAGTGACACCACGCCGTTGTCCAGCACAGACAAAGCGTTGCCACCTTTGCGTCGCAACACGGCGCGTATACGGGCCAGGAGTTCCGCCATGTCGAAGGGCTTGAGCAGGTAGTCATCCGCGCCGCCGTCGAGGCCTCGCAGGCGATCATCCAGCCCGTCCCGTGCGGTGATGATCAGCAGGGGCACTGAATTGTTGCGTCCGCGAATGCTGTCGAGCACATCCAGCCCGTCCTTGCCGGGCAACCCGAGGTCCAGCAACACCAGGTCATAGTGTTGGGCGTCCAGCGTTGCGAGCGCGGTGAGGCCGTTCTTGACCCAGTCCGTGGCGTAACTCGCATCGTTCAGGGCACCCTGGATGGCGTCACCGATCATCGGGTCGTCTTCGACCAGCAATATCCGCATGTCCCGCTCCCGAAAAAAAAGCGCGACGGGCATGACCGTCGCGCTTGTATTGAAACACCTGAGCTAGCGTTTGTCCGCCGCGCAATCAGCGCCGCAGTGGGCTCACGCCTTGTTTTTCATCGAATCGAACGCTTTCAACAGCTCATCCATTCTGGCCTTGCAGTCGAGCTGTTGCGGATTGCTGGCGCGCAACGCATCCAGTGCTTTGTCGATCGCCTTGTCCACCACATGCCAGTCGCTTGCGGCGCGAGGCTTGATGCCGGCTTCGGCGGAGTCCCAGGCGGTTTCCAGGTCCTTGATACGCGCTTTGGCACCCGGCAGGTCATTTTTATCGACGAGGCCGGAGACGTCGGCGGCGATGCTGCGGAACTCGGACAGGTCACCCAGTTTCGAGCCCGATTGGGTTTGTGTGCTGGCCGAACCCGACGGGGCGCCGGCATTGGGTTTGTCGGCCGGTTTCGAGCAACCGGTGGCGATGCTGAGCAAGAAAATGGAAGAGACGATGGCAACGTGGCGAATGATGTTTTGAAGGTGGCGCATGACGATTCCTTGATTGGCTTTTGGGCGTTTATTGAGTGACGGTTTTGCGGTTGCCGACGCTGATCTGCGCGACGGTCACCAGGATGACGATGACGCACAGGAAGATGGCGCTGGTCCACGTGGCCCCCATTCCCAGGCCGCCGTAGGTCTTGGCCTGGGTCAGCAGGTCACCGAGCGAGGCGCCGAAAGGACGCGTCAGGATGTAGGCGATCCAGAACGTCAGCACCATGTTGCAGCCCATGCGCCAGGCCACCACGGTGGCGGCGATCAGCGCGCCGAAGATGACGGCGCCGAGGGTGAAGCCCAGGCCCAGTGCTTCGGTCGCCAGGTCACCGGCGGCGGTACCCAGGGCGAAGGTGCAGAGCACGGTGGTCCAGTAGAACAACTCCCGCCGTGGCGTGACGATTTCGCGAATCGACACGTTGTGTTCCACCCGGTACCAGACCACGAAGTTGATCGCCAACAGGGCGGAAAAAACCGCGGTGCTGGTGTACAGGCTGACGTCCAGCATGTCGGTCAGAATGTCGGTGATTTGCGTCCCGACGATGCTCACCAGCACCACCGTCAACCAGTAGATCCACGGCGTATAGGCTTTGGTGCGCATCTGCCAGAACATCGCGATGGCCAGCAGGACCGCCATGCCGATGCTGGTCGGGCCGGCGCCGAAACCGGCGTCGACCGCCAGGAAGTCAGCACCTGTTTCACCCACGGTCGTGGACAAGATCTTGATCACCCAGAATGACAGCGTCACTTCGGGCACTTTGTTGAGCCAGCCGGCTATTGCGGGTTTCATCGGCGGGTAGCCTCTCCTGAGCAGCGCAAAAGGTGCGCAGGAGAGAAGGTACTGAACGAAACTTAGCTGGGCCTGAGGGGCGGAAAAATCAGCGACATTTGTTAAGTATGCGCTGTCACCGCTTTGCCCATCAGGTCTATCCGGCAACCCGGCATTGCGTCGCTGACCGCCAGTTTCATGTCATGCAGGCGCGCCACCGCCGAAACCATGCTCAGGCCAAGCCCGTTGCCCGGCGTATGCCGGCTCGATTCGGCGCGATACAGTCTGCGCATCACGGCTTCGCGTTCCGCAGGCTCGATACCTGAGCCATTGTCCGTCACACGAATCCCGGTGGCGCCCGGGTCAGCGATCACCGTCAAGCGCACGTCGCCATGATCGGGGGAGAATTTGATGGCGTTGTCCAGCAGGTTGCAGATGGCATCGAACAACAGTTGCGCGTCACCGGCGATGATGGCCGGCGCCGGGCTCTCTTCGAGTGTCAGGCGGATGCCGCGTTCTTCGGCCAGGGGTTCATAGAGCTCTGCCGCATCGGCACTGATCAGGTTCAGGTCCAGCGGCGAAAAGTGGCTGCGGCGCGCGCTGTTTTCGATTTCAGAAATGCGCAGCAGGGCCTTGAAGGTCAACAGCAACCCTTTGGCTTCGGTCAGTGCCGCGTCGATGCTCGACGCGTATTGCGCTTCATCCAGACCGCGTCGCTGAGCGCGCTCCAGTCCCGCGATCAAGCGTGTCAGCGGGGTGCGCAGGTCGTGTGCGATGTCATCGCAGACGCCCTTGACCTCACTCATCAAGCGTTCCAGTTCATCGAGCATGCCGTTGACCACCGAGGCGAGGCGGTCGATATCGTCGTTGTTGCCCAGGATCGGCAGCCGGCCGCTCAAGTCACCTTCAATAATGCCCTTGATGGACCGACTGACCTTGTCCAGGCGCCTGTGCGCCGAGTAACCCAACGCCACCGCACCCAACAGGCCGACCACCAGTAACAGCACGCCGCCAGAGATCAGCGCATTAATGAGCAGTTCGTCGAATTCGCGAATGTCGTAGACGTCCTGGGCCACCAACAGGGTTTTGCCATCGGCCATGCGATGGACGATGAACCGCACAGGACGATGGTGACCATTGGCCTTCTCCCAGCGAAATTCATGGGGTTTGTCGTAGGCGGTAAAGGGCGGCAACTCCTTGATGGCGCCCGCGATAAATTTGCCCTGTTCATCGAACAGGCTATGGGGCAAGCGGGCTTCAGTGTCCTGCAGCGCGTGTTTGCGAATCTCCAGCAGCTGCAAATCGGGCGCCTGGTTGGTTCGGTTTTCCACCTGGCGATAGAGCGCGTTATCGGCTTCGGTCTTCAGGTAGAACGCCGTTTGCCAATAGATGTAGCCAAACAGCGCGAGGAACGAACAACCAAACAGCCCGAGAAACATCAGGCCGGTGCGAAAGCTGATGGTGCGGGGTATTTCATTCAGGTGAACGGAGAACATAACCGGCTCCACGAATGGTATGGATCATTGCCGACTCGCCTTCGCCATCGACTTTGCGCCTCAAGCGGCCGATATGCACTTCGATCACATTGGTGCGCTCGTCATAGCTGTAATTCCACACCGCCTCAAACAACATGGTTCGGGTGATCACTTGCCCGGCGTTGCGCATCAGGTGTTCAAGCAAGGCGTACTCCCGGGGTACCAGGTCGATCACCCGTTCACCGCGCCGGACCGTCCTGCGCAGCAGATCGACTTCCAGGTTGGCCACGCGCAAGCGTGTTTCTTCGGGTTGTGCGGTGGGTTCGGCGCGGCGACGGTTCAAGGCGTCCAGGCGTGCGGTCAGTTCGATGAACTCGAACGGCTTGGTGAGGTAATCGTCACCGCCGGCGCGCAATCCGCGAACCCGCTCATCGAGCGCGCTCAATGCGCTGAGGATCAGCACCGGCGTGGTGACGCTCGCCGCACGCAATGCGGTGAGCACGCCCAACCCATCGACGCCGCCGGGCAGCATGCGGTCCAGAACGATCAGGTCGAACGGTTCGCTCAAGGCTTTCAACAGGCCTTCACGACCATTATCGACACAGGTCACCGTGAAGCCGTGGTCACACAGGGCGGCTTCGATTTCCTGGCAGGTAGGCAGATCGTCTTCGACGACCAGAACATGGGTCATGGCAGTTGAACCGCTCACGTAATCGGGCAGAGGTGGCATAGTGTGGCAAAGCCGGCGTGCGCGCCACGTTCCCGCCGGTTAAATAAAAGTTTAGGTTTGAATCAGGAGGACGGTTCTTTTGCGCATTCTTGTGGTTGAAGACGACGCCCAGACCGCCGCGTATCTCTTGCGCGGGCTGACCGAGAGTGGCCACATCGTCGATATCGCCAACGATGGAGAGGCGGGCCTGGGCATGGCCCTGGAAGGCATCCACGATGCATTGATCGTTGATCGTCGTTTGCCCGGACTGGACGGCATCGGCCTGATCAAGGCCTTGCGCGCCCGGCAACGGCGGGTGCCGATCCTGATGCTCAGCGCACAGGCGTCCACGGCGCAAAAGGTCGAGGGCTTGCAAGCCGGTTGCGATGATTACCTGGCCAAACCTTATGCGTTTGCCGAAGTGCTGGCGCGGCTCGATGCGCTGTTGCGCGGGCGTGAACAAACGAGCGGGGCGGCGCGCCAGCTGGAGGTTGGCGAGTTGCGCCTCGACTGCGCCACGCGCACCGCCGTGCGTCAGGGCCGGGTGATTACCTTGCAGCATCGCGAAGCGTTGTTGCTGGAAAAACTCATGCGCCACAGCGGCCAGGTGGTGACCCGCGATATGTTGCTCGACAGTGCCTGGGACTACGCATTCGACCCCAATGACAACGTCATCGACAAACACATCCATCGCTTGCGGCGCAAACTCGACGAAGGGTTTGACTACTCGCTGATCAGGACGGTGCCCGGTGCCGGCTACAGCTTCCAGGTGACGCCCGCTCAAGGCTAAACAAAAGTTTAGCTGCCGGGGAACGCTCTGGCAGGGACCCCTCGCTATCTTCGCCTCATTCGTGGCCCGGTCCACAGAGGCTCAAGCGAGGATAGCTTGCCCATGTCAGTTTCAACCTTGGCGGCGCGCAGTGTGCGTGCGGCGTGTCATTCATCCGTGTCCTTGCTGCTGATCGGCCTGCTGGTGCTGGGCGGCTGTTCGATCGTGCCCGAATATCGCCAGCCCGAGTTGCCCCTGGCGCAGCAGTGGAATGGCCAGCCGGACAACCCACCGGCAGCCGGCGGGCAGTGGTGGCGCGAGTTTCACAACGCCGAGCTGGACTCTTTGATCGCCCGAGGTCTTGAGACCAATTACACCCTCAAGGCGGCGGCCAGTCGCATTGACGAGGCGCGGGCCTCGGCGCAAGTGGTGGGCGCGGCGCAATACCCGGCACTGAACCTGGGCGGGAATTACCAGCGGCAGAACAATTACGGCACCACGCAAAAACGCAGTGTTTTTGCCGAAGCCACGTATGAAGTGGATTTCTGGGGCAAACAGCGCGCCGCCGCCGATTCTGCCGATGCCTTGGCCACCGCGACGGTCTTTGATGCCAAGACGCTGCGCATGAGCCTGGGCGCGAGCATTGCCGACAACTACTTCCAGGTGTTGTCCCTGGAAGAACGGCTGCGCCTGGCCCAGTCCATTGCCGACGATGCCCGGCAAGTGCTCGACCTGGTGGAAGTCCAGGCCAGTCAGGGCGCCGTGTCGAACCTCGAAGTCGCCCAACAGCGCAATGCCTTGCAGACCTTCGAAGCAGCGATACCGCCCTTGCGTCAACAACGGGACCTGGCGCTGTATCAATTGGCGGTGCTGGTCGGCGCGCCCCCCCAGGGTTTTCAGGTGCACGGCGACGGGCTGGACACCCTGCAAGTGCCGCAACCCTCCACCGGCCTGCCGATTGGCCTGCTGCGCCAGCGCCCGGACATTCAGGCCGCCGAAGCGCGTCTGAAGTCAGCCAACTTCGATGTCGGTGTGGCCCGTGCCGCATTTCTGCCCAACCTGTCACTGGACCTGCTGGGCGGTATCGATACGATCGCGGGCGGGCAGATCTGGAGCGCCATTGGCACTCTCGGCCAACCCTTGTTCGCCGGTGGTCAACTCACCGGGCAATTGCATGTCGATCAGGCCCATGTGCAGGAACTGGCGGCAACGTATCGCGAATCAATCATCGAAGCGCTGCAAGACGTCGAGACCCAGCTCAGCGCGGCGCGTGAGCTCGACAAAAGCTATGCACTGAACCAATCGGCGGTGGATTCGGCGCGCGAGGCGGCGCGGTTGGCGCAGGTTCGCTACCGCCTGGGTTCCACCGATTTCCAGACACTGCTGATCGTTGAACGCACCCAATACCAGGCCGAGGACACGCTGTTGCAAGTGCGCCTGCAACACCTGCAGGCCGCCGTCGGCCTCTTCCGTGCGCTGGGCGGAGACTTTTCGCCGAGCACCCTCGCTTCCCTTTCTCCTGCCCAGGTGGCTCATCCATGAATGTCTCGCACCCGCGTCATCGTGTTGTTTTCGGGGGCCTGGCGATGTTGTCACTGGCCGCTGCCCTCAGTGGTTTTCAATGGATCAAGCATGCCCAGGCAGCCCCCGTTAAATCCGAAGCCGGCGCGATACCGGTGCAGATGGCGCAAGTCAGTCGCCAGGACTTGCCGATCTGGATCAGTGCCATCGGCAACGTGCAGGCACTCAATAGCGTCAATGTGCGGGTGAGGGTCGATGGCGAGTTGCAGAAAATCCTGTTCAACGAGGGGCAGATGGTCTCTGCCGGCAGCCTGCTGGCGGTGATCGACCCGCGGGTCTATCAAGCCCAGGTCGCTCAGGCCCAGGCGCTGGTGGCCAAGGATCAGGCGCAGTTGGCCAATCTGAAAGTCAACCTGGACCGTGCCAGCAAACTGGCTGCAGCCAAGGCCGGGCCAACTCAGGATGTCGACACGTACCGCGCGCAACTGGCGGCGCAACAGGCGACGGTGCAGGCGGATCAGGCGGCGCTGGACACGGCGCGGCTGCAACTGGAGTTCACTCAGGTCAAGGCGCCATTGACCGGTCGCACCGGCCAGCGCCTGCTCGACGTCGGCTCGATTGCCCACGGGGCTGAAGCCACCGGTTTGGTGACCATTACGCAGATGAACCCGATTTCCGTTGCGTTCGCCGTGCCCCAGGATGACCTGGCGGAAATTCTCGAGGAAAACGCCAAGGGCGCCTTGCAAGTGATCGCAATGACCCGCGACGGCCGACAGGAAATCGCCCACGGCCAACTGAGTTTTATCGACAGCCAGGTGACGGCCGCCAGTGGTCAGATCCAGCTCAAGGCGCAGTTCGACAATGCCGCTGCAAAGCTGTGGCCGGGTGAGTTGGTGAGTGCGCGATTGCTGGTGCAGACGCGCCGGGACGTGGCCGTGGTGCCGGCCGATGCGGTGCAGTTGGGGCGTCAGGGCAATTTCGTGTATGTGGTCGATGCCGATCAAAGGGTTCAGCCGCGGCAGGTCGATGCCGCGACGGTCGTCGAGGGCAAACAATGGATTCGCCAGGGGTTGAACGCCGGTGAAACGGTGGTGGTGCAGGGCCAGTCTCGCGTCGCGCCGGGCCTGAAAGTCACGCCGGTCAAAAGCGGTTCTGTGGACTTGGCGGAGGCTGCCCGATGAATGCGCTTGCCGGACTGATTCAACGGCGCGTGGGCTTGAGCCTGCTGGCCCTCGGAATAATGCTGCTGGGGGCCTTCGCTTATTTTCAACTGCCGGTTGCGCCGCTGCCGACGGTGGACTTCCCCACCATCCAGGTCACCGCCAAGCTCTCCGGAGCGAGCGCCGAAACCATGGCCTCCTCGGTGGCGACACCGCTGGAACGAGCCTTCGCGGCCGTACCCCAAGTCACGTCGATGACGTCTTCCAGCGCCGCAGGCAAGACTCAAGTGGTGCTGCAATTCGACCTGTCGCGAGACATCGATGGCGCGGCGCAAGATGTGCAAACGGCGATCAACACCGCCACGCCCAACCTGCCCAAAACCATGTCCAGCGCGCCGACGTTCAACAAGGTCAACCCGGCCGAAGGCACCGTGCTGTCGCTGGCCGTGACCTCGCCGACCCGCACCTTGCCGGAGCTCGACCGCTACGCCGATAACTACATTGCCCAGCGCCTGTCACAGATGCCGGGGGTCGGCCTGGTGGATTTTCACGGCGAGCAGAAACCGGCGGTGCGGGTGCAGATCGATCCCGATGCGTTGGCCGCTCGCGGCCTGACCCTGGAAGAAGTGCGCAGCGTCATCGGCGTCAGCACCCTGGATCAGCCCAAGGGCAGCCTCGATGGGCAAAGCCGTTCGATTACCCTGGGCGCCACGGATCAATTGCTGGACCCGCAGCATTATCGCGATCAGGTCATCGCTTATAAAAACGGCATGCCGATCAAGCTGGGCGATCTTGGGCGGGTCATCGCCGGTGCTGAAGACACCCAGCAAGCAGCGCAATTGGGGGCTGAGCCCACGGTGATCGTCGACATCCACAAGCAGCCGGGTTTCAACCTGCTGTCGACCATCGCTACGATCAAGGCCAAATTGCCTGAACTGACCGCCTCGTTGCCGCGCGACGTGCAGGTCCAGGTGGTGGGCGACCGCACCCAGACCATCGAAGCGTCGGTCAATGACATGCAGTTCACCTTGCTGCTGTCGATTGCCCTGGTGGTCGTGGTGATCTTCGTGTTCTTGCGCAAAGCCACGGCGACGCTGATTCCCAGCCTGACCATCCCCTTGTCCCTGGTGGCGACATTCGGGGTGATGTACCTGTTGGGCTACAGCCTCGACAACCTGTCGATCATGGGCCTGGCGATTGCGGTCGGGTTTGTGGTGGACGATGCCATCGTGGTCATGGAAAACATTGTCCGGCACCTGGAAATGGGCAAGTCGCGGCTGCAATCGGCGGTCGACGGGTTGCGGGAAGTGGCGTTCACCATTGTCTCGATGACGGTATCGCTGATTGCGGTGTTTCTGCCGATCCTGTTGATGTCCGGCATCGTCGGGCGTCTGATGCGCGAGTTCGCCGTGACGGTCAGCGTGGCGATCATCATGTCTTGCATCGTTTCACTGACCATCACGCCCATGCTCTGCGCCTGGTTGCTCAAACCCCATGCCGACCAGGAAGAAGGGCGCTTTGCCCGGGCCTGCGAGCGGGTCTTCGACGCTTTGCACAACGGTTATCGACGCAGCCTGGATTGGGTGCTTGACCACCAGCGCGTGACGCTGGCCGTGGCCATCGCGACCCTGGCCGCCACTGCCGTGTTGTATGTCGGCATACCCAAAGGGTTCTTCCCGCAACAGGACAACGGCCTGATTCAAGGCGTGGCCGAGGCGGCGCCGGATATCTCGCCGATCGCCATGCGCGCGCAAGTCAACCGCGCCGCGGAGGTGATCGGCCAGGACCCGGCGGTGGCACGGGTGTACTTCTGGATCGGTCCCAATCCGACGGTCAGCCAGGGCAAGGTGATGATCAACCTCAAGCCGTTCAGCGAGCGCACGGCCAGCGCCGGCGAGGTCATCCGCCGACTGCAACCGGCGCTCGACGCCTTGTCCGGGGTCAAGGTGTACATGCAGGCCAACCAGGATATCCAGATCGGCGGCCGGGCCAGCAAGACCCAATACCAGTACACCCTGCAGGACCCTGACAGCGCCGAACTGGATCATTGGAGCGGGGTGTTGCTGGAGAAGCTCAAGACCTTGCCGCAGCTGCAACACGTCACCTCGGATCAGCAGCAGGCCATCGCCCAGTCGACCCTGGTGATTGACCGTCCCACGGCCGCGCGTCTGGGCGTGACGGTGCAGGCTATCGACGATGTGCTGTATGACGCGTTCGGCCAGCGGCAGATCGCGACGATGTTCACCCAGCTTGACCAGAACCACGTGATCCTGGAACTGGACCCGAGCTGGCAGACCTCCACGGCCACACTCGAGCATTTGTTTGTGCGCTCCAGTTCCGCGAGCCTGGTGCCGTTGAGCCTGTTGGCGACGGTGAAGACCGAGCAAGTGCCGATCATCATCAACCATCAAGGCGTCTTCCCGGCCATCACCCTGTCGTTCGACCTCGCGCCCGGTCAGGCCCTGAGTGAGGCGGTCAACGCGATCAATCAGGCCTCTCTGGCCGTCGCGATGCCCGACACGGTGGTGGGGAGCTTTCAAGGCACGGCCCAGGCGTTTCAGGATTCGCTGAAGTCGCAACCCTGGCTGATCCTGGCGGCGATTCTCACGGTCTACATCGTGCTCGGCGTGTTGTACGAGAACGCCATTCACCCGCTGACAATCATCTCGACTTTGCCTTCGGCAGGTTTCGGCGCGCTTCTGGCCTTGATGCTCTGCGGGCAGGACCTGTCGGTGCTGGGGATGATCGGCATTATTCTGCTGATCGGTATCGTCAAGAAAAACGCGATCATGATTGTCGACTTCACGTTGCAGGCCCAACAACGGGGCTTGTCTGCCCGCGATGCCGTTCGTGAAGGCTGCCTGTTGCGCTTGCGGCCAATCCTGATGACCTCCCTGGCGGCATTGCTCGGCGCGGTGCCACTGGCCTTCGGTCATGGTGCCGGGTCCGAGTTGCGTCAACCGCTGGGGATAGCGATTGTCGGCGGCCTGGCGGTTTCGCAGATCCTGACGTTGTACACGACCCCGGTGGTCTTTCTCTGGTTCGAGCGTCGGCGCGCGAATAACCGTTCTACAGAAAATTCACATCATGTTGACCATTCAGTGACAGGCGATTCATTAGCTTGAAATTCTGGCTAATGGAGATCGCCAATGAGCGCACCCGTCAAACTTAAATTTTCTGAGAAGTACGATAAAGATCACGCACAACAGTACTACCTGAAGCATCAGGATGGCGTGTCGCGAAAACTTTCCCATTACCGGGACGTACAGATGGCGCGACACGCCTTACACAAGGCGGGAGAGCCTGGCCTGGTGCTCGATCTGCCCTGTGGTGCGGGGCGATTCTGGCCGTTGCTCGCCGAAAACCCCAATCGAATCATCATTGGCGCCGACAATTCGCCGGATATGATCAAAACCGCGCTCGAGCATCAACCTGCCGATATCGTCAAGCGTGTGAAGCCGCTCGAGACTTCCGCGTTTGCCATTGATCTGCCAACCAATTCAGTCGACTGTATTTTCAGCATGCGCTTGATCCACCATATCGGTGAGTCTGCGCACCGATTGGCGATGCTGCGGGAATTCCATCGGGTTACGCGGGACACCGTCATCTTGTCGATGTGGGTCGATGGCAACTTCAAGTCCTGGAAACGCAAACGCCAGGAAGAACGGCGCCAGGCAAGCGGCGAAAAGAGTGAATACCAGAACCGGTTCGTTATTCCACGATCCGTTGCGGAAGCAGAGTTCAAACAAGCCGGCTTCACCATCGAAAGCAAGTCTGACTTTATTCCGTTCTATGCCATGTGGCGGGTTTACGTCCTGCGCAAGAATTGATCGCCTGGCGAAGTCACTGATAAACCCGGGGCCGCGAACCTTGCGGCCCATGATCCTCGCCCCGGGTTTCAGCCATCACATCGCGACGTCTGCATTCCACTTTTGATAGGGGATCGGCAACGTGCGCGACTCACCACGTCCCATCGGGAAATACTGGAAGCCCTTCTGCGCGAGACGCTCGGCGTCGTAGAGGTTGCGCCCGTCGAAGATCACCGGAGCGATGAGCCGTTTTTGGATCAGATTGAAATCCGGTGCCTTGAATTGCTGCCATTCGGTGCAGATGATCAGTGCATCGGCACCATTGAGTGTTGCTTCCGGCGTGCCCATCAGGCTCAGGTCGGGATGGTCCGGATACAACGCCTGGGTCTGCTGCATCGCCTCGGGGTCGAATGCCCGGACATGGGCGCCAGCGGCCCACAGATCTTCCATGAGCACCCGGCTCGGCGCGTCACGCATGTCGTCGGTGTTGGGCTTGAACGCCAGGCCCCACAGGGCGAAGGTCTTGCCGCGCAGATCACCCTTGTAGAACGCATTGATGCGCTCGAACAGCTTGTGTTTCTGTCGTTGGTTGATCGCTTCGACCGCTTGTAGCAGGTCACTTGAGCAATGGGCCTCTTCGGCGCTGTGGATCAGGGCGCGCATGTCCTTGGGGAAACACGAGCCGCCATAACCGCAGCCGGGGTAGATGAAGTGATAGCCGATGCGCGAGTCGGCACCGATGCCCA
>NZ_RWIN01000103.1 GCF_009761815.1 Pseudomonas sp. PB120
AACCCGGCATGGATGCCGGGTTAGCCGCCCCCGGCCATGGATGGCCGATGGCGGCGGGCCCACGGAGCAATGCCGGAGTGAGGGCATGCCGAGCCTAGGCGAGGCACCGAGTGGTGGGGCAAGAGCCTTTTGCTTACTTTTCGGCGTTTGGAAAAGTGAGTCGCCGTAAGGGCGAAACCAAATAGCAGCCGTTACCGCAGAAATGGATATGTACCCCAGGGCCCAAACGAACCCTGAGGAAACGAAGCCAGACTCAAGCCAGACTTTTACTGACCACTTCAAACACATCACTGGACAACTGCCCCGAAGCCCGAATCCGCTCCAGCTCGCCTTTCATCAACGCCTGACGCGCATCGTCATACTTGCGCCAGCGAGTCAGCGGTGCCAACTGCCGAGAAGCAATCTGCGGATTGAACCCGTTCAGCTCGATCACCAGATCCGCCAGGAATCGATACCCGGAACCATCAGCCGCATGGAAGTTGATCAGGTTCTGCCCGGCAAACGCACCCACTAGAGCACGCACCTTGTTCGGATTCTTGATATTGAACGCCGGATGCTGCATCAACTGGCGCACCCGCTCCAGCCCGCCCGGCAAGGTGCTGCCCGCCTGCACGCTGAACCACTGATCCATGACCAGCGGATTGTCCTTGAAGTGCTCGGCGAAACTGGCCAGCGCCTTGGCTTTCTCATTGTCGAACGGCGAGTTGACCAATACCGCCAACGCAGTCAAACGCTCGGTCATGTTGTCGCTGGTCTCGAACTGCTCCAACGTCGCAGCCAACACCTCCGGCTTGCCGCTGAGCATCAGGTACGACAGCGCAATGTTCTGCAAGGCACGACGGGCAAAGTGCTCGGCCTCGGCAATATAGGGGGTTTTCTTGGAGAGATCGCGATTGGCCTGATAACGCAGCCACAGCGCTTCAAACAAGCCTTCAGCCAATTGCTTGCGCGCAAACTCGCGAGCGATGTGGATGGCATCGACATCAGCTACTTCGCTGATTTCTGTCAGATAGGCCTCACCCGGCAGCGCGAGCATTTCCGCGACCATCGCTTGGTCCAGCGTCTCGTCGGACAGCACGGTGCGCAAGGCAGACACCAGGCGTTGGTCCAGTACCAGGGCTTCGCCCTTCTGCTGCTGAGCGATCAACTCTTGCAGCACCTGCACCGACAATTGCTGACCGGCATCCCAGCGGTTGAAACCGTCGCTGTCGTGCTGCATCAGGAACATCAACTGATCGCGGTTATACGGGAAGCTCAGTTTCACCGGTGCCGAGAAGCCGCGCAGCAGCGAAGGCAATGGTTGCTCGGCGATGTCGACGAAGGTGAACGTCTGTTCGGCTTGGGTCACCGAAATAACCCGTGAGGTGCCCTGTGCGCTGGCTTCACCGGAAAGACGCAGGGCAATCGCCGCGCCTTTCGAGTCCAGCAGCCCCAACGCCACCGGAATCACGAACGGCAGTTTTTCAACCTTGTCCGGGGTGGCCGGGCAGCTTTGGCGGAACGTCAGGCTGTAGGTGTTGGCCACCGCATCGTAGGACTCGCTCACCGCCAGACGCGGTGTACCGGCCTGGCTGTACCAGCGTTTGAACTGGGTCAGGTCGACGCCATTGGCATCTTCCATGGCCTTGATGAAGTCATCGCAGGTCACGGCCTGGCCGTCATGGCGTTCAAAGTAGAGGTCGCTGCCCTTACGGAAGCCTTCGGCGCCGAGCAAGGTGTGGATCATGCCGACCACTTCCGAGCCCTTTTCGTACACGGTCAGGGTGTAGAAGTTCGAGATCTCGATGAAGCTGTCCGGGCGCACGGCGTGGGCCATCGGGCCGGCATCTTCGGCGAACTGGTGGGTGCGCAGGTACGCAACGTCCTGGATGCGTTTCACGGTGGCCGAGTTCATGTCGGCGGAGAAACCCGAATCGCGGAACACGGTGAAACCTTCCTTCAGCGACAACTGGAACCAGTCGCGGCAGGTCACGCGGTTGCCCGACCAGTTGTGGAAGTATTCGTGGGCGACGATCGCTTCGACACGCTGGTGTGCGGCATCGGTGGCGGTTTCGGCGCGGGCCAGTACGGCGCTGGAGTTGAAGATGTTGAGGCCCTTGTTCTCCATGGCGCCCATGTTGAAGTCGTTGACCGCCACGATCATGAAGATGTCCAGGTCGTATTCGCGACCGTACACCTCTTCGTCCCAGCGCATGGATTTCTTCAGGCTGTTCATCGCGTGCTGGCACTTGTCGATGTTTTCCGGCTCGACATAGATACGCAGCGCCACGGAACGCTCGCTCATGGTGGTGAAGGTGTCTTCGACACACCAAAGGTCACCGGCCACCAGCGCAAACAGGTATGCCGGTTTCATGAACGGGTCTTCCCAGGTCGCCCAATGGCGACCGTCTTCGCCCGGACCGCTGGCAATCGGGTTGCCGTTGGACAGTAGCACCGGGTAGCTGTGCTGCTCGGCGACGACCGTGGTGGTGAACTTGCTCATCACGTCCGGCCGGTCGAGATAATAGGTGATCTTGCGGAAGCCTTCGGCTTCACACTGAGTGCAGAACATGCCGCTGGATTTGTACAGGCCTTCCAGGGCAGTGTTGGTTTCCGGATGAATCCTGACGCTGGTATCGACCGTGAACGTGGTGCTGGTCGGGTGCAGGGTCAGGTGATTCTCGGTCAGTTGGTAATCAGTTTCGCTCAGTTCACGGTCGGACAGGTTCACCGACAGCAATTCGAGCTGCTGGCCATCCAGCACCAGCGGCGGCAGCCCCGGGCCGCGTTCAGGATTGCGGCGCATCACCAGTTGCGCATGGACCAGGCTGTGGTCCTCGAACAGCTCGAAGGTCAGGTGCGTCTCGTCGATCAGGTACTCGGGCGCCTGATAGTCCTTCAGGTAGATCATCTTCGGTTGTTCGGTGCGCATGCTGGAGTCCTTACTGATGCACGGCGAGTTGATAAGCCGTGTATTTACGAATATTGATCACGCCGGTGTCGAAGATCAGGTACTGGCCCTTGATCCCCAGCAGCGTGCCTTCGGCAATCGGGTTCTTGTCCAGGTTGAAGCTGACAATCTTCGCCGGGTATTGCTCGACCGGGTAGCGGATTTCAAGCGGTTCAACGTCGGCAATGGTCTGGATCGCCTGAATGCCGAATCGTTCCTGCAAGGTTTGCAGGCCCTCGGCGCAACGGTCGAACAACTGATCGCGCACTTCGGCGAGGTCCACCGAAACGGCTTCGCCCTTGAGCAAAGCACGCCAGTTGGTCTTGTCCGCGACCTGACTGCGGAACAGGTCTTCGACGAAGCCTGACTGCTGGCGGGTCGAGACACGCATGATCGGCAACGCCTGGCGGGCGCCCTGGTCGATCCAGCGGGTCGGCAACTGGGTGGCGCGGGTGATCCCGACTTTCACGCCGGACGAGTTCGACAGGTACACGATGTGATCGGTCATGCAAAACTTCTCGCCCCACTCCGGCTCACGGCAGGTACCTGCGTCGTAGTGGCAACGCTCCGGGCTCATGATGCAGACGTCGCACTGCGCCAGTTTGGTCATGCACGGGTAGCAGTAACCCTGGCTGAAACTGGTTTTGGTCTTGCGCCCGCAATGGGAACAGAAGATCGCCCCCAGGTACTCCAGGCGAACCGTACTGCCGATCAAGGGATTGACCGGCACCTCGACGTCACCCAGGCGAAACGCGTACTGCACGTCGGACCCGTCAAGACGTGCCGACATTTTACTGATTGCACCGCGGCCAATCTCGATCAATGGATGGCATCCGACTTGAACAGAATGTTCGGCACGCTGATCGACTTCGAGCTGCATTCCTGTGGGCCCATATAGCCAGTACGTTCTTCTTCCGGAAGGTTCTGCACTTCCCAGGCGATCATCGCTTGCAGCGACAGTTCACGTTGTTCTGCGGTGAGCTTGCCACCGTCCGACCATTTACCGATTTCCACCGCCAGTTTCAGGCTCTGGTAGATATCGGGGGTGATGTTTTTGATCATTTCATTAAAAGAGGACATCAAGGTCTCCAAACGTGCATAACTGTTTAGGCGGCCAGTTTACGGCGGTTGTACAAACCACCCAACAAACCGGTCAAGCATCCGACGAGCAACCCGCCGACATGGGCCGCGTTGGCGATTTCACCGAAGCCGATCATCGAAATCAGGCCCGACAGGCAGAGCACCAGCCACACCAGCATCATCACCAACACGCCGCGCGGCAGGCGATACGCCCGATTGGGCGACAGGATCTGGAAAATCCAGCAGTGCCCGAGCAAGCCGTACAGCACCCCGGACAACCCGCCGAACAGGGTCGGGCCACTGAAATAATATTGCGCGTAGTTCGACACGAGGCCGAACAGCAACGTCAGGCCGATCAGGTTGATGCTGCCCTGGCGCGACTCGATGCGCCGGCCCAGCTCCCAATACCACATGCCGTTCATGGCCAGGTGCAGGATGCCGAAGTGGATCAGCATCGGCGTCACCAGGCGCCACCACTGCCCCGCCGCCAGGCTGTCCGCCAACGGCACGAAATGGATGTATTCGCCGACCACCCTGAAATCGAGGAAGGTCAGCCAGCGCATCGTGTCGAGGTTTTCACCGAGCAGCGTCACTGCGCCCACGATCAGGCTCAACAGCAACACCAGGCCTGTCGCCTTGGCGTGGCGCAATTGCTCGGCAAAACCGGGGCGTTTTGTGGTGTGCGCAACGGGGATGTTCAGTTGCTGATCAGGATCGCCTTCCGGGAAACGCTCGTACAACGAACGAACGTCTTCACTGATGTTGGCCGGCACCCACAGCACTTGCTCCCCCGCTTCTTCGCTGACGCGATACGGCACCTGCATGCGTTGCAGGAGCGTGACGAACCCGCTCAAATCCACTGCCAACGGCAGCCGCAATATGGCAACAGCACTCATTGCAGCACCTCCGGCCGCTCAACATCGACCCAGACGAATTTGTTCGGGTCGAGCCGTGTTTCCTGATCCAGTCGATAGGCGACCAGTTTGCCGTAGAGCACCGCGCTGTAATCCAGGCAGGCCAGGTTCGGGCGAATCGGTGCCGGCTTGCCGCTGCGCCAGTAATGGCCGACGAACAGCAGCGGTTCATCAATACCGTAGCGCAGCAACGTATTTTTTTCCGTGGACGACAAGGGTGTCTGGGCCACGGGATCGGGCAATGCGTCCGGCTGAAACACAATGTCACCATAGGTCTGCGGGTCGTCCTCCCAGAACTTGGTGCGGAAAAACGAACGCACCAGGCCATCACCGCTGGTCATGGTCAAGCCGTGCGGCAACCGCATGTCGGTGCCGCGCAGCAAACGGTCGAACACGGTGCACGCGAAGCTGCCCGGCACGGCCGAGGCCTGGAGGAAATGTTCGTCGATGCAACCGTCCGGGAATTGCGCGCGCAGCGGCTCGATCAGTCCCGCATCCCAGCAGGCATGCACCACACGGAAACGCCCGGCATCGACAAACACCGGCAACTCGTAGAACCATTGCTGGAAGTCATGCCAGTCGCCCGGATGTTGCTCAAATTGGGTCAGGGTTTCACCCAGCAAACGGGCGTGACGCGGGGTGTGCTCACGCACGTAATGCTTGCCGCTGCCCGGAGGCGCCGGCGTGCTCCAGCCCAGCGCGTTGAATTCATGGTTGCCCATGATGCACAACGCCTGGCCCGCCTCGACCATGTCATGAACGATGTACAGCGCTTCGCGAATCCGCGGGCCGCGGTCGATGATGTCACCGACGAACACTGCCATACGCGATGGATGTCGCCAGACGCCACCTTGTTTGTGATAACCGAGCCGGTCGAGCAAGTGCTCAAGGGTCAGAGCGCAACCGTGCACGTCACCGATCAGGTCGTAACTGCGCGCAGGATCGAGCATCAGTCGCCTCCACCACCCAACCGGCTGCCCCAGCCGAGCTTGGTCCGGCAGACTTCATAATAGTTGTGGTCGAGCGGATGAATCAGCCGCAACTTCTGCGCTTTCTTGCTGACGGTGATGGTGTCACCCGGCGCGCAGGTGAAGTGGTTCTGCCCGTCACAGGAGACTTGCGGGTAGATCTGCATATCCTTGGACACGACGATTTTCAGCTCACTGTTGCCATCGACCACAATTGGCCGGCCTGACAAGGTATGGGGGTACATCGGCACAATCACAATAGCGTCGAGCTTGGGATGCATGATCGGCCCGCCCGCCGACAGCGCGTAGGCGGTCGAACCGGTCGGCGTGGCGACGATCAGGCCGTCGGCCTTCTGGCTGCAGACGAACTGGCCGTCGATGTACAGCTCGAACTCGATCATGCGCGTCGATTTGCCGGGGTGCAGCACCACGTCGTTCAGTGCATCGCCCTGACCAATGGCCTCGGCGTGACGCCGGACTTCGGCCTGCAACAGGAAGCGGTTTTCCACCAGGTAGTGGCCGTCGAGCACTTCGGCGACCTTGATTTCCAGTTCGTCGGGACGGATATCGGTCAGGAACCCCAGGCTGCCACGGTTGATGCCGAGCACCGGGATATTGTGCCTGGCCAGTGCCCGGGCGGCGCCCAGCAGGCTGCCATCACCGCCGACCACAATCACCATGTCACAGACTTCACCGAGCATCTTGCGCGACGAGGTTTGCAGGCCATGCCCCGGCAGTACTTCGGCGATGGTGTCTTCGAGGATCACGTGCAGGTGACGATCGAGCAGAAACCGCTTCAGTCGGCGAACGGTATCCAGCACCTGCGAACTGCCCAGGCGACCGATGATGCCGATATTACGAAATTGCTCCATGGGGCTCCTGCGGGGCAGCGAAAAAACACGATTATGGGCGAAAGCGCGGGATAGACAAAATCCTTTCAGCCACAAGGACGCGCTCCGGTTTAAGGCTATGCTCGCAAGATGATCCTATTTCCAGATTTGTTGCAGTTGCCCCACCAGTTACGCCACCCCGAAGTGCGTGACCTGGCGTGGGTCATCCTCGCGCCGCCGATGCTCACCGACACGCCGTGGCCGCAGCGTCACCCGCTGGCCGGCAGTGACTGGGTGCAGGCGCCGGAGCGCCTGGAGTCGTGGCTGCGCCAACTCGACCGTGACAGTTATGACTTGTTGCACTGGCTGGCTCAGGCCCGAACCCGGCGCCTGGGGCTGTATTACGAACGCCTGTGGCAGTACGCCGTGCGCCATGCGCCGGGGATCGAGCTGATCGCCGCCAACATGCCTATTCGACGCGAGGGCCATACCCTGGGCGAGCTGGACATGCTGCTGCGCGACCGCGATGGCGTTCATCATCTGGAACTGGCAATCAAGCTTTACCTCGGCCCGCAAAATGGTGACGGCCACGACACTGCGCAATGGCTCGGTCCGGGCTGTCACGATCGACTGGACCGCAAGCTGGCACACCTGAGCCAGCATCAACTGCCGATTTCCGCGCGGCCGGAAAGCCGCGAGGTGCTGGCAGCACTGGATATCCAGCAGTTCAGCGCGCATTTATGGTTGGGCGGTTATTTGCTGTATCCATGGCCGGGACACGCCGAGCCACCCGCCGGCGCCCATCCGCAGCATTTGCGCGGCCGCTGGCTGCATCAGAAGGACTGGCCGGCGTTTGTCGAGCAACGGCCGTTCGGTCGCTGGCAGCCCCTGCCCCGCCATGCCTGGCTGGCGCCGGCGCATTATCCTGTTGATCAGACCTGGAATACCGAACAGTTGGCGGCGTGGCTGCGCGACCTCGAGCCGCTGGCGCCGGCGCAGTTGCTGGTAAGGCTGGTGGAAAATGCGGATGGGGACTGGGAGGAAGCGGAGCGGTTGTTTCTGGTGGCGGATCTTTGGCCGAATGTTCCGGGCAATGGTTAGTTGTGTAGTGGCAGGACTGGCCTCTTCGCGGGCAAGCCTTGCTCCTACAGGGATCTTCGTTGTGGCGAAAATCCCTGTGGGAGCGAGCCGGCTCCGGGCGGCGTTCCGACGATAGGGCCAACCCGGTTCAGATGGACAACCGCACCGCCAGCGCCGCCAGGGTCACCAGCAAAACCGGCACCGTCAACACAATCCCGACCTTGAAGTAATACCCCCAGCCAATCTGAATATTCTTGCGCTCCAGCACATGCAGCCACAGCAACGTCGCCAGACTGCCGATCGGGGTAATTTTCGGCCCCAGGTCGCTGCCGATGACGTTGGCGTAGATCATCGCCTCCTTCACCACGCCAGTGGCCTGGCTCGCATCGATCGATAACAGGCCAATCAGCACCGTCGGCAAATTGTTCATGATCGACGACAGCAGCGCCGTCAGCACCCCGGTGCCCATGGCCGCGCCCCAGATGCCGTATCCGGCAAAGCCGTCCAGCCAGCCGGCGAGGTACCCGGTGAGCCCCGCGTTGCGCAGCCCATAGACCACCAAATACATGCCCAGCGAGAAAATCACGATCTGCCACGGCGCTTCTTTCATCACTTTACGCGTGGAAATCTTGTGGCCTCGTGCGGCAATCGCCAGCAGCAACGCTGCGCACACTGCCGAAATGGCGCTGATCGGAATCCCCAAGGGTTCCAAGGCGAAACAGCCGAGCAACAAGATCACCAGAACGGCCCAACCGGCAAAGAACGTCGCTTTGTCATGGATCGCCGACTCAGGCGACTCCAGCTGTTCCGGATCGTAATCCTTGGGGATGTCGCGCCGGAAGAACCACATCAGCACCGCCAGCGTTGCCGCGACGCTCACCAGATTGACCGGGATCATCACCGCCGCGTAGCGGTTGAAGCCAATGTGGAAGAAGTCCGCCGAAACGATGTTCACCAGGTTTGACACCACCAGCGGCAGGCTGGCGGTGTCGGCGATGAAACCGGCGCCCATGACGAACGCCAGGGTCGCCGCGGGCGAAAAACGCAATGCCAGCAACATGGAAATCACGATAGGCGTGAGGATCAGCGCCGCGCCGTCATTGGCGAACAGCGCCGACACCAGCGCCCCGAGCAGGACCATATACGCAAAGAGCTTGCGCCCGCTGCCCCGCCCCCACCGGGCCACGTGCAGCGCCGCCCAGGCAAACAGCCCCGCCTCGTCCAGCAGCAGGCTGATGATGATCAGCGCCACAAAGGTGCCCGTGGCGTTCCAGATAATCTGCCACACCAGCGGGATATCGCTGAGGTGCACCACGCCAAAGATCAACGCCAGCACCGCGCCGAACACCGCACTCCAACCGACACCAAGGCCCTTGGGTTGCCAGATCACCAGGGTGATGGTCAGGAGGAAAATGATCGACGCGATGAGCATGCCAGGCCAGCCTATAAACAGGGGCCGCTAAAATACCGCAGATTCGATGACGATGTAGCAGCTGTCGAGCTTGCTTTGTGGTGAGGGGATTTATCCCCGTTCGGCGGCGCAGCCGTCGTAATCTTTTTTACGCTGTGTAGCTGAAGAAAAAGGGGCCGCTGCGCAGCCCAACGGGGATAAATCCCCTCACCACAAAGCAAGCTCGGCAGCTGCTACACCAACCGGATGACATGCCCCTCGACCGGCGGAACCTGGCCATGAAACAACCGGGAAATCACATCCTGCGCCGCTTCATACCCCGCCCCTTCAACCACGTTCAATAACGGGTTTTCCGCCGCGGTCACCTGCCGGTAAAACTGCTGCAAGCCCTCGCCAATATGCTGGCTCACCCCTTCCGGCCCCCACTCGGCATTGCGCTTGCGGATCTGGATCGGCGCAAAGAAGAACACCGGTTGCGGCCCCTCGATGGCCGTCAGCCGAGCTTCGTCAGTGCTCTGCGCGGAACCGGCGAAGCAGCTGTAAACCAGGTTTCCGGCAAAATGCTGGTGCACGTGATCACGCAAGTCCAGGTCGCCGGAAAAATCCACGTACAGCGTCGGACGGTCATTGGGCAGGCTCGCCAGTTCGGCGTAGGACACCGTTCGTTCGTAACAGCCAAGCGTTTCGACGAACGCCTTGTTACCGGCAGAGGTCAACGCCACACGCTCAAGACCCGGCTGGTTTTCAAGACAGACCGCCGTGCCATACGCGGTTTTGCTCGACGCGCTGGAGAACACCAGTCGGGTCGCGCCAAAAAGCTGATTGTCCTGGAGGAAGTCCGCGAGCATCGACGAGGTCAGAAACAGCGGTTTGAGCAGGATCTGCAGGTTTTCAGTGTCCGCGTGGTAGTACGCATCCCAGCTACAACGGGTGTACTGGTTGTAAGCCGATGTCAGCCCCTGCCGATGCTCCGCACCGTCATAGAATCCTCGTTCAGTAACCCGCTCCGGACGCATCCATAAATGGCTGGCAATCGGAAAATACCCGTAGAAACGCTCCCCGACTTTTATGCCAACAACATCAGAGGCCACAACATCGGCGAAACCCCACGCCGGGACGTGACCCCAATCAGCTAACCCTGTAGGAAAGAACCCCCAGTAGTTCATCGAATTGCCATAGGCCGCGTAGGTAATGTTGTTGGTGGTCAGCGCACAGCGCTCGATTTTCAGGATCACTTCGCCGGCAGCCGGACTCAGGCTCCGTTGCTCGTGCTCGATGCGGCTTTGATCAAGGGCGTTTTTGCGGGTAATCAGCCGTGTTACCGTGGTTGGACGTTGCATTTTCAGACTCCTGCTGCGACAAAGTGGCGGGTAGCACCAGAGTAATGACAGACGATGAAGAGCGGGTTCGGAAACGCCAAGGGCAGTGCCTCCATCCTCAATCCACGCGCCAAGCCGCTGAAACGGCCGAGTCAGGCGCGGGCGATTTTTACGGTGGAAGCGATTTATGAGGCGTTTGTTCGGATTTGGCGACGCAACGGCTGGTCGGGATTGACCACCCGTGAAGTGGCACTGGAAGCGGGTGTCGCGATTGGCACGCTGTACGACTACTTCCCGAGCAAGGAAGCCTTGTTGTCGGGCTACGTCCGGCATTGCCTGGATGCGTTGTTATTGCGCCTGGATTTACAGGTCGTTCACGCCAGCGAACTGGACTGGCCCACTCGCATCAAACGCCTGGTGCGCCTGACCTGCGAGCCCGAGGATGCCAGCCTGCCCTTGTTCAACGCTGAAGTGCTGGCCATCGAACACCAGATCGCCGAACCCAAACATCATCGACGGGTGTTCGAGGAGTTGACGCACAAATGGCGTGAAGCCTTTGCCGCGTGCAGCGATCTACCCGCACAACCGTCGCAGGCCGCCATCGATGCCTGGTTGATTATGGCCTGGGGCGGCCGTCGCTATTGCGTGGCCACGCAACCGACGGCGGAGCAAACCGCCGCCTGGCTGTCGGAAATGGAGACGATGATCCGTAGCCGACTGCTCAACTCGCCGTAGGCCCGCGGCTTGTCACATTTTCTTGTGCTGCTCGACCCACTGGCCATACGCGTTGATGAAACTTTGCAAGAACGGCTTCACCGCGTCAGACAATTTCCCCGCCTCGTCGAACGCTGAACCGGCCCCGCCCAGGTAAGCCTCCGGTTGCTGCATGCACGGCACATTGAGAAACACCATGGATTGACGCAAATGGTGGTTGGCGCCAAACCCGCCGATTGCCCCCGGCGACACACTGATGACAGCGCCGGGCTTGTCGTTCCAGGCACTTTTGCCATAGGGACGCGAGCCAACGTCAATGGCATTCTTCAGCGGCGCCGGCACGGAACGGTTGTATTCCGGGGTCACAAACAGCACCGCGTCGGATGAACTCACTTGTTGCCGGAAAGTGCTGTAGGCTGCCGGCGGTGAAGCACCATCGATGTCTTCGTTATAGAGCGGCAGATCGCCGATTTCGACGATGTTCAGCTTGAGATTGGCCGGTGCCAGGTCGGCCAGGGCCTTTGCAACCTTGCGGTTGATCGATTCCTTTCTCAAGCTGCCGACCACTACGGCGATCGTATAGACGTTGCTCATGGAAGTTTCTCGACTGTTCGATGGAAAGAGCTAGTAGTTATAGATGACGATTCAAGCAGTGGGCGAATGAAAGCACCGCCCCTGACTATTTTTTTCTTGTAGGAAAACTTACATCACCCAAGCACGGTCTACTGAGCCGCAAATTGAGTGATTTATCTCCAGAGGTTCTAAGCAGATGGCAGCAGTACTCGTCGGTCAGTTCCATGCAAGAGACGCGGAAGGCCGTGTTTATTCCGTGCATGAGTTCCAGGAATCCACCCCGTCGGCAGACGGCCTCACCGGTTCCACGCCTGTCACCACTTATAAGCTGGCCATTGGCGATCGCGTCAACAAGCTCGACGACAACCAGTTTTTGCTGGTGCAATCGAACGTCACCATCGTGCGCGAACCTGACACTTTTGTCGGCAGCCTGCCGGAAACCAGCGTCGCTTCATAACCTCGCGTTATGAGCAGAAGTCATATGCGCGGACTTGGGTTAGGATTCAGCCACTGACTCCCACCTGCTGAACATGGACTTCACGCATGCGTTTACGCCATATCGAAGTGATCCAGGCGCTGTTGCAGACCGGTCACCTGGGTACCGCCGCCGAATGGCTGCAGTTGCCGGTGGCCGAAGTTGAACGCATCCTGCGCGACGCTGAGGATCAGTTGGGTTTCATGCTGTTTTCCAGCGTGCGCGGGCGTTTGCAGGCCACGCGTGAAGCGCGGGAGATGCAAGTCGGGATCACCCACGTCTACGACGCACTTGAACCGGTCCAGCGCCTGGCCGCCAGCCTGAAGCAATATCAGGCGCCGCCCCTTCGCGTCATCTGCACCCCGCCGATTGCCCAGCAACTGTTGCCACAGAGTATCGCGGCGCTGCGTCGACGCCTCCCCGATGCTCCCTGCACCCTCCTCAGCCAACCCACCCGTGACATCGTCCGAAGCCTGCTCCTGCGCGAAAGCGATCTGGGCCTGAGCCTGCACGATCCCGATCACGCCGACATTGATTGCCAGGTGATTGCCCAGGGCAAGCTTCAGTTACTGGCGCCCCACGGCTGGCTGCAACCGAAGCAGAAGTACATTTCGCTGCAAGACCTGGCGGGGCAGTCGTTGGTTGGGCTGGAGGGGCATGATCCGTTGAGTCCGGCACTCGAAAACAAACTGCATGCCTTGCGCCCTGCCCCGGTCATCCACACTCGGGTACAAACGCACCAGATGATGCGCAGCATGGTCGAGGCCGGTGAAGGCCTGGCCATCGTCGACCCGTTCACCGCCCTCGGCGCCCGCTCGGCGGGTCTGGATGCCTGCCCGCTGGCGCCAGCCGTGCCGGTCATCGTGTATGCCTTGACCCTCAAGAACGGAGGGCCGTCGGCGGCTGTTCAGCTTCTGCTGGACATCGTTACGGAACAAGCCGCGGCGATGCTGGCGAACTGAGCGGGTTTTCCAGCGGGTTATCGAACAATCGATACCAGAACAGTGCCACTTCGGCGGTGTTCGGGTCGATACCGCGATAACGCAGGTGATCGATTCCGCCAATCACGTAACCGCATCGTTCATAGAGCCGGCAGGCCCCAAGGTTGTTGTTCTGGGTCTCGAGCATGATGCCCGGCAGTTTCTTTTTGCGACTCCAGAACTGCGCTACATCGAGCAACGCCTTGGCCACGCCATGCCGGCGCGCTGGCGCATGCACCGCCAGTTCGTCGATATGGGCAAAGCCGTTCCAGTTGGTACTGACCACCAGATGGCCGACCGGCTCATCGTCGAGAAAAGCCATGAAAATGGCGCTGTCCGGGGCATCACGGAAACTGCCGAACTCCTCGGGATCAATGCCGTAGCACTTGCGATAAGGCGTGATGGGCGTAACCGGCCACTGGTCGACCGGTTTACCGATTTCGGGCGCGCCATAGGCCGCGACTTCAAAGCTGAAATCGCTGCCCCAGATGTACGCGGCGAAGCCATCGTCGGCTACACGCACGGACAGCCCTGGGTATTTTGGATTCATGAGCGGTTGCATACTGGGAAAGGTCCTCATTCCTTGATGCAATCGACGGTGTAGTGCCGTCCATTGCCCTCGTCTTCGTGTTGCAAGCCGTGCACATCAGCGACAAACCCCGGGAAGCTGCTGTCGAATGTACGGGCAAACGCCAGGTAATCGATGATCGAGCGCGTCGACTCGGTGAAACGCTCGCCGGGCATGATCAACGGGATCCCCGGCGGGTATGGCACCAGCATCACGGCCGCGATTCGCCCATCCAGAGCATCGATCGAAACCGCTTCAACGTCGCCACGCACCAACTGATCATAGGCGTCTGCGGGCTTCATCGCGATTTCCGGGAGGACCGTGTACATGCGCTTGAGGTGTTTGGCCGTGGCATTGCTGCGGTAACAGGCGTGCAATTGATCACACAGATCGCGCAAACCCATGCCCTGGTAGCGCCCAACTTTCTGTTGCGCCACGCACGGCAGGCAAGTTGCCAGACTGACATTGGCGTCGTAGCTGCGTTTGAACTCCAGCAATTCGGTCAGCAACGTGCTCCATTTGCCCTTGGTGATGCCCATGGAGAACAGCACCAGGAACGAATACAACCCGGTCTTTTCAACCACCAGCCCCCGCTCCCAGAGGAATTTGCTGACCACCGCCGCCGGAATCCCGCGCTCGCTCAACGCGCCGCCCGCGGTCAGGCCGGGCATCACCAGGGTGACTTTGATCGGATCGAGCAGCACGTAGTCGTCGGTGACGCCACCAAAGCCGTGCCAGTCGGCATCGGTCTGCAGCAGCCAGTCTTCGGTGAC
Source organism: Pseudomonas sp. PB120 (assembly GCF_009761815.1). Lineage (GTDB taxonomy): Bacteria > Pseudomonadota > Gammaproteobacteria > Pseudomonadales > Pseudomonadaceae > Aquipseudomonas. The sequence continues at coordinate 14,615 of NZ_RWIN01000103.1, forward strand.
CACGCGATCAATACCTTCCACCGACGGTGGCTGCCAGATAGAGAACCACCAGTCGTCCGCCGCGATATGCTGGCGCAGATTGGCCAGGGCCCGGCGAAAACTCAGGGCCTCATCAAACATTTCCTGCAACAACGAGCGCCCGGCCGGGCCTTCCATCATGGCCGAGGCCACGTCGAGCGACGCGATGATGCTGTACTGCGGCGATGTCGAGATGTGCATCATGAAGGCTTCGTTGAAGCGGTCACGGTCCAGTTGCCGCGCGCCACCGTCCTGGACATGGATCATCGAGGCCTGACTGAACGCCGCCAGCAATTTGTGCGTGGAATGGGTGGTGAACACCAGCGGGCTGTCTTCGCTGCGGGAGGTGCCCATGCCGTAACGCCCCGAGAAAAACTCGTGAAACGCGGCGTAGGCGTACCAGGCTTCGTCGAAGTGCAGCACCTCGACGCTGTTGCCCAGGCTCTGTTTGATCAGCTCGGCGTTGTAGCAGAGGCCGTCATACGTCGAATTGGTCACCACCGCGAGTTTGACCTTGAGCTCACGCCCCTGGGTCAACGGGCTGGCGTCGATCTTGGCCTGAATCGATTCGCGACTGAACTCGCTGAGCGGGATCGGCCCGATGATCCCCAGCTCATTACGCTCAGGACACAAATACAGCGGGATGGCGCCGGTCATGATGATCGAGTGCAACACCGACTTGTGGCAATTGCGGTCCACCAACACCAGGTCATCGCGGGCAACCATCGAATGCCAGACGATCTTGTTTGCAGTCGACGTGCCATTGATCACGAAAAACGTGTGATCGGCCCCGAAGTTACGGGCTGCGCGAGCCTCCGCCTCGGCCAGCGGGCCGGTGTGATCCAGCAGCGAACCGAGCTCCGGCACCGACACCGACAAATCCGAACGCAGGGTATTTTCCCCAAAAAACTGGTGAAACGCCTGGCCTACCGGGCTTTTATGATACGCCACGCCGCCGCCATGACCGGGGGTGTGCCAGGAATAGTTGGAGTCGGCGGTGTGCTGGACCAGGGCCTTGAAAAAAGGCGGCAGCAGGCCATCGAGGTACTTGCGCGCCGCTCGCGCCACCTGCCGCGCCAGAAAGGGCACGGTGTCTTCGAACAGATAGAGAATGCCGCGCAGCTGGTTAAGCTCGTCCATGGCGTCGGCCGGGGCGTTTTCCAGGGTGACTTGTTCACCGAGAGCGAAGATCGGCAGATCCGGTGCACGAACCCGCGCGAGACCGATCAATTCGGCCATGTTCTGTAACAAATGAGAATGGGCGCTGGCGTCTTCAGACGCGATCAACATGCAGGAAAGGCCATGGTGGGTTGAAGCCACCAGACGTCCTTCCGTGTAGTTCACCGCCGAAACGATGCTGAAGCCTTCCTGTTCCAGCTCGCGGGCGATGCCCCGCACGCGGTCACCGGCAACGGTGTCGGCCTTGATGTCGCGGTGGACGATCAGGACCGGGAATTTCAAATCTTTATACATGGGGCTCAGTGTCCTGAGGCGGCAAGCCTTGGCTTGCCAATCACCTCAGGGTAGAGGGTTGGAGCGGTTGTGGCGAGAGGCGTGCCCGAAAGCGGGTCGGTGGGCGCACCATAACGAAGCGGAAAAACCGGGCACAGCAGTTAACAACCTGTGGCGAGGGAGCTTGTCGGAACGCCGCATCGTCCCGCTGGGTTGTGAAGCGCCCCCCTGTATTCTTCAGTGGGTACGGGGCGACAGGGTTTACGACTGCTGCGCAGCCGAGCGGGAGCAAGCTCCCTCGCCACAAAAGCCCCTTGCATTCATGAGTGGCTCAGGCCTGGGCCTTCGCCTCGACCAATTGTTGCCACAACGACGGTGCACCGGCGGATTTGGCGATGGCTTCCAGACGCGTCACGTGCCGAGCCAGGTCGTCTTCACTGGCGCGGATGATCCGGGTCGGTTGGCGATCAGCCGGCAGACGGCGGATTTCGGTCGCGGAGTTGTCCGCACCTTCACCCGAACCGTTGCCATCGGAGGCGTTACCCGCCAGCGACAGGCTGGTCTGGCCCCCGGTCATGGTCAGGTAAACGTCGGCGAGAATCTCGGAGTCGAGCAATGCGCCGTGGAGTTCGCGGCCGGAGTTGTCGACGCCATAGCGTTTGCACAACGCATCGAGGCTGTTGCGCTGCCCGGGGTGACGTTCCCGGGCCATCATCAGGGTGTCGAGGATCGAGCAGTGCTGGGTGATGTCCGCGCGATCGTGCTGGCCCATCAGGGCGAATTCGTTGTTGATGAAGCCAACGTCGAACGCCGCGTTATGAATGATCAGCTGCGCGCCCTTGATGAATTCGAAGAACTCATCGGCCACTTCAGTGAAACGCGGCTTACCCACCAGGAACTCGTTGGTGATGCCGTGGACGCCGATGGCGCCCTCGTCACTCTCGCGGTCCGGTTGCAGGTAAACGTGGAAATGCCGGCCCGTCAGGCGCCGACCGATCAACTCGACGCAACCGATTTCAATAATCCGGTGGCCGTCGGTCACCGGCATGCCAGTGGTTTCGGTATCGAGTACAACGGATCTGGTGGCCATCAGTGCTCAGCTCTCAACGGGTCATTCGTGCAAAAAACGGCGATGTTAACACGCTCGCCGGGGTGTTTCAGGTATCGAAATCAAGCCTGCTTGAAGCCCCGGACCTCATCCACGCCACGGTTGGCCAACTGGTCCGCCCGCTCGTTGCCGTGATGGCCAATGTGCCCGCGCACCCATTTCCAGGTGACGTTGTGGCGATTGACCTGCTCGTCGAGCAACTTCCACAAATCGGCATTTTTAACCGGTTCTTTCGCCGCCGTTTTCCAGCCGCGTTTCTTCCAGTTGTCCATCCACTCGTTGATGCCTTTCATGACGTACTGGGAGTCGGTCACCAGCAACACGTCGCAGGAACGCTTGAGTTCTTCCAGGCCACGGATGGCGCCCATCAGTTCCATGCGGTTGTTGGTGGTGTTGGCTTCGCCGCCCCAGAGTTCTTTTTCAACGCCCTTGCAGACCAGCAGTGCGCCCCAGCCGCCTGGGCCAGGGTTGCCTTTGCAGGCGCCGTCGGTGAAGAGTTCAACGCTATCGCTCATGCCAATCTATCCAGAAAATGCGGTGGCTCGTCGATCAAGGATCGAAGATGCCCGAGGCCGGGAGTGACCCGACCGGAAATATAAAGGTGTATTACGGCTCGATATTATTGCGGCGATTGACCTTGGCCATCGGCAACGGAATCAGTTTGCCCATCGGCTCGCGCCGCTCTTGACGCACCGGACGCAGACCGACCACGATCTTGCGCGCGACCAATAAATAGAAGCCGCCGCCGGACAATTGCCAATCCCCGGCTTTGCGCTCCCAACCGGCCAGACGCGCTTGCCAGGCAGGTGACGCAATCGGCGGACGATAGCACCCGAAGCGGCGTTTCTCCAGCGCAAAGCCCAGCAGGTTCAGCCAGTCGGCGACGCGCGACGGCGAAATGCAGCGCGCCTTGCGCAGGGCGTCGTGGGCAAAGACATGACGCAAACCCCAACTGCTCCAGGGGTTGATGCCGATGATCACCAGGTGCCCGCCGGGTCGCACGCTGCTGGCGGCTTCCCGCAGCAGACCGTGGGGCGACAGGCAGAAATCCAGCCCATGCTGCAACACCACCACATCGGCGGCGTGCTCGCTCAGTGGCCAGGCCTGTTCCTCGCAGACAATCTCGACCCCCGGCAACGGCGCCCCGAGGCGCACATTGCGCTGCACCTGCGGCGCCGACGGCGGTGTCTGGGCCGACGGACCGTAATGCACCAGATAGCCGCCGAAGAAACGGCCGAGCTCGTCTTCGAGCATCCGCCGTTCTTCGTCCAGCAAAAATTGCCCGAGCGGCCCGGACAGCCATTCACGGGCCGCGCTGATCAACGCCAGCCAGTCTGGATCGGCCTGAGCGAACGCTTTATCAGTCATTGCATTCTCCAACGCGCCAGGAAGTTCTAAGATGCGCCATTGTTTTCCGCTTGGCGAATCCGACGATGATACAGATCACTGCCCTGCCCGCCTTCACCGACAACTACATCTGGTTGTTACAAGACCCCGGCACCCGACGCTGCGCGGTAGTCGACCCGGGCGATGCCGCGCCGGTCATTGCCTGGCTCACGGCGAACCCTGGATGGGTCCTGAGTGACATTCTGATCACTCACCATCATCACGACCATGTCGGCGGTGTCGAACAGCTGAAAAAAGCGACAGACGCGAAGGTGTACGGTCCGGCCAGCGAAACCATTCCCGCGCGGGACGTCGCGCTCAAGGACAACGACCGCATCAGCGTACTGGGCTGCGATTTTGACGTACTCGCCGTGCCCGGCCACACCCTGGGGCACATCGCCTTCTATCACCAGGGCCTGCTGTTTTGCGGTGACACCCTGTTCGCCGCCGGTTGCGGGCGGCTGTTCGAAGGTACGCCCGAGCAAATGCACACCTCGCTGTCGCGCCTCGCGGCCCTGCCCGAGGACACGCGGGTGTACTGCACCCACGAATACACCCTGAGCAACCTGCGTTTTGCGGCAGCCGTCGAACCCGGCAACCCGCACACCGCCGAACGGCTGGCCACCGTCACGAAACAACGTGAAGTGGGAACCATCACGCTGCCCTCGACCCTGGCCCTCGAAAAGCTGACAAACCCGTTTTTGCGTACCGGTGAAACATCCGTTAAAGAAAAAGTGGACGAACGGATGGGGACCGATAACCGGGCTCCGAGTGCGGTTTTTGCTGCTCTTCGGGCTTGGAAAGATAAGTTCTAAACAGACTTGTCATCAGGTCGAAATATCTGAATGGTTGACCGCAGGGGGTGCGCTTTCTAGAATCGCCCGACATTTTTGCCCGGAACTTACTTCCAGCCAATGTCGTCATCTATTCGTAAAGCCATCAATTCAGACGCATTGACCCGCTTGGTTCAAGCCATAGCGGTGGCTGTGTCCGCCACTCTGGCGGGCTGTTCCAGTCATGTGCCGCAGACCGATGCGGCACACACCCCGAACATTGCGGCTCGCGCCAAGCAGAAGCCTATCTGGCTCAGCGAGAAACCGAGCCCGCAGATCCCGCAGGACGTCTGGGAGCGCATGCGCCAAGGCTTCCAGCTGCAAGACGGCCTGGGTGTCAACCCACGCATCGAGCAACAGCGCCTTTGGTTCGCCAGCAACCCTTCTTTCCTGGAAAACGCCGGCTCACGCGGCAGCCTCTACATTCATTACATCGTCGAGCGCCTCGAAGAACGCAACATGCCGCTGGAACTGGCGCTGCTGCCAGTGATTGAAAGTGCCTACAACCCAATGGCCTACTCCCGGGCCGATGCGGTGGGCTTGTGGCAATTCATCCCGTCCACCGGGCGTTATTTCAACCTGCGTCAAACCCGATTTTATGATGGCCGTCGCGACATCACCGCTTCGACCACCGCGGCAATGGATTACCTGACCCGTCTGCACGACATGTTCAACGGTGACTGGCTGCTGGCCCTGGCGGCCTACAACGCCGGTGAAGGTACAGTCAGCCGGGCGATCGAGCGTAACGAAAAGCTCGGCCTGCCGACCGATTACTGGAACCTGCCGTTGCCCGCCGAAACCCAGGCTTACGTGCCGAAGCTGCTGGCCTTGTCGCAAGTGGTGCTGGCGCCCGAAGCCTATGGCGTGAACCTCAACCCGATCGCCAACGAACCGTATTTCCAGGTCGTCGAAATCAACCAGCGCATGGACCTGTCGAAGGTTGCCGAGGTGGCCAACATCGACGAAGACGAGCTGTTCCAGCTCAATCCGGCCTTCAAACAGCGCACGACCATCGACGGTCCGCAACATTTGCTGGTGCCGACGTCCAAGGCGCAACTGCTGACCGCCAGCCTCTCGACCATGCGTCCAGAGGAGTTGATCAGCAAGAAGTCGCTCAAGCCGGTGTTCGAAGGTGCTGACGAGTCCGAGGTCGCCAGCCTCAAGCGCGCGTACCGCGTTAAACGTGGCGACAACCTGGCCAGCATTGCCAAGACCAACAAGGTCGACGTCAAGGACCTGCAACGCTGGAACAAGATGACCGGCAAGAACCTCAAGGTCGGCCAGACCCTGGTCATGCAGGACACCAGCAAACGCAGCAACGCACGGGTCAACACCGTCGTGGCAGCGAACAGCAAATCCAGCGCAAAAGCTGAAAAGCAGAAGCCGCAGACCCAGTACAAGGTCCAGCAAGGTGATTCGCTGTACATGGTTGCCAAACGTTTCAACGTTGAAATGCAGCACCTCAAGCGCTGGAATCCCCGTGTTGGCCAGGCATTGAAGCCTGGGCAGATGTTGACGGTTTCTTCGCCTCGCTAAAAAGAACCCCCTGATTTCAGGGGTTTTTTTTGCCCGCAATTTGAAGGCTGTTGAAATTCTTGCGGCTGCAAGGGCTTCTGTGGCGAGGGAGCTCGCTCCCGCTGGGCTGCGAAGCGGCCCCGAAACTCGAGCCAATGTGATTTCAATGCGCCGCGTGTGCAGGTTTGCGACTGCTGCGCAGCCGAGCGGGAGCAAGCTCCCTCGCCACAGGTGTTGCTGAGAGAAGGTGATTGCTTCGGCGGACAGAAACCCAGTGTCTTTTTCCTGTCCATACAAGCTGTTACTGTACGGCCCACAAAGCCCAAGCCGCCTGGATCGGATCTCTGACTTGAAGCGTCCCCTCCTCCTGCTCCTGATCAGCCTGGCCTTGAGCTCCTCCGCAAGTGCGACGATCAGCGAAAGCCATGGTTATGCGCAGTTCGGCACGCTCAAGTACCCGGCCAGATTTACCCACTTCGACTGGGTCAACCCGCAAGCGCCCAAGGGCGGAACATTGCGGGTCATGGCGTTTGGCACCTTTGATACGCTCAACCCCTACACCTTCAAGGGCTCCAGCCCGGTTTCCACCCCCAATTTCCTGCAATACGGCATCAACGAACTCAACGAACCGCTGATGGTCGGCACCGGTCAGTACGCGCCCTCCGGTGACGAGCCGACGTCGAGTTATGGCCTGATCGCCCAATCGGTGGAATACAGCGAAGATCGCAGCTGGGTGGTGTTCAACCTGCGCCCCGAAGCACGTTTTCACGACGGCACGCCGATTACCGCTTACGACGTGGCGTTTTCCTACCGTTTGCTGCTCAAGGAAGGCCATCCGCAGTACCGCACCAGCCTCCAGGAAGTATCGCGGGTCGATATCCTCAACCCGCTGCGAATTCGCTTTGTGTTCAAGCGCGCGGGCAATCCACTGCAGATCCTGCGACTGGGCGAATTACCGGTGCTGCCGCAGCACTACTGGAAAGGCCGCGATTTCAAGGCCACGACCTTTGAGCCGCCACTGGGCAGCGGGCCGTACCGCATCACGTCCGTCACGCCGGGGCGCCAGATCATTTTCGAGCGGGTGAAGGACTACTGGGGCAAAGACCTGGCGGTCAATCGCGGCAAGTACAACTTCGATCGCATGGAAGTCGAGTTCTACCGCGACAGTGACGTGGCGTTCGAAGCCTTCAAGGCCGGTGAATTCGACATCTACATCGAACACCAGGCGAAAAACTGGGATAACGGCTACAACTTCCCGGCCGTCGCCCGTGGCGATGTGATCAAGGCGCAAATCCCGCACCAGATTCCGACCCAGAGCCAGGGCCTGTTCATGAACAGCCGCCGGGCGAACTTCTCCGACGCCAAAGTCCGTGAAGCGCTGGGGCTGATGTTCGACTTCGAGTGGACCAATCGCACCCTCTTCAGCGGCGCCTATAACCGCGCCATGAGTTACTACCCCAACAGCGAGTTCTCCGCCACCGGGCTGCCGGTCGGCCATGAATGGCTGATGCTCAAGCCGTATCGCGAGCAACTGCCCGCCAGGCTGTTCACCGAGCCGTTCAGCCTGCCGCAGACCCAAGGGCGCGGCATTCCCCGGGAAACCCTGCGCAAGGCCCTGGGCCTGCTGGCCGAAGCGGGCTGGAAACTGAACGGTCAACATGTCCAGAACGCAGCGGGCCAACCGTTGCGCCTGGAAATCCTGTTGGTCAATCCGAACCTGGAACGCATCCTTCAGCCCTACGTCGAGAACCTCGCCAGCATCGGCATCGACGCCCGACTGCGCACGGTCGACCGCGCCCAATACAAGCAGCGCCTCGATCAGTTCGATTTCGACATGATCCTGATGACCCTTAATCAGACCCTCAGCCCGGGCCTGGAGCAATGGCAGTACTTCCATTCCAGCCAGGTCGGGGTCAAGGGCAGTAAAAACTACGCCGGCATCGCCAACCCGGTGGTCGATCACTTGCTTGAACAACTGCTCGCAGCCCAGACCCGCGATGAGCAAGTCGCCGCCGGCAAAGCCCTGGACCGGGTGCTGTTGTGGCAGCACTACATCATTCCCAACTGGTACCTCAATTATCATCGCCTGGCCTACCGCAACCGGTTCGCCTTTGTCACCACGCCGCCCTACACCCTGGGCCTGAGCGCGTGGTGGCTGAAGTCTTCGGAGAAAGATCAATGAAACCCGTACGCGCCCTGCTCCTGCAGGCCAGCGGTCTGTTGTTCGCCGGGCTGGCCTGCGCCGCCCCGCAACATGCCCTGACCCTGTACAACGAGCCGCCGAAATACCCGGCCGACTTCAAGCACTTTGACTACGTGAACCCGGACGCGCCCAAGGGCGGGATCTTCCGACAGGCCGGTTTCGGCGGTTTCGACAGCCTCAATCCGTTCATCAACAAGGGCGTCGCGGCGGACGATGTCGGCATCATCTACGACACCCTGACGAAACACGGCCTCGACGAACCCTTCACCGAGTACGGCCTGATCGCCGGCAAAATCGAGAAAGCACCGGATAACAGTTGGGTGCGTTTCTATCTGCGGCCCGAAGCGCGTTTCCACGACGGCCATCCGGTGCGCGCCGAGGACGTGGTGTTCAGCTTCCAGACCCTGATCAAGGACGGCGCACCGCTGTACCGCGGTTACTACAGCGACGTCGAGGAAGCCGTCGCCGAAGACCCGCTCACGGTGCTGTTCAAGTTCAAGCACAGCAACAACCGTGAGTTGCCGCTGATCCTTGGCCAGTTGCCGGTGCTGCCCAAACACTGGTGGGCGACCCGTGATTTCAACAAGGGCAATCTTGAAATCCCGTTGGGCAGTGGCCCCTACAAGGTCGGCGAAGTGAAGGCCGGGCGCTCGGTGCGTTATGAACGGGTCAAGGATTATTGGGGCAAGGACTTGCCGGTGAACCGTGGGTTCTACAACTTCGACGTGATGGCTACCGACTATTACCGCGACAACACCGTGGCCCTGGAAGCGCTCAAGGCCGGGCAGTTCGATTACTGGCTGGAGATGGCCGCGAAGAACTGGGCCAACGCCTACAACATTCCCGCTGTCACCGAAGGCCGATTGATCAAGGAACAGATCCCGAACGAAAACCCGACCGGCATGCAAGGTTTCGTGTTCAACCTGCGCCGCCCGGTGTTCCAGGACGTGCGCGTGCGTCAGGCGCTGACCCTGTTGCTGGACTTCGAGTGGACCAACAAGCAACTGTTCAACGGCGCCTATGTGCGCACCCGCAGCTACTTCGAGAACTCGGAAATGGCCGCCACCGGCCTGCCGGACGCCGAACAGCTGGCGATCCTCGATCCGTTCCGCAGCAAACTCCCGGCCGAGGTGTTCAGCGAAGCGTTCCAGAACCCGACGACCGACGCCAGCGGCATGATCCGCACCCAACAGCGCAAGGCCTATCAACTGTTGCAAGAGGCCGGATGGCGGATCGTTGACGACAAGATGGTCGACGCCACTGGCAAACCGGTAACCATCGAGTTCCTGTTGGCGCAGACCGAATTCGAACGCGTGCTGCTGCCATTCAAGCGCAACCTCAGCGACCTCGGCGTTGATCTGGTGATCCGTCGGGTCGACGTCTCGCAGTACATCACCCGAGTGCGTTCCCGGGACTTCGACATGATCGTCGGCAGCTTCCCGCAGTCCAACTCGCCCGGTAACGAGCAGCGCGAATTCTGGATGTCCGCCGCCGCCGACAAGCCCGGCAGTCGCAACTCGATGGGCCTGAAAGACCCGGTGGTGGACCAGTTGGTCGAGCAACTGATCAACGCCGACTCACGCAAAAGCCTGGTGGCCCACGCTCGGGCGCTGGACCGCGTGCTGCAATGGGGTTATTACGTGATCCCCAACTGGCACATCAAGACCTGGCGCGTGGCGTATTGGAACCACATCGGTCATCCGAAAATTTCACCCAAGTACGACATCGGCACGGCCACTTGGTGGATCAAGCCCAATGTCACACCGGCGATAGAAGTCGAAACCAAACTGCAAGCCGACCCTGCGGGCACGGAGTAATCAGATGCTGGCGTATATTTTTCGGCGACTGCTGCTGATCATCCCGACCTTGCTCGGCATCCTGCTGATCAATTTCGTGATCATCCAGGCCGCCCCCGGCGGGCCTGTGGAGCAGATGATCGCCAAGCTCGAAGGCTTCGAAGGCGCCACGAGCCGCATCGCCGGTGGCGGTGCCGAAGTGTCGGTGGCCGGTTCCGCCTATCGCGGTGCCCAGGGCCTGGACCCGATGCTGGTGAAGGAAATCGAGCACATGTACGGCTTCGATAAATCAGCGCCGGAACGTTTGTGGATCATGATCAAGAACTACGCCACCCTGGATTTCGGCGACAGCTTTTTCCGCGACGCCAAGGTCATCGACCTGATCAAGGAAAAGATGCCGGTGTCGATCTCCCTCGGGTTGTGGAGCACGCTGATCATGTACCTGGTGTCTATCCCGCTGGGGATCGCCAAGGCGACGCGGCACGGCAGCCACTTCGACGTCTGGACCAGTTCGCTGATTATCGTCGGCTACGCCATCCCCGCGTTCCTGTTCGCCATCCTGCTGATTGTGCTGTTCGCTGGCGGCAGCTATCTGGACTGGTTCCCGCTACGGGGCCTGACCTCGAACAACTTCGACGAACTGAGCATGGGCGGCAAGGTGCTCGACTACTTCTGGCACCTGGCATTGCCGGTGACCGCGCTGGTGATCGGCAACTTCGCCACCATGACCTTGCTCACCAAAAACAGCTTCCTCGATGAAATCAACAAGCAGTACGTGGTCACCGCCAAGGCCAAGGGCCTGACCAATCACCGCGTGCTGTACGGCCATGTGTTCCGCAACGCGATGTTGTTGGTGATCGCCGGTTTCCCGTCGGCCTTTATCGGCATCTTCTTCACCGGTTCGTTGCTGGTCGAGGTGATTTTTTCCCTCGACGGTTTGGGGCTGATGAGTTTCGAAGCCGCGATCAACCGCGATTACCCGGTGGTGTTCGGCACCCTCTTCATCTTCACCTTGTTGGGACTGGTGGTGAAACTGATCGGCGACCTCACGTACACCTTTGTCGATCCGCGCATCGACTTCGAAAGCCGGGAGCATTGAGATGAATCTGTCCCCGCTCAATCGACGGCGTTTCGAACTGTTCAAGGCCAACAAGCGTGGCTGGTGGTCGCTTTGGCTGTTTTTGGTGCTGTTCGGCCTGAGTCTCGGCGCCGAGCTGATTGCCAACGACAAACCGCTGGTGGTGCATTACGACGACGGCTGGTATTTCCCGGCGCTCAAACGTTATCCGGAGACTACCTTCGGCGGCGAATTTCCCCTGGAAGCCAACTACAAGAGTCCTTACATCCGCGAACTGCTCAAGGCCAAGGACGCCTGGGTGCTGTGGGCACCGATTCCCTTCAGCTATCAAAGCATCAACTACGACCTGAAAGTCCCGGCGCCCGCGCCGCCGTCGGCGGACAACCTGCTGGGCACTGACGATCAGGGCCGCGATGTGCTGGCGCGGGTGATCTACGGTTTCCGGATTTCGGTGTTGTTTGCGCTGACACTGACCATCCTGAGTTCGATCATCGGCGTGATTGCCGGTGCGTTGCAGGGTTTCTATGGCGGCTGGGTCGACCTGGCCGGGCAGCGATTCCTGGAGATCTGGTCCGGGTTGCCGGTGCTTTACCTGCTGATCATCCTCGCCAGTTTCGTGCAGCCCAATTTCTGGTGGCTGCTGGGCATCATGCTGCTGTTCTCGTGGATGAGCCTGGTGGACGTGGTCCGCGCCGAGTTCCTGCGTGGGCGCAACCTCGAGTACGTGCGCGCGGCCCGGGCGCTCGGGATGCAGAACGGTGCGATCATGTTCCGCCATATCCTGCCCAACGCGATGGTCTCGACCATGACCTTCATGCCGTTCATCCTGACCGGCGCCATCGGCACCCTGACCGCCCTCGACTTCCTGGGTTTCGGCTTGCCGCCCGGTGCGCCGTCCCTCGGTGAGCTGGTGGCCCAGGGCAAATCCAATCTGCAAGCGCCGTGGCTGGGTATGAGCGCGTTTGCGGTATTGGCGTTGATGTTGAGTTTGCTGGTGTTTATCGGCGAGTCCGCTCGCGATGCCTTCGACCCGAGGAAGTGAAATGAATCAGGACAATCTGATCGAAGTGCGCGACCTCGCCGTCGAATTCGTCGTCGGCAACCACAGTCAGCGTGTCGTCGAAGGCGTGAGTTTCGACATCAAGCGCGGCGAAACCCTGGCGCTGGTGGGCGAAAGCGGCTCGGGCAAATCGGTGACGGCACACTCGATCCTGCGGCTGCTGCCCTACCCGCTTGCCCGGCACCCGTCCGGCACCATCGAGTATGCCGGGCATGATCTGCTGAGCCTGAAAGAGAAAACCATTCGCCACATCCGCGGCAACCGGATCGCGATGATCTTTCAGGAGCCCATGACCTCACTTAATCCGCTGCATTCGATCGAGAAACAGATCAATGAAGTGCTGGGCCTCCACAAGGGCCTGATCGGCAAAGTCGCGACCAAACGCACCCTGGAACTGCTGGAGATGGTCGGCATCCCGGAACCGCACAAACGGCTCAAGGCCCTGCCCCACGAATTGTCTGGTGGCCAGCGCCAACGGGTGATGATTGCCATGGCCCTGGCCAACGAACCGGAACTGCTGATTGCGGATGAACCGACCACCGCGCTGGACGTGACCGTTCAGCTGAAAATCCTCGAATTGCTCAAGGAATTACAGGCTCGCCTGGGCATGGCATTGCTACTGATCAGCCACGATTTGAACCTTGTGCGAAGAATTGCGCATCGCGTATGTGTCATGCAGCGAGGTTGCATCGTCGAACAGGCATCGTGCGAAGAGTTGTTCCGCGCACCGCAGCATCCGTACACTACGATTTTGCTGGCAGCGGAGCCCAGCGGCACCCCGGCGACCAATGTCATTGGCCCGCCATTGCTGGAAGTCGAGGACCTGAAAGTCTGGTTCCCGATCAAGAAAGGCCTGCTGAAGAAGACCGTGGACCACATCAAAGCGGTGGACGGAATCAATTTCAGCCTGCCTCAGGGGCAGACCCTGGGGATTGTGGGAGAAAGCGGTTCCGGCAAGTCGACCTTGGGTCTGGCGATTTTGCGGTTGATCGGCAGCCAGGGCGGGATCCGTTTTGAAGGCAAGCAGCTAGACTGCCTGACGCAGCAACAGGTTCGACCGCTGCGACGGGAGATGCAGGTGGTGTTTCAGGACCCGTTCGGCAGCCTGAGCCCGCGGATGTGCGTCAGCGAAATTGTTGGCGAAGGCCTGCGGATCCACAAGATGGGCACCGAGGCGGAACAGGAACAAGCGATTATTGCAGCACTCAAGGAGGTAGGCCTGGATCCGGACACCCGGCACCGCTACCCCCACGAATTTTCCGGCGGGCAGCGGCAGAGAATCGCCATTGCCCGGGCACTGGTGTTAAAACCGGCGCTGATTCTGCTGGACGAGCCGACATCGGCCCTCGACCGGACAGTGCAGCGCCAGGTGGTTGAGCTTTTGCGTTCGCTGCAAACCAAGTACAACCTGACGTATCTGTTTATCAGCCATGACCTGGCTGTCGTCAAAGCGCTGAGCCACCAGCTGATGGTGGTCAAGCATGGCCAAGTGGTCGAACAGGGAGACGCGCAACGTATTTTTGCCGCCCCCCAACATCCGTATACACAGCAGTTGCTGGAAGCCGCTTTTTTGGCACCAGCCACTGCGCAATAACCTGAAAGAGAGGAGCAACACATGGGTTTTCTCGCCGGTAAGCGCGTACTGATCGTCGGTGTCGCCAGCAAGCTGTCCATCGCATCCGGCATCGCTGCCGCCATGCATCGCGAGGGCGCTGAGCTTGCCTTCACTTATCAGAACGACAAACTCAAGGGTCGTGTCGAAGAGTTCGCACAGAGCTGGGGTTCCAACCCGGACCTGTGCTTCCCGTGCGACGTGGCCAGCGATGAAGAAATCGCCAAGGTTTTCGTTGAGCTGGGCAAGAAGTGGGACGGCCTGGACTGCATCGTGCACTCCGTCGGCTTCGCCCCGGGCGACCAACTGGACGGCGACTTCACCGAAGCCACCACCCGTGAAGGTTTCCGCATTGCTCACGACATCAGCGCCTACAGCTTCGTGGCCCTGGCCAAGGCTGGCCGCGAAATGATGAAAGGCCGCAACGGCAGCCTGCTGACCCTGTCGTACCTGGGCGCCGAGCGCACCATGCCTAACTACAACGTCATGGGCATGGCCAAGGCTTCGCTGGAAGCTGGCGTCCGTTACCTGGCCGGCTCCCTGGGCCCGGACGGCACCCGCGTCAACTGCGTATCGGCCGGCCCGATCCGCACCCTCGCCGCTTCCGGCATCAAGAACTTCCGCAAGATGCTGGCCGCCAACGAAGCGCAAACCCCGCTGCGTCGCAACGTCACCATCGACGAAGTCGGCAACGCCGGCGCCTTCCTGTGCTCGGACCTGGCGTCCGGCATCAGCGGCGAAATCATGTACGTAGACGGTGGTTTCAACACCACTGCGATGGGTAGCCTGGAAGAGTAATCTTCTGATAGCCCATTAAAAAACCCGCCTGATCAGGCGGGTTTTTTTTGCTTTCATTGTGGGTAATGCCTCACGGCCGAGGCCTGTTTCCGTAGTCGAATGAACCCGCCGGCGCTTGGCACCCCCATGGAAGCAAAAGCTAAAGCTGACGCGTGATTAATGCCAGCAGATCGCCCTGAAGGTTGAGGTGCCGCCGATGGAACGCGAGGCGAGGGTCGGGCGATTTGTTCCCCGGCCTGACTAACTGGGGGAATAACACCAACTCCAGCACCGCCTGCTGCAGGCGGTGGCGACAACTCTGTAAGAATGAGATTGTCGTACTGCGTATTCGGGATTCGATAGGTCGATCCGGATTGCGCAACTGTCTGCAGGCCTGCATCGGGATGAAGGCCGTGCCCGTACTGACTCACTTCAAAGTCGCCGGTATGGTGAACACCGAACATTTGTGCCCTACTTTTAGGGTCAGCCCGGTTCAAGAAAGCCTTTGCTACATCGTAATCTGACGTTGCATAGAGACCTGGCCCTAGCCGCTCACCGCTGGCGTGCATAGCTGCACCAGAAAGCGTACCGCCATTCTTGAGGCCAGGGAGAGGCGCCCTTGCTCCAACGTAGTATCCAACGAATTGTCCTTGTGCCTTTGGCGGTAAAACGTTCAATGCTCGGCTTTGCATTATAAGCACATGCCCTGTCGGATCCGTCCTGAGCACCGGATTCCCCTGACAATACGCATATGCATTCAATCCCCCCCTGCCAAACGGACTCCAACTGTCGGGGCTGTTAAACCGCATCAGCACCGGACTGAACGCCCGATAACCATTGCCCAGCAAGTAACGCCCGGTCACCGGCTCCGGGCGTTCACCGTTGAACCCCAACAAGCTGGTCAAGCCACTTTCATTTCGTCGATGACCATAGGGTGAATAAGTGATGGGCTGTTGCGAAACGTTGCTTTTGAATACATGCAGCACCGAACGTTGTTGATCGGTGGCGAGCAGAGCAGTGTCGAGCGCGTTACCCGTTCGATGTTGTTCGGCAAGCAGCAGATCACCCTGCTGGACGACTGAATAGCTCAACGCCCCCTCAATCTCCGTTGCCAAACGGCTTTTGCAGTAAAAGCGCTGCCGCTCCAGCGCATCCGACTGGGCGTGACTCGTCAGGCGATCCAGTGGATCGTAGCGATAGTGGCAGAGCAGCCTTGCCTGTGAAGAACGCATGGGAACTCCTGGATTTCAAGTTCGGGGGGCCTGAGTATTTACGGTAATGCATCTTTGGGGAACTATCAGAACTGATAGGTAGCGGCTGACACTACCGTCTGAAACGCGTTGGAGTGCGGTGTTTCAGCACTACGTGCAAGGGCAAATGCCGATCAGTTAAGCCGCAACACGGTCCGTAGCAGCTGGCGTAGCCTGCGTTCGGCTTCGAAGCAGTCGTGAAACCTGAGTTCGGGGTTTTCCTGAAGTACCGCATTGCATGATTTAACGACTGCTTCGCAGCCGAACGCAGGCTGCGCCAGCTGCTACATAACGCGTGTTTTGCCTGCTGTCTCTCTAATGGTTTCAGCTTTGACTCAAGCAGTGTGGGTTCGGAGATTAGCTATCCGATGGCGTCAGGCAGTTGGCAAAGAGTTGCTGGATCGGCTGTGTACGCTGGCTATAGCGCTGGAGCAACACTATCTCCCGATAGAACGTGTGCTCGCCCAGCGGGATGATCCGGACCTTTGCACCATGCTCCAGCCAGAGCCCGGCTTCCGGCAGCAGCGATATGCCCAATCCGCACTCCACCATCTTCACAATGGCCTCCAGTTCATCCAGCTCCAGCGCCACGTGCACATCAATCTGTTGTTCACGCAGAAACCGCGTCACCAGGCGTCCACCGAATGAGTTGCGGTCGTAGCGCACGTGCGGGTGTTCTGCCAATAACTGCAGCGGGTCATCGCCTTGCAAATCCGCCGGCACCATCAGCACGAACGGTTCGCGCCGAATGATCTGCGCTGTCAATTCCTTGGGCAATTCGAACGGTGGCTTGATCAGGATCGCCAGGTCCACCTCCCCGGTATCGACCTGGCTCAACAGGTTCAACGACACGCCGGGTACCAGTTTCGGCTCCAGCAGGGGCGCTTGCTGCCTCAACCGCACCAGCGCCTGAGGCAGCAGCCCGGTCTGCGCCGTGGCCACCGCGCCGATTTTCAGTTCACCGCGATACTCACTGACGTCATCGCTGACCGCCATGCGACTGAAGGTCTCCAGCATTTCCCGGGCCATCGGCAACGCCCGTTGCCCCGCCGCATTGAGCAGCGCCTGACGCCCGGTGCGATCAAACAGGCGGATGCCCAAGGTCTGTTCCAGATTACGGATCTGCGCGCTGACGGCCGATTGGGTCAGACCGATGTGCATCCCCGCCGCCGCGAACGTGCCGTAGCGGGTCACGGCGATGAAAGTTTTCAGTTCGCGCAGCATGGCGTTCTCGACTGATCAAAATATTTTGAGCTCGACGCAAAAATTATCGTCTTTTAATCAAAAAGCACAGAGCTAAACTCAGCTGAATTCCCGACGACTGAGGCCGATCAATGCAACTCTCCCCTTTTCATTTGGCTATCCCGGTGTATGACCTGGCGGCTGCACGTCATTTCTATGGCGAAGTTTTCGGCCTCGAAGAAGGCCGTTCCAGTGATCACTGGGTGGATTTCAACTTTTTTGGCCATCAACTGGTGATTCATCTGGCGCCGAAAAACGCCTCACAGGAAGCGGCTCATACCAACGCCGTAGATGGCCATGACGTGCCGGTGCCACATTTCGGGGTGGTGCTGGGCATGGCGGAATGGGAAGCGCTGGCCGAGCGGCTGAAGGCACTCGGCACAGCCTTTGTGATTGAGCCGGGCATTCGGTTTCAGGGGTTGGTGGGTGAGCAGGCGACGATGTTTCTGTTCGATCCTTGCGGGAATGCGCTGGAGTTCAAGGCGTTCAAGGATATTGGACAGTTGTTTGCAAAATAGTGGTGACTGCCAAGGCCTCATCGCGAGCAAGCTCGCTCCCACAGGAGATGTGTGATCGCCCTAGTGGCTCAGCGCTAACTCGGCATCGGCCAGCAGTTCTTCCACCGAGGCGTAACGCACAGGGTCGAACTCGATCTGACCGATGCTGAAGCGGATGTCGTAACCGCGGTGCATCGTGGCGTTGCGTTCGTCGAGGATTTCTTCGAGTCGCGCCTTGATGGCGGTCAGCTCCACAGCGCTGGAACCCGTCAGCAAGGCGACAAACTCATCGTCGCCAAGCCGGCCGATCACATCGTTTTCGCGAAACGCGATGCGAAGCACGTCAGCGAAGGTTTTCAGGGCGTCGTCGCCTTCGGCACGGCCGTACAGATAGTTGATGTGCTTGAAGTTATCGAGATCGAAAAACAGCAGCGTCGCTGGTGTGCGCAACCGTTGGCAGGCGTCCAGCCCTAATTGGGCCAGGGCGGTGAAACCGTGGCGATTGGGCAGCAGCGTCAGCTCGTCCATGCTCGCCATTTGCACGCCAATGACTTCCTGCTCGGCCTTGCGGGCCAGGTCACGCAGCAATTCACGTTCCTGTGTTGGCGATAGCAAGGGTTCGTTGCGAGCGCCGGTTTTGAGCGATTTGCCTGGGATTAGCATGGCTAGCTCCAGTGGCGGGTATGTACTTTAGAGTCGTCCACCGAGGTTTCACTCCCTGTTAACGGACCGCCGGTCAACTTCCCTGTACAGGACACGGCCCTCCAGCGTCCGCCCACAGCTTGAATTGAGTGACGAAAATGTCGTGCGGCACCGGCACGGGCGCGCGATTGCCGCCCGGGTTCCAGCCCCACAGCACCAGTTTGTCGTCGCTGACGTGCTTGATCAGTGCCGCAAAATCACGGTCGCCATTGCTGGAGCGGTCCTTGATCATTGCGCACAAGCGGTCGGCCGGCAGCCCGATCCAGGCCATTTTGTGCGCGGCCGGCGGCAGGCTCCAGTGCGGCGCTCCCGGCGGCGCGTGAGGCCCGTAACTGGCCGGCGGGTTGTTGTCGGCGTGGCAGGTGGCGCAGGGCAAACCTGCCGAACCCTTGCCGTCCATGCCACGCACGACGTTCATCGCATGAGGCACGCCGGCGTCGAACTGCAAGGGCGAATCGCCGGGGATGTGGCAGTTCTGGCAGCGTGGGCTCTGGAAAACCTTCTGCACGGTTTCGAACGCCTTCAAGGCTTCCTTGTCGTCCGCGAACAGGCTCGAGGCGTAGATCGCCAGGATGACCAGCACCACCGAACCCAGAATCAGATGTCGTTTCATCTCACACCCCCGACAGTTGCAGCGGCAGTTCCCGCAAGCGCTGCCCGGTCAGGGCAAACACCGCATTGGCCACCGCCGGCGCCGTGGGTGGCACGCCGGCTTCACCGATACCGCCGGGCTTTTCGGTGCTGGGCACGATGTGCACTTCCACCACCGGCATTTCGTTGAGCCGCAGCACCTGGTAGTCATGATAATTGGACTGCACCACCTGCCCGTCCTTGAAGGTCAGCTTGCTGTGCAAGGTGAAGCCGAGGCCGAAGGTGATGCACGACTCCATCTGCGCCGCGATGCTGCGCGGGTTGACCGCGATGCCGCAGTCGACCGCGCACACCATGCGATGCACGCGGATCGCCAGATTGTCCTGGGACACTTCGGCGACCTGCGCCACGTAGCTGCCAAACGACTCGTGCACCGCCACACCCAACGCATGACCGTCCGGTAATGGCGCGTTCCAGTTGGCTTTCTCCACCGCCAGATTCAGCACGCCCAAGTGACGTGGATGAGCCTTGAGCAAGGTTCGCCGGTACTCCACCGGATCCTTGCCGGCCGCCTCGGCCAGTTCATCGATCAAGGATTCCATCACGAACGCGGTGTGACTGTGACCGACCGACCGCAGCCACAACACGCTGATGCCGGTTTTCGGTGAGTGCAATTCCACCTGGTGATTGGCCAGGTCCTCAAGGTACGGGCTGTCGGCAACGCCCTCGACCGAGGTTTTGTCGACGCCATCCTTGACCATGGTTGCCGCAAACGCGGTGCCGTCCATGATCGACTGCCCGACCATCACGTGCTTCCAGGCAACGGGCAAACCGCCGGCATCCAGGCCGATCCGCGCCTGATGCAGGAACGCCGAGCGGTAGTAGCCGCCACGGATGTCATCCTCGCGTGACCACACGGTTTTCACCGGCGCGCCCGCCGCCTTGGCCACCTGCACCGCTTCGGCGACAAAATCCGAGGTCGGATTGGCCCGGCGACCGAATCCACCGCCGAGAAATTCGGTGTGGATCTCGACCTGCTCCGGTTTGAGCCCGGTGATTTTCCCCGCGATCATTTGATCCAGCGTCTGGAATTGGGTGCCTGTCCAGATCTCGCATTTGTCCTTGCTGATTTTCACCGTGCAGTTGAGCGGCTCCATCGGCGCGTGGGCCAGGTACGGCACGCTGTACTCGACATCAATCGTTTTTGCCGCCTTGGCCAGAGCCGCTTCGGCATCGCCGGCCTTGCTGGCAGAGGCCCCTGGCGTAGTCGCGAGTTTGCGGAAACTTTCCAACAGCTTTTGACTGTCGAGGCCGGTATTCGGCCCCAGGTCCCACTCGACCTTCAGCGCATCACGCCCCAGTTTCGCCGCCCAGTAGTGATCGGCGATCACCGCCACACCCGTGGGCACCTGCACCACCTTGTGCACGCCCGGCACCGCCAACGCTTCGGCGCCTTCGAAGGATTTGACGCTGCCGCCCAACACGGGCGGGCGCGCGACCATGGCCGTCATCAGCCCCTCAAACTGCACGTCCATGCCGAATTTGGCGCGGCCGGTGATTTTTTCCGGGGTGTCGAGGCGCTGGGTCGGCTTGCCGATCAACTTCCAGTCCTTGGCGTCCTTGAGCTTGATCGAGGCAGGGTCCGGCACTGGTAATTTACCGGCGTCATCGGCCAGTTCGCCGTACGTCGCGCGGTTGTCGCCGGCCATCACCACACCCGATTCAGTACGGATGTCAGAGGGGGCGACGTTGAAGCGCTTGGCCGCCGCGTCGATCAACATCAAGCGCGCCGCCGCGCCCGCCTGGCGATAACGGTCGAATTCCATCCAGGTCGAGGTCGAGCCGCCGGTGATCTGCATCCCGCCAAACCCGGCCAGGCCGTACTCGGCGGCCGATGCGGGGGAATGTTCGACGCGGATTTTCGACCAGTCGGCGTCCAGTTCCTCGGCGATCAACAGGGTCAGGCCGGTCCAGATGCCCTGCCCCATTTCCGAATGGCCGAGCAGCACGGTGACGCTGTTGTCATTGCCGATGCGCAAGAAGGCATTCGGTGCGAATACGTTGCCTTGATTCTCGGCGCCGAGGGCAAAGCGATGGGCGCCAGGAATGACGAACGCCACCACCAGCCCACCACCCAACACGGCACTGCCTTTGAGAAAACCACGGCGGGATATCGGATTGATGCTGTTCATGAATCATGCCCCCTCAACCGATTTCAGCGGCGCGCTTGACCGCTGCACGGATCCTTGGGTAGGTGCCGCAGCGGCAGATGTTGCCGGAGAGCGCCTGATCAATGTCGTTGTCGGTGGGCTTGGGGATCTTCGCCAGCAACGCGGCAGCGGACATGATTTGCCCCGACTGGCAGTAACCGCACTGCACCACATCCAGTTCGGCCCAGGCCTGTTGCACCGGGTGCGAGCCGTCGGTGGACAAACCTTCGATGGTGATGATTTTCTGGCCGTGGGCCACGGCCGTGGCGGGCGTGATGCAGGAGCGCAACGGCGCGCCGTCGATGTGCACGGTGCAAGCCCCGCACTGGGCCATGCCGCAACCGAACTTGGTACCGGTGAGGTGCGCGACATCGCGCAGGACCCAGAGCAGCGGCATGTCTGCGGGGACATCGAGCTCCTGATCCTTGCCATTGATGTTAAGGGTCAGCATGGCGAATGTCCTCGGACTCACGGTGACGCCGGTGTTTTTTATAGGAGCAAAGGTCGGCGTTATCCTTTCAGCTAAGCGCAAATTGCCGGGCGAGACCGGTTCATCGACCACCGGTCACATGAAGGCTGCACTAAAACTGTAGGAGCGAGCTTGCTCGCGAAGGGCTACAAAACACCGCGTATAGCCAGGTAGCACGCGTTTTCGTTAGCGACCATCGCGAGCAAGCTCGCTCCTACAGAGGTGCGGTAGGGGATTAGAAATCCGTGGAGACGGAGACTTCGCGCCAGGTTTGCAACTCATCGGCGACGAAGGTGTTCTTGGCTTCGATCGCCGCGACGCAGTCACTGCCCAATGGCAGGCGCAGCGGGGCGGTTCGTGCTTCCACCAGGGTGATCATGGTCTGTGCGAGTTTGTCGGGGTCGCCGGGCTGGTTCAGGGTCACGGCCTTGGCGATTTTGCGCACCTCTCCGGCCGTGCTGTCGTAGTCGGCAATCGAGGCTGGGGACTCGACCAGGGAGTTGCCTTCGAGGAATTCGGTACGGAAGTAACCCGGTTCGACCACCGTCACCTTGATGCCCAGCGGTTGCAGTTCGGCGTACAGCGCTTCGCTCAAGCCTTCGACGGCAAATTTGGTCGAGCAGTACACGCCGAAACCCGGCCCCGACTGATAACCGCCCACCGAGGACAGGTTGATCACATGCCCGCTGCGAGCACTGCGCATGTACGGCAGGATCGCACGGGTGACATTCAACAAGCCGAACACGTTGGTTTCGTACAAGCGCCGCACTTCATCGGCGCTGGCCTCTTCTACCGCGCCCAGCAAGCCGAAGCCGGCGTTGTTGACCAGCACGTCAATACGCCCGAAGTGCTCGATGGCCGCCTTCGCGACCGCAATGCCTTGGGCTTCGTTGGTCACGTCCAGCGAAACGGCGAGCAACGCCGGTTGCGTACCGAAGCGTTGCGTCACCGTGGCTGCATCACGGGCGGTCGCTACCACGGCGTCGCCGTTGGCCAGTGCGGCGGCGGCAATCTTTGCGCCGATGCCACGGGAAGCGCCGGTGATGAACCAGACACGTTTGAAAGAGTGGGAAGTGGTCATGATGAAGTTCCTTGTTTGCGGTTGGGGTGAGCACAAGGTACGCAGAAGGATTGATCGGAAAAATGGCCTCGTGCTACAAGCACTATGAAACTCTCTTTCATAATGGCCCCGAGATGAATCACGATCCGTTCGACGGCTTGACCGAGTTTCTGGCGGTGGCCGAACACAAAAGCTTCACCCTCGCGGCGACTCGATTGGCGGTGACGCCCACGGCCGTCAGCCATGCAATCAAGCTGCTCGAACGCCGCACCGGGGTGCTGCTGTTCCAGCGCACCACGCGCCGGGTCGCATTGACCGAGGCTGGCGCCAGCCTGTTCGCCCGCTTGCGTCCGGCAGCCAGTGAAATCGATGACGCCCTGGCGGTGCTCAGCGGTTTTCGCGACCAACCCATGGGCACGTTGCGCATCACCGCGCCACGCCTCTCGGGGAGTCTGTTGATCGAGCCGCTGATTCCGTTGTTTCGCCAGGCCTACCCGCAAGTCACCCTCGATATTTCCCTGGACGACGCCACGGTCGACCTGATGGAAAACGGGTTCGACGCCGGGATCCGGCTGGGAGAATCCATCGAGAAAGACATGATCGCCGTGCGCCTCACACCCGACCTGCAATGGTCGGTGGTGGGCTCGCCGGCCTACTTCGCCGAGGCCGGCACACCGCTCACCCCGGAAGACCTGACGCGGCATCAATGCATCGGCTTTCGGTTTGCCAGCTCGGGCACTGCGCACCGTTGGGAGTTTCGGCGCGACGGACGCGACTTCACCGTGGGCGTCGAGGGTGGCGTGATCGTCAATGACCGCAGGCTGCTGATCTCCGTGGCCCGCAATGGCCAGGGATTGGCTTACGCTTGCGACCTGGAAATCAGCGACGAACTGGCGAACGGCCAACTCGAACGGGTGCTGCAACCCTTCGTGCCGTTGAGCTCAGCGTTGTATCTGTACTTCCCCAGCCGCACCCAGACCCAGCCGAAGCTGCGGGCGTTCATTGATCTGGCAACGCAATGGATTGCCGACCAGGGTGGTGTGCGCCGCTAGACCCGAGGCTTGAGCAGGATGCCGGTGTAGCGCGTCAGGAACAGGCCAAATGCTGCGCACCAGAACAGCGCCGAAACGGCCAGCCCCGCCGAGGAAAACGGCACGAGCAACACGCGGCACACCCCGGCGATCAGTACCAGCGCAAAGCCGACGATGATGGCTTTCGAGGGCTGCAGCATTCGCCCGGTATGGCCGAGGCTGACCCGCGCAATCATCGCCAGGATCAATCCTCCTATCCCTCCCACCGCCAGTGAATGGGTGGCGAGGCTTTGTTGCGACATCAGGCCGGCGTGCCACAGCGCCATGGCCAAGGTCGCCACTGCCAGCCAGGCATAAGCCAGGTACAGCGACCAGAGCAATGGCACGCGCCAGATACCCCGATCATGCCAGCGCCACAGGCGCAGCAAATGCAATGCACTGATCACCAGAAACAACGCCGCCAACCAACGCCTCGGGACATCGTTCAAGCCGGC
Source organism: Pseudomonas sp. PB120 (assembly GCF_009761815.1). Lineage (GTDB taxonomy): Bacteria > Pseudomonadota > Gammaproteobacteria > Pseudomonadales > Pseudomonadaceae > Aquipseudomonas. Next base: position 38,999 of record NZ_RWIN01000103.1, read on the forward strand.
GGCAAACGATACCGCCGCGAGCAATCCGCTCACTAACAACACGTAGGTTGGCCATGGATTCGTTGCCGGGGTCGCAGGGCGGTTCAGCCCGCGTTGGATGAAGAATGGAATGACTCGCCCGCCGATCACGCTCATCAGCGCACCGACCAGCCACAGTGCCGCCAGCACGCCCCGCCGCTGCAGGCCTGCGTCATCTGTCCAGAGGCCCGACAAGGTCATCAACTGACAGCCGGCCAGCAGCGCAATCATCAGCAAGATCGGGTAATTTTCGCGCTTGCGTGCTGCCACCAGGTCTCGGCCCAACAGGAAGGCCAGCAGCGGCAGGAAAGGGATCTGCACCACCAGCAACGGCCCCGCCGGAATCGGCATCAGCCAGGCCAGTCGAGCCAGCAACCACAACAGGAACAGGCCAATCAACGGCCAACCCTTGAGCCCCGGACGCCCGGTCCAGTTCGGTACCGCCGTCAACAAAAACCCGGCGATGATCGCCGTGGCGAAACCGAAGGGCATTTCATGTCGATGCCAGGCCAGCATCCCGCCGATGGGTTGCGCGCCGGGCAGCCGGCCGTAGAGCCACAAGACCCAGATGGCCACGGCGATGGCCGCGAACCCTGCGCCGGCAAGAAAGAACGGTCGAAACCCGAGGCTGAAGACGGGCGTATCGGCGAGCCGGCGCATGTCAGGCCACCGCGCCGATCAGGCCTTTACCCAAGCGGTGCTGCGACAGAAGGCGCATCACGTAGCCAATCTTGATCAGGGTCGGACCGATGATGGTCATGGCGTGCATCATCACCAGCACCGCAATCGGCATGTGCCCGTCGTAGAGGTAAGCGCCGTAGATGCCGGCCAGCAGCATCGCCAGGCCAGTGACAAGTACTTTGCTCGACAGGTGCAGAACGCTCAGAGGATTGCTGAAGAAATCGAACATTTTTTGTACTCCTGAAGCGGGTCAGTTGTACGTTTTAGATATCAATTCTCATGCCAGATAATTTTTTCTTATAAATCAATTAGATTGATTTGCAGGAGTCATTATGACTGCGCTTCAAAATAGTCTTAATGACTCTTAGCGAGGTCATAAAGACTCTGATTCATGCAAAACCCGCATACACATTTGTCGATCTACGGTACGGCCAGACGACCACAGCCTGACTACGCTGAAAGTCCATCATGCGTAACTTGGGAGGACAACCACCATGCAACGCGTTCAAAAACTGACACCCTGCCTCTGGTTCGACGATCAAGCCGAAGAGGCTGCAAAGTTTTACTGCACGCTGTTCGATCATTCGAAAATCACCGCCACCACCCATTACGGCAAGGCGGGCCAGGAGTTTCATGGCCGGCCTGTGGGGTCAGTCATGACGGTCAGCTTCGAACTCGACGGGCAGCCATTTACCGGGCTCAACGGTGGCCCGGTGTTCACCTTCAGTGAGGCCATTTCCTTTCAGGTCAATTGTCAGACCCAGGATGAAGTCGACCATTTCTGGGGCGCGCTGTCCGCCCACCCCGAAAACGAGCAATGCGGCTGGCTCAAGGACAAGTTCGGCCTGTCCTGGCAGATTGTGCCGGTGGCCATGATGGACATGTTGAAAGACCCCGACACGACCAAATCCCAACGCGCCATGCAAGCGATGATGTCCATGAAAAAACTCGACATCGCCACGTTGCAGCGAGCCTTTGCCGGCGAGAGCTAATACACTCCGGGCTGGCTTGCCGAGGACACTGACGATGAAGCACCCCGTTGCCAAAAACGCCGACCAGGCCCCGCGCTTCTGGCGCGACGATGCGCTGCCTTTCATTGAAGCCCGTTCCATCGCCGATGGACGTGAGGTCTGCTACACCCGGCATTCTCATGAGCACTTTTCCATCGGGGCAATCACCGCCGGGCGCAGCACGTATGTTCATGAGCAATCGGAATTTGAGGTCAGCGCCGGCACCGTGGTGCTGATGAATCCCGGCGATGTCCACGCCTGCAATCCCATCGACGACCAGCCCTGGTCGTACCTGATGTTGTATGTCGATACCGCGTGGTTCACCGATTTGCAGCACCAGCTCGGGTTCAGCCATGACCTGGCCTTTCGCCGTTTCGCCATCACACATCTTCGTGACATCCGACTGTTTGACGGACTCAAGGGTTTGTACGACGTGTTGGTCGATCCGCAGCAAGACGTGCTGGGCAAACACAGCGCCACGGTGGAGTTTTTTACCGAGGTGCAGCAACGGCTCAACCCCGGCGACCCGCCGCTACGCGAACCCAATTTCAAGCTGGAGCGGGCCGCTGATTACATCCGCGACCATTGCACACAGATGCTCAAGCTCGAGGACATTTGCGAGGCGGCCCAGCTTTCGCCTTCCTATCTGATTCGCGCGTTCAAACTGCGTTATGGCATGACGCCGCATGCGTTCCTGGTCAACCGGCGCATTCAGTTTGCACAGGACCAATTGCGCAACGGCAAACTGATCGCCGATGTGGCGCTGGAAGCGGGGTTTGCTGATCAGGCGCACTTCCAGCGGGCGTTCAAGCAACACCTGGCGGCGACACCGGGGCAGTATCGCGGATAGGAACCCCACACAACCCTGTGGCGAGGGAGCCTGCTCCCGCTGGAGGGCGCAGCACTCCCAAAAAAGTGGTTGTCGCCAGAGGCTTGGGGCCGCTGCGCAGCCCAGCGGGAGCAAGCTCCCTCGCCACAAAAAGCACTCACGGGAACAACAGGTACACCGCGCTGAGCGCCAACAACAACGCCATCACCCGATTGAACACCCGCATCCCCGCCTGATTGCTCAGGTAGCCGCGCAGAAAAGTCCCGGCATAAACCCAGCAGCCAACGGACAGATAGCAAATCACCAGATACACCGCCGCGAACTGCCAGACCAGCCGCGCTTCGCCGTCAGCCACGAACGCGCCCATGCCCGCCACACATGCCAGCCAGGCTTTGGGGTTGAGCCATTGCATCACCGCGCCGTACAGCATCGACGGGGCCCGGCCTGACTCTTTGGCGTCGAGTCGACCATCGTCCGCCGCCAGTTTCCAGGCCATGAATAACAGGAACGCTACACCCGCCAGTTGCACCACCCGTGTCAGCGCCGGCCAATGCCGCAAGACTTCGTGCAGCCCCAACCCCATCAGCACCAACAACAGCACAAAACCCAGCGTCGCCCCGGCCACATGCCGCTGGCTGGCCCGGAAACCGAACTGCGCCCCCGAACTCAACGCCACGATATTCACCGGTCCCGGCGTAATCGAGGCCACCAGCGCAAACGCTGCCATGGACATAATCAAACTCATCGCACACCTTCTTCAATTCAATGGAAGCAGCGCTCAAGGTAATGAGCGCCCGGTACCCCCGTATTGAAGAAAAATGCCCAACGAACTGTTGTAGGAGCGAGCTTGCTCGCGATGGAGGTCAACGATAACGCTTTCTTTACTGGCTAAACGTGGCGCTCTTGAGTTCTTCGCGAGCAAGCTCGCTCCTACATTGGAACGTAATCATCCTCGTGCAATTTGCAGCCCCCGATAACCGCAAGCAAGGTCGAGTACTGAATAGCACCAAGTGTATGGCGACTTCGATCACTCGCTGTATGGGCCGGACCACCCGCCATCCATGATAAAAATACGCTTCTTGCACCAGGAGCCCCGCAATGGACCTCGCTACCCTCACCCTCTTCCTCCCGGCCTGCTTCGCCTTGAACATGGCGCCAGGCCCGAACAATCTGTTGTCGGTCAGTAACTCGACCCGCTATGGCTATCGCACCGCGTGCCTGGCCGGAATCGGCCGCTTGCTGGCGTTCGCCGGGATGATCGCCCTGGCGTCGGCGGGGCTGGCGGTGGTGCTGCAGACCTCGGAGTTGTTGTTCTACGGGATCAAGATTCTGGGGGCGGCGTACCTGCTGTATCTGGCGTGGCAATTGTGGCGGGCGGACCCTGGCGCAGAAACTGTGGTGACGAGCGCGCCGGCGGGCATGCTGGCCCTGGCGCGACAGGAATTCCTGGTGGCGGCCGGCAATCCGAAAGCGATTCTGATTTTCACCGCGTTCCTGCCACAATTCGTCGACTCGACCCGCGCGATCACGCCACAGTTCGCCGTGCTGGGCGCGTTGTTCCTGGTGCTGGAATGGATCGCCATCGCCGCCTACGCCTACATGGGCCTGCACATGCGCCGCTGGTTTGCCGAGCCACGGGGCAAGCGGATGTTCAACCGTTGCTGCGCGGGATTGCTGTCGGCGGCAGCCTCGGTGTTGCTGATGGCACGCCGGGCCTGACCACCCCACCAACCTAAACTGTACGAGCGAGACCGGCTTGCCGGCGATAGGGCCGGCACATTCAACATCAATGGCCACTGACACACTGCCTCGCTCCTACAGCTGGAATTCACTGTCGATTTTCCGGTGGAGGCGGCATCCCCCGCGCTCTATGCTCAACCCATGAACCTACAAAACGCTTTGCTGCCGCCCCACGCCGAGATGGTCCGCGCCATGCTCGAACGAGACACCGCCTACGAGGGGGTGTTTTTTACTGCGGTCAAAACCACAGGCATCTTCTGCCGGCCCAGCTGCACCGCCCGCAAGCCGAAACCGGAGAACGTCGAGTTCTTCGCCCACGCCGACGACTGCCTGTCAGCGGGTTACCGCGCCTGCTTGCGCTGCAAGCCGCTGGACGCTGCCGCCATCGCGCCCGACTGGGTGCAACGCCTGCTCACCTCCGTGGAAGCCGATCCCGAATTGCGCTGGACCGACGCCCAGTTGCTGGCCGAAGGCATCGAGCCGCTGAAGCTGCGTCGCTGGTTCAAACAGCATTTCGGCATGACGTTCCACGCCTGGCTGCGCACCCGGCGATTGGGTATGGCACTGGGCGGGATCAAACAAGGCAACTCTATCGATGACGTGGCCTACGACTCCGGATACGAATCCCTGAGCGGTTTTCGCGATGCGTTTCAAAAGTCCTTCCACATCACACCGGGTCGCGCCGCCAACAGCGAGCCGCTGCTGTTCACGCGCCTGACCACGCCGCTGGGGCCGATGATCGCGATGGCCGAACGACGCGGACTGGTGATGCTGGAGTTTCTTGATCGTCCGGCGCTGACCCGGGAAGTCGAGGCACTGCAGAACCGTTATGGCTATGCAGTGGCGCCAGGGCATAACGCACATTTGCAACAAATCGAAGCAGAACTGGCGCAGTATTTCGCCGGCACACTCAAGGCGTTCACCGTCGCTCTGCACTTGCCGGGCAGCGAATTTTCCCGGCAGGTCTGGGCCGAACTGGCGAAAATCCCCTACGGCCAGACCAGCACTTACGGCACCATCGCCGCGATACTCGGCAAGCCCGGTGCCAGTCGCGCGGTCGGGCTGGCCAACGGGCATAACCGTCTCTCGATTGTCGTGCCTTGCCACCGGGTGATCGGTGCAGACGGCTCGTTGACGGGCTATGGTGGAGGACAACCGCGCAAGGCGTTCCTGCTGCGGCTGGAAAATTCAGCCGTCCAGATCACCCGGCAGCTTGCCTTCTGATCGCTCTACTATTTCAAAGGGAAGGGTTTCGATGGACAGGTTCGACCAGCAGTTCCACAGGCTGCACCAGGACGGTTTGCTGATTCTCACCAACGTCGCCGATGCCGCCGGTGCGCGGCTGGTAGAGCAATTGGGCTGCAAGGCCGTTGCCACCAGCAGTGCGGCGGTGGCGTGGGTTCACGGGTATCCGGACGGCAACGCCCTGCCCCTCGAACGCCTGGTCTCGACAGTCGAATCCATCGCCCGGGTGATCTCGGTGCCGTTGACCGTGGACATCGAGGCCGGCTATTCCGATGACCTGACGCACGTTGCCTCCGTCATCGACGCGGTGCTTGCCGCCGGCGCTGTCGGGATCAATATCGAGGACGGCGCATCGGCGCCTGAACTGTTGGCGCGCAAGATCGAAATTGCGCGCCAGGTGGCCGAGCGTCGCGGCGTCAAGTTGTTCATCAATGCACGCTGCGACGTTTACCTCAAGAGCCTGGTACCCGCCGAAGACCGGGTGGCCGAAACCCTCAAACGCGCCGCGTTGTATCAGGCGGCCGGTGCGGATGGACTGTTCGCGGCGGGCATGAGTGCAGAGTACGAAATCGCCGCCCTGTGCCAAGGCACGACATTGCCGGTGAATGTGCTCGGGTTGCCGGGCCTGCCTTCGCCGCAAGCCTTGCAGGCACTGGGGGTACGACGGTTGAGCGCCGGTTCGGGCATTGCCGAGTTCCTGTACGGCGCTATGGCAGGACTGGCCAAGAGTTTTCTGGAAACCGGCAAACTCGACAGCAGTCACCTCAAGCCCTTTACCTATGGGGAAGTCAACGCCCTGCTGAAGCCAGCCGGGAACGCTTGATCGACATGACCGATCCTTATCAACCCGCGATTGAGTTCCTGTCTGGCGTCGATGACGACTGGCGCCGCCACATCGCGGCCATCGGCCCTTGCCTGCACCAACCGCACGCAGCGCGCGATCCTTATGAATCGCTGGTGCGGGCCATTGCGTATCAGCAACTGCACGCAAAAGCCGGGGATGCAATTGTCGGCCGGCTGTTGGCCTTGTTTCCGGCGGGGGCGTTTCCGCGACCCGAGCAGGTGTTGGCAACCGACTTTGATCAGATGCGCAGCTGCGGCTTTTCGGGCAGCAAGATCGCGACCATCCAGGGGATTGCCCAAGCGGCGCTGGACGGGGTGGTGCCGGATTATCCGACGGCACTTGCCATGGACGATGAGGACTTGATCGAGCGCTTGATTACCTTGCGCGGCGTTGGGCGCTGGACGGTGGAAATGTTGCTGATTTACAGCCTGGAGCGGCCGGACATTCTGCCGGCCGATGACTTTGGCGTGCGTGAGGGGTATCGGCGGCTGAAGGGGTTGGAGGTGCAGCCGACGCGCAAGCAGATGGTTGAGATCGGGCTGGGGTGGAGTCCGTATCGCACGGTGGCTTCGTGGTATTTGTGGCGGGTGCCCACCCGGTAGACCGCGTTATCGTTCATCGCGAGCAGGCCCGGCTCCCATAGGGATCTGCGGTGATTACAGGTTTTATAAACGACGACGATCCCCTGTAGGAGCCGAGCTTGCTCGCGAAGGCGTCGGCACTTTCACCCCATCTTCTAGGCTAATCCGGATCACTTCAGTCACTGGAGGTCCTCATGCAACTCGAAGGTTCCTGCCATTGCGGCGCGGTGTCGTTCAGTCTGACCAGCGCCCACCCCTACCCGTATCAACGCTGCTATTGCTCGATCTGCCGCAAGACCCAGGGCGGCGGCGGTTACTCGATCAATATTGCGGGCGATGCCAACAGCCTGAAAGTGCGCGGGCGCAAACACATCGCTGTTTACCATGCGCGAATGAAAGATGAAGGCGACGCACGTGCCCACCGCAGCACCGCCGAGCGGCATTTCTGCTCGGTGTGCGGCTCGGGCTTATGGCTGTTCAGCCCGGAATGGCCAGAGCTGATTCACCCGTTTGCCTCGGCCATCGACACCCCGCTGCCGGTGCCGCCGGAACACACACATTTGCTGCTCGATTCCAAGGCACCCTGGGTGGAGGTCGACGTACGTCCTGGCGATAAGCAGTTCGAGGGTTATCCCGAGGAATCCATTGCGGATTGGCATGAACGCCTCGGTTTGAGCCGTTAGGCAGGCGGGAGCGTTATGCGGCGGCAGGGACGCCGCTGTGGAAGCGGAACTCCACGTCCGGCGATTCGATCAGGTCCTGCTCGGCGGCGCGGACCTTGTCGATCACCTGGGCGATGTCCTTGGCGTCCCCGTACTGGTAGGCCAGTTTCAGGTAACCCTGGAAATGCCGGGCTTCGCTTTTCAGCAGGCCGAAGTAGAACTTGCCCAGTTCTTCGTCCAGGTGCGGCACCAGCGCTTCGAAACGCTCGCAGCTGCGGGCTTCGATAAAGGCGCCGACCACCAGCGTGTCCACCAGTTTGACCGGCTCGTGGCTGCGCACCACTTTGCGCAGGCCCGAGGCGTATCGTCCGGCGGACAGCTGGCGCAACTCGATCTTGCGTTTTTTCATCAGGCGCATGACTTGTTCGTGATGCACCAGCTCTTCCCGGGCCAGACGCGACATCAGGTTGATCAGATCGACGTGGGAGTGGTACTTGGCAATCAGGCTCAACGCCGTGCTGGCGGCCTTGAATTCGCAGTTCTTGTGGTCGATCAGCAGGGTTTCCTGATCGGCCAGCGCGGCCTGGACCCAGCCGTCGGGAGTACGGCAGCCGAGGAACTCGTGAATTTCGGGAAGGATCATGGGGCTCACGGATAAAAGGTTCAAAACGAAGGGCGCCGATTATACCGGCCTGCCGGCAGACCACCAGTCGCGAACCGTTGATATGCATCAAGTCCCCGAATGCAGAGCAGCAACTATAGTTGTGCAACGCCATGCTTTTTCATTCTCTGGAGATCCCGATCATGCAAGCCATTCGCAGCATTCTGGTGGTCATCGAACCCTCGCCAGACGAAAGCCTGGCCTTGCGCCGCGCCAAAGTGATTGCCGGGGTGACGCAGGCCCATTTGCACCTGCTGGTCTGCGACAAGAAGCATGATCACGCCGAGCACCTGCGCGAGCTCAAGGATCAACTGCTGGGGGACGGTTACAGCGTCACCACCGAACAGGCCTGGAATGAAAGCCTGCATGAGACCATCGTCGACGTGCAGCAAGCCGAAGGCTGCGGTTTGGTGGTCAAGCAGCATTTTCCCGACAGCCCGCTGAAAAAGGCCCTGCTGACCCCGGAAGACTGGAAACTGCTGCGCACCTGCCCAACCCCGGTTCTATTGGTGAAAACCGCCGAATCCTGGAAGGACCGAGTGATTCTGGCGGCCATCGATGTCGGCAATACCGATGGCGAACACCGGCACTTGCACAACACCATCATCGATCACGGCTATGACATCGCCAGCCTGGCCAAGGCTCACTTGCATGTGATCAGCGCGCACCCGTCGCCGATGCTGTCGTCGGCCGACCCGACGTTCCAGCTCAGCGAAACCATCGAGGCCCGTTATCGCGAGCAGTGCAAGGCGTTCCAGGCCGAGTTCGACATTGACGACTCGCACCTGCATATCGCGGAAGGCCCGGCGGACGTGCTGATCCCGTTCATGGTGCACAAACTGCGGGCGGCGTTGATCGTGATTGGAACTGTCGCGCGCAGCGGGTTATCCGGGGCCTTGATCGGCAATACGGCGGAGGTGGTGCTGGATTCGGTGGAGAGCGATGTGCTGGTGCTCAAGCCGGACGAGATCATGGATCATCTTGAGGAGGTTGCGACGGGGCATTGAGGGGTTGCGGTGCCTGGGAGGACGTCATCGCGAGCAGGCTCGCTCCTACAGGGGATTTGAATCGTTCACAAAACCCCTGTAGGAGCGAGCATGCTCGCGATGCTTTTAGCCGCCAAAGGCGTCTTTTAGAAACCCGGGGGCGATATATCGCTGGTAATGCGCCTCGGACAGCAGAAAAAACTCCCGATCAATTGCATCGCGTAATTCCGGCAAATTCCAGTCGCGAAACTCCGGCATCAGCACCATCCCGTAGGCTTCCAGGTTGTTGATCACCCGCGCGCCCCGCGCGATCAGCTGATACGCCCAGCAATATTCCGACTGGTGCGGCACGAAGCGAATTTTGCGCTGCTCCAGTTGCTGGCGCAGGCGCTGGCCATCGAAAACTTCCAGTTTGCTGGCCATCACCTGGGACAACAGTTGCTCCAGACGCAGCCACACCGCGCGCTTTTCCTCCTCGTTGTAACCGTTCCAGTTGATCACTTCATGGTGGAAACGCTTGCAGCCACGGCAGACCAGGTCACCGTAAACAGTGGAGCAGAGGCCGACGCAGGGGGTCTTGATGGTCTGATTGGGCATAAGTCAGGGAGGCACGGGAAAGCAAAACAGGTCGGCATGTTAGCCCTTTGGCCAAAAATCATCACCCACCAAAGTTCAATAGAGCCTGACTTACCTTTAATTTTTTTTTGCCGTAGAATCAGCCAGCCTTTTAAGGCGCCAATGTCCGTTTGAAGCTGTTTTCAAAGCGTCACGAGCACAGTCGTTCCTTCAGAGCGGTGTTGGCGAAGGGTTTTTCCAGCGGGGAAAAGCCCAACGCCAACCCTCATCAGCTCCCGTTCTGCAGGCGTAAAACTTTGAAAGCAGCTTCTGTAAGGAATTGTCGGTAATTCTGGCTAAGTGGCCCACAACGCCATGCAGCGCATGAGTACGGCAATTTCGGGATGAGCGTCCCGGACACCCATTTGGGACCACTGATGAGGGTAATAACTGTGCTTGAAGCCTACCGCAAACATATCGAAGAGCGTGCAGCACTGGGTATCGTTCCCCAGCCGCTTAACGCCGAACAAACTGCAGGCCTGGTCGAGCTGCTGAAAAATCCCCCGGCTGGCGAAGAAGCTTTCCTCGTTGACCTGATCACCAATCGCGTTCCGCCTGGAGTGGACGAAGCAGCCTATGTAAAGGCCGGCTTCCTGTCCGCCCTCGCCAAAGGCGAAGCAAAATCCCCGCTGATTGACAAGAAACGCGCTGTTGAACTGCTCGGCACCATGCAAGGCGGCTACAACATCGTCACTCTGGTCAACCTGCTGGACGACGCCGAACTGGCGCCAGTCGCAGCCGAAGAACTCAAGCACACCCTGCTGATGTTCGACGCTTTCCACGACGTCGCTGAAAAAGCCAAGAACGGCAACGTTCACGCCAAAGGCGTGCTGCAATCCTGGGCTGACGGCGAGTGGTTCGTTAAGCGCCCGGTCCTGGCCGACAAGATCAGCCTGCGCGTCTTCAAGGTCACCGGCGAAACCAACACCGACGACCTGTCCCCTGCCCCGGATGCCTGGTCCCGCCCGGACATCCCGCTGCACGCCCTGGCCATGCTGAAAATGGCTCGCGACGGCATCGTGCCTGACGTCCAGGGCGTCACCGGCCCGATGAAGCAGATCGAAGAAATGCGCAACGCCGGCTTCCCGATCGCCTACGTGGGCGACGTGGTCGGTACCGGTTCTTCGCGTAAATCGGCGACCAACTCCGTACTGTGGTTCTTCGGCGACGACGTTCCTTACGTGCCGAACAAGCGCGCTGGCGGTTTCTGCTTCGGCAGCAAGATCGCTCCGATCTTCTACAACACCATGGAAGATGCCGGCGCACTGCCAATCGAATTCGACGTAACCAACATGAACATGGGCGACGTGATCGACCTGTACCCGCATGCTGGCAAAGTCTGCAAACACGGCACCGACGAAGTCCTGACCACCTTCGAAATGAAGACCCCGGTCCTGTTGGACGAAGTTCGTGCTGGCGGCCGTATCCCGCTGATCATCGGCCGTGGCCTGACCGACAAGGCTCGCGCTGAACTGGGCCTGGGCCCTACCGATCTGTTCAAACTGCCTCAAGCACCTGTCGACACCGGCAAGGGCTTCACCCTGGCACAGAAAATGGTCGGCAAGGCGTGCGGCCTGCCAGAAGGCAAAGGCGTTCGCCCAGGTACTTACTGCGAACCGAAAATGACCACCGTCGGTTCTCAGGACACCACCGGTCCTATGACCCGTGACGAACTGAAAGACCTGGCGTGCCTGGGCTTCTCGACCGATCTGGTAATGCAGTCCTTCTGCCATACCGCGGCTTACCCTAAGCCGATCGACGTGACCACCCACCACACCCTGCCAGACTTCATCATGACCCGCGGCGGCGTTTCCCTGCGCCCGGGCGACGGCATCATCCACTCGTGGCTGAACCGCATGCTGCTGCCGGACACCGTCGGTACCGGTGGTGACTCCCACACCCGTTTCCCGATGGGCATCTCGTTCCCGGCCGGTTCCGGTCTGGTCGCGTTCGCCGCTGCCACCGGCGTTATGCCGCTGGACATGCCGGAATCGATCCTGGTGCGCTTCAAAGGCAAAATGCAACCGGGCGTCACCCTGCGTGACCTGGTTCACGCCATTCCTTACTTCGCGATTCAGGCTGGCCTGTTGACCGTTGAGAAGAAAGGCAAGAAGAACGCCTTCTCCGGCCGCATCCTGGAAATCGAAGGCCTGGACAACCTGAGCATCGAACAGGCTTTCGAGCTGTCCGACGCCTCGGCTGAACGTTCGGCTGCCGGTTGCACCATCAAGCTGTCGAAAGAGTCGATCACCGAGTACCTGAACTCCAACATCACCCTGTTGCGCTGGATGATCGGCGAAGGTTACGGCGATGCTCGTACCCTGGAACGTCGCGCCCAAGCGATGGAAGCCTGGGTTGCCAACCCTGAGCTGATGGTTGCCGATGCTGACGCCGAATACGCTGAAGTCATCGAAATCGACCTGGCCGACATCAAAGAGCCTGTGCTCTGCGCGCCGAACGATCCGGACGACGCCCGTCTGCTGTCCAGTGTTGCTGGCGAGAAGATCGACGAAGTGTTCATCGGTTCGTGCATGACCAACATCGGTCACTTCCGCGCTGCCGGCAAACTGCTGGATCAGGTCAAGGGTCAGCTTCCAACCCGTCTGTGGCTGTCGCCGCCGACCAAAATGGATGCTCACCAGCTGACCGAAGAAGGCTACTACGGCATCTACGGCAAGGCCGGCGCACGCATGGAAATGCCAGGCTGCTCGCTGTGCATGGGTAACCAGGCACGTGTAGAGCCGAACTCGACTGTTGTGTCGACGTCGACCCGTAACTTCCCGAACCGTCTGGGTGACGGCGCGAACGTCTACCTGGCTTCGGCTGAGCTGGCGTCTGTTGCTTCCATCCTGGGTCGCCTGCCGACCGTCGAGGAGTACATGGAATACGCTGGCAAGATCGACAGCATGGCGGCCGATGTTTACCGCTACCTGTCCTTCGACCAGATTGCCGAGTTCCGTGAAGCTGCTGCGAACGCCAACATTCCGGTCGTTCAAGCCTAACGCTGCAACGCAATGAAAAACGCCGCCCATCGCGAGATGAGCGGCGTTTTTTTATGTCCGCAAGAAGATGGCGTCGCACAATCTCTTGTAGGAGCGAGCTTGCTCGCGATGGAGTGTCAGACAACACGTTGCATGCTGACACACCATCGTCGGAACGCCGCCCGGAGCAAGCTCGCTCCTACAGGGTTATGCGTTTGGCTTTAGGGCTTGTTGCACCGCGCCATCTACGCTCAGGTCGCTGAAAATGACCTGCTCGCGCTCCTGGGCCGGCAGCTTCGACAGAACGACTTTAGCCCCATGCTTGAGGCGCGCCAGAATCAGCCGCTTGTCCTCGGCCCGCACCTGCAAAAAGAACGCTTCCAGCGCCTCGATGCTGGTGCCGTCCAGATCGGGAGACTCTTCGAGGCTTAGAATAATCGTGTGAACGGGCGGTTGCGCGTGCCGCGCCAGACGCAAGGCATTGCCCAGAATCCGCTCCACGTTGGCAAAAAAAAGCGCTTCGCTCGGCCTCACGATCAGCACACCCGGAATTTCCCTCGCTTGCGGATGACGCTGCAGATCAACAAAATCATGGCCGCTGCCAATTTGCCCCAGCACCTGAATATCCGCCGAAGACATCTGCTTGAGCATCAGCACCACGCTGATCGCCACCGCCACCAGCAAGCCGTCCAGCACACCCAATACCAGCACTGCCGCGACCGCGCAGATCACCAGTAACCGGTCGCGGCGCCAGATGAAATAACGGCCCAGCGGCTGCAGGCTCAGGCCGCGCGCCAATGCATGAATGACGATGGCGGCCAGTACCGGTTCGGGGGTGAGTGCGATGTAGGGCAGCAACGTCAATACGATCAGCAATACCACCCCCGCCGCCACCGCACCGGCCAGACGCGAACCGGCACCCGCCGCCTCATTGGCCGAGGTCGCGGAATAACCGGCGCCCGCCGGCATGCCGTGGAACAGGCCCGACAGCAGGTTCGCCGCGCCGAGGGCCAACAGGTCACGGTTCGAGGACACCCGGTCACCGTGCTTCAGCGCGAAGGAGCTGATCGATCCATAGGATTCAGCGTACAGAATCATCACCATGGCAAACGCCAGTTCGCCCAGGCGCAGCCAGTCGCTGAACGGCAACACCGGCAGATGCGGGACCTCCAGACTGAGGTCGATGACGCCGATCAATTTGACCCCGTAGCTCGACAGGTTCAGCCATTGGCCGGCCGCAATCCCGAGCGCCACCACCAGCAAACCGCCCGGCACACGCCGGAACCGCGAACACAACCACAGCACCAGCAAGGCCACGGCGGCCACCAGCGCGCCGACTCGATTCCATTGGGGTAATTGCTCCAGCAGTTGCGGCAAGTAGCGAATCAGGTTGGCGCCGTCCAGGTGCACATCGACGGCGCTCGCGACCTGCTTGAGGATGATGGTCACGGCCAGGCCCAACGCAAAGCCCCGCAGCACCGGTTTGGCGATGAACGAGGTCACGCTGCCGAGTTTGAACAGGCCGGCGAGCAGGAAAAATCCGCCAGTGACCAGCACCAGGCCGATGGCGAGGATGACGCGCAAACCTGAATCGCCATTGGCCAGCGTGGCCGTGGCCGCAGCGAGGACGGCGGCCGAAGACGAGGTCGCGGAAACAATGGCAAACCGGCTGGTGCCGAACAATCCGTAGCACAGCAAACCGGCAAACAAGGCGATGACGCCGGCCTGTGGTGGTAATGCGGCGATGCTTGAATAGGCCACCGCCTCGGGCAACAACAAACCGGCGATCGACAAACCCGCCAGCACGTCCAGCCAACGGTTGGGCGTATCGGCAAGGGGTTGCGTCGATGCACCGTGGGCATGAGGCATGAAGCGTCTCCAGAGAAAGATCGACAAGCCGATCAAGGCCCTAGGGTAGCCGTTTATCCGGCTGGGTGTGTATGCCGGACGCACGCCATAAAAAAACGCCGCCCTTCGTTAGAAGAGCAGCGTTTTTTCCAGCACCGTGTCGCACCCATCGCGAGCAGGCTCACTCCTACAGAGGACCGTGCAAATCCTGTGGGAGCGGGCTTACAGCCCCCGCAAAATCATCAGGCAGTCAGCGAATAAACCAACGCCGTAGTCGCCACCAGGCCCACCGCCGTCACGAAGACGTTGGACGCCTGACCACGATAACGCGCCATGGCCGGCACCTTGCGGATCGCGTACATCGGCATCAGGAACAGGATCGCCGCGATGACCGGGCCACCGAGGGTTTCGATCATGCCGAGGATGCTCGGGTTCAGGGTGGCGACAATCCAGCACACCACGAGCATGAAAGCAGCCGTCATGCGGTCCAGGGTTTTCGGCGCCGGACGCTTGCCGCTTTTCACGACCAGGCCTTTGAAACCTTCACTCGCGCCGATGTAGTGCCCCAGGAACGACTTGGAAATGGCCACGAATGCAATCAACGGTGCTGCGAAAGCGATGGTCGGGTTGCTGAAGTGGTTAGCCAGGTACGACAGGATCGACAGGTTCTGCGCCTTCGCCTCCGCCAGTTGCGCCGGCGACAGGGTCAGCACGCAGCTGAAGACGAAGAACAGCACCATCACCACCATCAAGGCGTGGGCACGGGACAGGATCTGCGAGCTGCGCTCTTCGGCGTGATCGCCATAACGACGCTTCTGGTCCACCGCAAACGCCGAGATGATCGGCGAATGGTTGAACGAGAACACCATGACCGGAATCGCCAGCCACAACGTGTGCAGCAACGCCGACGGTTCAGGCAGGGTCGAGGCGGTGGCCAGGATGCCGCCGTTCCAGTGCGGAATCAGAAACACCGCCAGGAACAGCAACGCCACGATGAACGGATAGACCATCAGGCTCATGGCCTTGACGATCGCCTGCTCGCCGCAACGCACCACGGCCAGCAGGCCGAGGATCAGCACGAGCGACAGCACGGCGCGCGGTGGCGGCATGATGTGCAGTTGATGCTCGAGGAAACTGCCCACGGTGTTGGTCAGCGCCACGCTATAGATCAACAGGATCGGGAAGATCGCGAAGAAGTACAGCAAGGTGATCAGCGCGCCGGCCTTGATCCCGAAATGCTCTTCTACGACTTCGGTGATGTCGGCGCCTTCGCGTCCGGACAACACGAAGCGCGTCAGGCCACGGTGCGCGAAAAACGTCATCGGGAACGCCAACACGGCCAGGACCAGCAACGGCCAGAAGCCGCCCAGACCTGCGTTGATCGGCAAAAACAGGGTGCCGGCGCCGATGGCGGTGCCAAACAGGCCCAGCATCCACGTGGTGTCATGGCGATTCCAGCTCGAAAGAGTCGCTGGTGTCGCCGCTACATAGCGTTCGTCGACGCTATTGGCCTGATCATTCATCCGGTGGGATCTCCGCATTCCGGTCACTTGCTACCCGGCCAGGGCGAGTCGGAAATATCCGACAGGCAGCGCCCTGCCCGAAACAGGGGCGCGATTGTCCGGGATTAGTGAGCAGAAGCAAAGACTTAGCTGAGGAATGGTGTTGCGGATCAGATTGACGGGACCCTTTATTAAATAGATGTTTTAAAAAATCTATTTAATAAATGTTTGGCACAATGTATTTTCAATCGTACCTGCCAACCGGCAGTCCTGACAGGCGGAGCTCCTCATGCCACTCGTTCGCGTCGACATCAAAAACAACCAGGACCCGACCTTCGCCAAGCGCGTCGGCAGACTGATCTACACGGCGATGCACACCACCATCGGCGTTCCCGAGAACGACAATTTCCAGATCCTCGTCGAACACGATGAACATCACTTCATTTATGACCCGACGTTCATGGGCATCAACCGCACCGACAACCTGGTGATCATCCAGATCACGCTGATGGAAGGCCGAACCACCGAGCAGAAAAAACTGCTCTACAAGACCATCGCCGAAAGCCTGAACACTGAACTGGCGGTGCGCCTTGAAGACGTGTTCATCAACCTGGTGGAGGTCAAGCGCGAGAACTGGTCGTTTGGCAATGGCATCGGCCAATTTGCCGGCTAAAGCACGGACTGCAATCCTGGCAAGGTGACGACCTGACACACGCACGACATTTCCTTATGATGCCAGTCATCTATACCCCTCCACGTCAGTGAGTCGCCATGCCTCGAGTCTCCCGCAAACAAGCCGATCTCAACCGCGAAATCATCGTCGAGGCCGCTACGCGCCTGTTTCGCGAGCGCGGTTTGCATGGCATCAGCGTCGTCGATGTGATGGGCGCTGCGGGCCTGACCCACGGCGGTTTCTATGGCCACTTCGAATCCAGGGAAGCGCTGGCGAAAGAGGCCTGCTCGAGAGCGTTCACTCAATCGATGGAGCGTTGGGAGCAGAAAATCGCTGATCCCGACGACAGCCGTTCAGCCCGCGAACGCATCATCGTGCCGTACCTGTCCGCGGCCAATCGTGACAACCCCGGTGAAAGCTGCCCGGTCACCGCGTTTGCCGGCGACATGTGCCATGAAAGCGCTGAAAGCGGCTTGCACCAGACCTACACCCAAGGGCTTGAAGCGTTGCTGAAAATGCTGGCACCGCTGATGGGGGAAGGTCAGCCAGAGGCCGATCGGAAAGCCGCGCTGGTGAACTATTCGTTGATGGTGGGCGCCCTGACACTGGCCCGCGCGACCAAGGGCGACGCGTTGTCAGATGAAATTCTCGATGCGGCGCGGACTTTTCTCACATCCGACGGTACATCTGCCTAAGCTATAAACGTGCACGAGCCATGGTCTTGCCAAACGGCGTTGTAGCCAGCACTCTCATGCGACATTCGAGCCCCGATATTCCGATGCCCACAGGAGCCCAGCATGCCCGCAACCGTTCTGGTACTGGTTGAAACCATCAATGACTACCTGCCCATTCTCGAACATCAGGGCTTTCACCTGATACTGGCGCCCACGCCTGCCGAACGCGCTGAGGCGATTAGCCGGCACAGCGGACAAATCGACGCGGTACTGACCCGCGGCCCCTTGGGCTTGTACGCAGATGAAATCGCCGCCCTGCCCAACCTCAAGATCATCTGCGTGATTGGCGCCGGTTATGAACACGTCGACCTGCAAGCCGCCGCCGACCGGAACATCACCGTCACCAACGGTGCCGGGGTCAATGCGTCCTCGGTCGCCGACCACGCCATGGCCATGTTGCTGTCACTGGTGCGTGATGTCCCGCGCTGCGACGCGGCCGTGCGCCGTGGCGAATGGCCAAAGATCATGCGCCCGTCCCTGGCCGGCAAACGCTTGGGCATTCTCGGTCTCGGCGCCGTCGGCATGGCCATCGCCAAACGTGCTGCCAACGGGTTCGACATGACCGTGAGTTACCACAACCGTCAGCATCGCAGCGACGTGCCCTACAGCTTCTGCTCGACCCCCACCGAACTGGCCCGCGCTTCGGACTTTCTGATCGTTGCAACGCCCGGTGGTCTCACCACGAAACACCTGATCAACCGCCATGTGCTCGAGGCGCTGGGCTCCAAAGGCTTCCTCGTCAACATCGCCCGGGCCAGCGTGATCGTCACCACCGACCTGGTCAACGCGCTGGAGCAACGCCGGATCGCGGGTGCCGCGCTGGATGTCTTCGATTCCGAACCTCACGTGCCGGACACCCTCAAGGCCTTGACCAACGTCATCCTGACGCCGCATGTCGCCGGTCTCTCCCCGGAAGCCACTCAAGGCACCGTGGAACTGGTGGGGCGCAACCTGGTGGCCTTCTTCTCCAATCAGCCGGTGCTGACGCCGATTGCACTGCCGCCGGCGATGAGCAGCGTCGCTGGTTGAGCTGGATTCAAACGGGTGTATCAAAAACAATGATTGGCAGGCAACACGCTCACCTATAAGGGCTGCTCGTGGTTGTGGGTGTCGGGTGGGCGCATTAGATTAGCCAATAGTCGCAGGCCTCCAGAATAAGCAGAAGGGATAAGCATGGCGCTTACTGACCAGTCCACCCGTATCCGCACCGGCGAAGAGCTTGATGCCAGCCTGATCGATCCATACCTCAAGGCGCATATTCCGGGCCTTAGTGGTGTGCCGCAGATCAGCCAGTTTCCGGGCGGTGCATCGAACCTCACTTACTTGCTGGAATACCCCGGGCAGGAGTTTGTCCTGCGTCGGCCGCCGTTTGGCCACAAGGCCAAATCCGCCCATGACATGGGCCGCGAATTTCGCATCCTCAATCAACTCAAGGACGGCTTTCCGTATTGCCCGAAAGCCTACGTGCACTGCACCGATGAATCGGTGATCGGCGCCGAGTTCTATGTGATGGAACGGGTCAACGGGATCATCCTGCGCTCCGAGCTGCCGCCGGAACTGGGCCTGGACTCGGAAAAGACCGAAGCCCTGTGCAAGAGCTTCATCGACAAGTTTGTCGAGCTGCACCAGGTCGACTACAACGCCTATGGCCTGGGCGACCTCGGCAAGCCCGAAGGCTACGTGGCCCGGCAGATCAAAGGCTGGAGCGACCGTTACGAAAAAGCCCTCACCCCGGACGCGCCGCATTGGGACGTGGTGAAAGCCTGGCTCAACGACAAGATGCCGGCCGACCACCCGACGTCCAGCATCGTGCACAACGACTACCGCTTCGACAACGTGATCCTCGACCCGAACAACCCGATGCAGATCATCGGCGTGCTCGACTGGGAGTTGACCACGCTCGGCGACCCGCTGATGGACCTGGGCAACACCCTCGCCTACTGGATCGAAGCCGGCGACCCGGCACCGGTGCAATTGATGCGCCGCCAGCCAAGCCATGCACCGGGCATGCTGACGCGCCGCGAGTTCGTCGATTACTACGCCGAACGATCGGGCATCCAGATCGACAATTTCGACTTCTACTACTCCTACGGCCTGTTCCGCCTCGCTGGCATCGTGCAGCAGATCTACTACCGCTTCTTCCATGGCCAGACCCAGGACAAACGCTTCGCGCAGTTCATTCACATGAACAAACTGCTGGAGCAGATGAGCCTGCAGGTCATTAAAAAATCCAGCCTCTGAGATCCCCTGTAGGAGCGAGCTTGCTCGCGAAGGTCGTAAACGATAACGCGCGTTTATTGACCAAACGCAGCAAGCCGACCCTACCGAACGGCATCGGCCCCAACCCGGCATTCGACTCAATAACAAGGAATACCCATGTCCAAGACTCAGTTGTTCGACCTCGACGGCAAAATCGCTTTCGTTTCCGGCGCCAGCCGTGGCATCGGTGAGGCCATCGCCAAATTGCTGGCCCAGCAAGGCGCGCACGTGATTGTCTCGAGCCGCAAGCTCGACGGCTGCCAACACGTGGCCGACGCGATCATCGCGGCGGGCGGCAAAGCCACCGCCATCGCGTGCCACATTGGGGAAATGGAACAGATCAGCCAGGTCTTCGCCGGGATCAAGGAACAGTTCGGGCGCCTGGACATCCTGGTCAACAACGCGGCGACCAACCCGCAGTTCTGCAACGTGCTGGACACCGACCTCAGCGCCTTCCAGAAGACCGTCGACGTGAACATCCGCGGCTACTTCTTCATGTCGGTTGAAGCCGGCAAATTGATGCGTGAAAACGGTGGCGGCAGCATCATCAACGTCGCTTCGATCAACGGCATTTCGCCGGGCATCTTCCAGGGCATCTACTCGGTGACCAAGGCTGCCGTGATCAACATGACCAAAGTGTTCGCCAAGGAATGCGCGCAATTCGGTATTCGCTGCAACGCCCTGCTGCCGGGCCTGACCGATACCAAGTTCGCGTCGGCGCTGGTGAAGAATGACGCGATTCTGAAGACCGCATTGCAGCAGATTCCGCTCAAGCGCGTGGCGGATCCGAGCGAAATGGCGGGTGCGGTGTTGTACCTGGCGAGCGATGCGTCCACCTACACCACCGGGGTTTCGCTGAACGTGGATGGTGGTTTCCTGTCGTGAAGCGATAAACCTGTAGGAGCGAGCTTGCTCGCGATGGATGTAAGAACGCCGCGTTTCATCAGCAAGCAAGCGTTATCGTTAACGTCCATCGCGAGCAAGCTCGCTCCTACATTTGATCCCTGCGTTTATTGGGTAACACAGCGCGTCAGGGTGGTGGTTTTCGTCACCTGCGCGTCCACCCGGGCATCGCCCTGCACGTCAGTATTTTCACTGGTCTGACAGGTACGGACCGGATCTGGAGGCGGTGCGGCGGGGGGCGGTGGTGGTGGGCTGGCACAACCACCAAGAATCGCTGCACAGAGCGCGAATGACAGAAGCGGTAAAACGCGTTTCCCAAGACTATTCATAGGTAGACCCGCGGTAATTGATGTACACATGGGTGTGACAACAAAACAACGCAGGAAAGTCCACTCTCCGGTCACAGAAAACAAAAACACTGTCGAATTTCCCTGAATCCGGGCACCTCACCCTACGAAAGTGCTCCCGGGCGATGCAAGCCGTTACTCTCCAGCTCATAACGCAGTTCTTCAATCAGGGCATCCACCGCTTCCGGTGTCCTGAGGGTTGAAACGTTCAAGCCACTGACCACCAGATCGACCTGCCCCGACACCGGGTGATAGAGCTTCACCGTTAACGAATTATCACCCGTGACACTGCAGTCACAGGCCAATGGCGAAAAACTCCGCTCCAGTTGCATACGCAATTGCGCCAGATAAATCATTACGCGTGTCCCGTCGCTGTTTCAAAGGAGACGACCGGGCCGAATACCCGTATCGCACCCTCACAGACTAAGCACCGCATAATTGCGCCAACACTCGAATTTGCACCCCCGCAATTAGTGCATTTGCACCTTATCGTTGACCCTTTGGTCGCCACTCTGCGGCAAACAAACCCCGTTCACGCGCCCACACAATCGCCTCGCTGCGACTGTGAACATCGAGCTTGGAATACACCGTCGACACATGGTTACGCACCGTGTTGGGGGCCAGTTTCAATCGGGCGGCAATCTCCTTGTCCGCCAGGCCTTCGCAAATCAGCCCCAATACATCGCGCTCGCGGGCGGTCAAGTCGGTGAACGAAACGCTGGGCAGTTTTGGCGAGTTAACGTTTTTCACGTTGGCGAGTTTTTCGATCAGGGTGCGACTGAACCATGAGGCGTCTTTCATCACCTCTTCAATCGCTGCCACCAACTCCAGCTCCGTGCGTTTGCGATCGGTGATGTCCATCAGCACTAGCAGGTAACACGGGCTGTCCTGAATGTTTACGGTGTCGGCGGACACCGCGCAATCAATCAGCTCGGTGTCTTTTTTACGCACGCGAACATCGATGCGATCCAGGCTGCCGGTTTTTTCCAGGGCTGCAAACAACCGGGTCCGGGCGCCCTTGTCATGGACAAAATCAATCTCGGCGATGGTCTTGCCGAGCACCTCTTCACTGGGGTACGCCAGGGTGTCGAGGAACGCTTCATTGACGTCCATGACCACTTGATCCGCGGCGCTGCACACCAGGATCGGCACCGGCGTCAGGCGAAAGGCCTTGGCAAACCGCTCCTCGCTCTGGCGCAAGGCGACTTCCGCCTTGTGCCGAGGCTCCATGTCGACGAAGGAAAACAGCATGCAGTCTTCGTCGTTCAGCTCCAGCGGCTGACCCGCGACGATCACCTGTTTGCTGCTGCCATCGGGCAGCTTGAGTTCAGCCTGCATCTGCGGAATGGTCGCGTGTTCGCGCAAACGCTCGATGGCCAGGTCTTTCCTCTCAGCGCCTTCCAGGATATCCAGCTCATAGGTCGACACGCCGATGACTTGATCACGGGCGTACCCGGACATTTCCAGAAAGCCGGAATTGACCTTGATGTAGCGCAAATCGCTGAGCCGGCAGATCACCGCCGGGGCCGGGTTGGCATTGAAGGTTTTCTCGAAGCGCTGCTCAGCGCTGGCCCACTCGGTGACATCGTCCATGATCAGCACCAAGGACTCCGGGTCGCCTGCACTGTTGGCCAACACCATGCTGCGCACGCTGTGGACCCAAGTGCGCTCTTGGTCTTGCTCCGACATCACTTCTACCAGCACATCGCTGAACGTCTCACCCCGGGCCACCCGGCTGATCGGGTAGTGATCGGCCGGAACCGGGTGATTGTTGCGATAACGCAAGGCGAAGCGCTTGGCATATTCCTGGGCATTTGCCCCCAGATCGCTGATCTGGCCGACACCGTGCATGGCCAGCGCGGCGTCATTGGCCCAGAGGATCGTCTGGTCGAGTTCCAGCAGAATCACGCCATCGGACAACCCGGCGATGATCTGTTGCAACTGGCGGCGATTGGTTTCGGTGATCAGGACGTCCTGGCTCATTGGCGCTCCACACGTGCGCCGGCACTTTCATGCGCCGGCCTGTGAAGATGTCGACCGCTGGCGTTTGAGATAGTGCGACAAACCACTCCCTGTGTAGGAGCGAGCTTGCTCGCGATGGTGTGTCAGTCTGCACCGCGGTGTCTGACACTCCATC